>CAJUFP010000173.1 GCA_910585645.1 uncultured Hungatella sp. | reverse complement strand
TCCAGGCAGCAATAAGAGGGATATGCGGGTAAGAGATGAAGAATGGGGGAAGGGGAAAGTCTGTCCATATGGATCCCCAGGTAAAGTTACACGATCAAAGCCGGAAATCCTGCGTGACATCCCCTCTCACCTGTGGTACACTAATCATACAAAATGAAAAAAGAAAGAAGGATGATCCTATGTCAGATCAAACCGGATATTTATGGAAAGATAAAAAACACCATCTCTGGTTTCCCTTAAGTTTCACCACCTATTACATAGAAGACGAGCGCCTCATGATAAAAGAGGGGTTTCTCAACACGACCCTGGAAGAGACCCTTCTTTACCGCATTGTGGATTTGACCTTCCGCCAAACCCTGGCCGGTAAGCTCTTCGGCACCGGGGACATTATCCTGAAGACAAAGGTAGATACCACTCCTGAGATCACGCTGAAAAACATTAAAAAGCCCCTGGAGGTCCGCCGTCTTCTGTCCCAGGCTATTGAGGAAAGCCGCCATGTAAGCAATGTGGTGGGCAAAGAATTTTATACCGGTCCGTCTCATGAACACATGGATCTAAATGATGACGGGATCTGTGATTTTGACAATACCCCCATGTAAACGGGCCGGATCCGGATAAAAATATTTTGCTTTTTTTGCTTCCCTGTATTATAATAAGTTGACGCTTTAAAGCGCACAAGCGTCGGCTGTCCCCAAACCCAGGAAACAGCCGGCAAATAATCAGACATAAGGAGAACGACCATGGGACTTGAATTTATGAATAAGCTGCCCAGTCCGGCAGAGATCCGGGAGCAGTTTCCACTCCCCACAGGGCTGGCAGAATTAAAAGAAAAGCGGGATGAAGAGATCAAGCAGGTACTTACCGGCAAGAGTGACAAATTTCTGGTAATCATCGGCCCCTGCTCCGCTGACAATGAGGACGCGGTCTGCGACTACGTCAGCCGCCTGGCTCCGATTCAGGACAAAGTAAAAGAGAAACTGATCATCATCCCCCGGGTCTACACCAACAAGCCCCGCACCACCGGGGAGGGTTACAAAGGACTTCTGCATCAGCCTGACCCGGAAAAGCGGCCCAATATGTATGAGGGCATCATCGCCATCCGCAAGATGCACATGCATGTGGTTCAGGAAACAGGCCTGACCACTGCCGACGAGATGCTTTACCCGGAAAACCTGCGCTACCTGGATGACCTCATGTCCTACATAGCCGTGGGAGCCCGCTCTGTGGAGAATCAGCAGCACCGTCTGGTAGCCAGCGGCTGCGACGTGCCGGTGGGCATGAAAAACCCTACCAGCGGCGATCTGTCCGTTATGCTCAACTCCGTGGTAGCTGCCCAGGGTTCTCACGAGTTTATCTTCCGCGGATGGGAAGTAAAGACTCCAGGCAACCCTCTGGCCCACACCATTCTCCGGGGAGCGGTGAACAAACACGGCCAGAATCTTCCAAACTATCACTATGAGGACCTGATCCTGCTTCATGAGCTCTACAGCAAACGGGAACTTAAAAATCCGGCCTGCATTGTGGACGGCAACCACTCCAACTCCGGAAAGCAATATATGGAGCAGATCCGGATCGTAAAAGAGGTGCTCCACAGTCGCCGCCATTCCCCGGAGATCCGGGACATGGTAAAAGGCGTCATGATCGAAAGCTACATTGAATCCGGCAGTCAGAAGATCGGTGAGCACTGTTACGGCAGATCCATCACAGATCCATGTCTCGGCTGGGAAGATTCCGAGAAGCTTATTTACGAGATTGCAGAAGGGCTTTAAATTTTTTAATTTGTTTGAAAAATAGTATCAATTTACCGAAACCTTACAAATTCTTTACTTTTTTTCCGTCTCCTCGCTTGTATTTTTTGCTATTGCGTGATACAATGTCCTCATAGTATATCAAAGGTCACACAAAGGTTTTCCCAAATAAGGAGGCGGGGATTATGTTACGGAAAACGATGGATATTCGCCAACGGTGCCATCCTATTCCATTGAGCGTACTCATTACCACTGCTAACTCCTGTGATTGTGATATATTCGTTGAATATGAAGCATCCAGAGTGAACGTGAAGGATTACGACGAGATGATACAAGGTTTTGACACCCATGAAAAGACACAGATGTTTTTCTTTAACGGCATTGACGAGAGCAGCGCCGAGAAACGGATCACCAGGCTATTCGCTCCGTAAGCCGGCGTGTCGCTATAACTACATAACAACCGCAAATAAAGGTGAAAGATCCCTCCATCAAACAAAGGATCTTCCACCTTTCTCTTTTCGCCTTCTTATGCCTGGGCCATAAGTCCCATGACCGCCTTTATCCCAAAATACAAGAGAACCACGATTCCCAGCGCGATCCGGTAATAACCGAACAGCTTAAAGTCATTTCTCCTGATATAACTCATCAAAAATTTAATGGAGTACACAGACACCAGAAATGCCACCACCATGCCAAAGATCAGAATAAAGACCTCTGCAGCCGTGAATCCAAAGCCGAACTTCACCAGTTTGAGAAGGCTGGCTCCAAACATGACCGGTATCCCCAAAAAGAAGGAAAACTCCGCCGCCGCGCTTCTGGAACACCCCAGAACCATGGCTCCCAGGATAGTAGCTCCTGACCGGGAAGTTCCCGGAACCAGGGAGAGCACCTGAAACAGCCCGATAAACAGCGCCAGCTTGTAGGAGATCTGCCCTGTCCGCTCCACCGCGGGCCTCTGGCCGTAATTTCTGTTCTCCACCACGATAAACAGGATCCCGTATAGGATCAGCGTGGCCGCCACCACATAGCTGCTGCGCAGATGAGCCTCCATCCAGTCATCCAGCGGTATTCCCACAACAGCCGCCGGAAGGCAGGCGATCACCACCTTGACCCAAAGGATCATGGTATGCCGCTTCACGCCAAAGACACCGCCCACAGGCCAGACTCCCCGCATATCCCTTTCCCTCAAAGACCTCATGGAGACAAAGGGATTCAGCTTCTTAAAATACAAAAGCACCACAGCCAGGATCGCTCCCAGCTGGATCACTACCATAAACACTTCCCGAAACTCATCAGTTACATTGAGATGGATCAGATCGTCCAGCAGGATCATGTGGCCCGTGCTGCTGATGGGCAGCCATTCCGTAAACCCCTCCACGATTCCGAAGACCAGAACTTTCAATACCTCAATAACGCTCATTCACACTCTCCTCTAGATATTCTCAATCTGCCAGTCAATGGGCTCCTGCCCGTTGGAGCGCAAAAACTCATTGGCCTGACTAAAATGCCGACACCCGAAAAACCCTCTGTCCGCCGAGTAGGGACTTGGATGAGGCGCCTTTAAGATCAGATGCCTCGGGTTGTTCAGCATAGGGATCTTGCTCTGAGCCGGACGCCCCCAGAGCAGGTACACGATGGGCCTTTCCTCCTTATTTACCGCTTCAATAATGGCATCTGTAAAATGCTCCCACCCTTTTCCCTGATGAGAGTTTGGCTTGTGAGCCCGCACCGTCAGCACGGTATTTAACATCAGCACGCCCTGTTTTGCCCACTTCTCCAGATACCCGTTGTTGGGGATATAGCAGCCCAGATCGTCGTGAAGCTCCTGGTAGATATTCCGCAGAGACGGGGGGATCTTCTGTCCCGGCAGCACGGAAAAGGACAGGCCATGGGCCTGGTTTGCCCCGTGATACGGGTCCTGCCCCAGCACCAGTACCTTTACATCCTTAAGCGCCGTCAGATGCAGCGCGTTAAAAATGTCGTCCGACGGCGGATACACTGCCGTGGCGCTATACTCCGCCTTCACAAAGTCATACAGCTCCTTATAATAAGGTTTCTTAAACTCGTCCCCTATAGCCTCCAGCCAATCGTTCTGTATCGCTCCCATGATTATCCCTTCTTTATCCTTTTTCAGTGTATTCCCAAACCTTCCGTTTCTTTCCTCAGATCCGCACCGACACGCCTCTGCCAGCCAGATACTTTTTCAGTTCCTTGATCTCCAACTCCTTATAATGGAACAGGGAAGCCGCCAAAACAGCATCTGCCTTTCCCACAGTCAAGGCGTCATAAAAATGCTCCAGGGTCCCGGCGCCTCCCGACGCGATGACCGGCACCGACACATTCTCCCCGATCCGCGCCGTAAGCTCACAGTCATAACCAGCCTTGGTGCCGTCCCGGTCCATGCTGGTCAGAAGGATCTCCCCGGCTCCCATGCGGTCCGCCTTCATCGCCCACTCCACCGCGTCCAGCCCTGTGTCGATCCGCCCGCCATGCTTGTACACGTTCCACCCTGAGCCGTCCGCCCGCCGCTTGGCGTCAATGGCCACCACCACGCACTGCCTTCCGAACTTATCCGCCGCGGCGCTGATAAGCTCCGGATCATCGATGGCCGATGAATTTACGGAGATCTTGTCCGCGCCTTCCCTTAAAAGCCTTTTAAAGTCTTCCACAGTCCGTATCCCGCCGCCTACGGTAAATGGGATAAACACAGTCTCAGCCACCCGCCGCACCATGTCCACCATAGTGGCCCTGGCGTCCGAGGAAGCGGTAATATCCAAAAACACCAGCTCGTCAGCCCCCGCTTTTCCGTAAGCCGCTCCGATCTCCACCGGGTCGCCCGCGTCTTTCAGATTCACAAAATTAACTCCCTTTACCACCCGGCCATTATGCACATCCAGACAGGGAATGATCCGCTTTGTAAACATACGCACCTCCGCCGCGCTCCGCGCCCCACTTATAAATCCACAAAATTCTTCAAGATCCTAAGGCCCGTATCACCGCTTTTCTCCGGATGGAACTGACAGGCAAACAGATTCCCCCGCTCCACCGCCCCGTGAATATGGACCCCGTACTCTGTAGAAGCCGCCACAGCCTCCTCGTCCTCTGCCTTCAGATAATAGGAGTGGACAAAATAAACGTACGCCCCCTGGGGGATCCCGGCAAACAGTCTGGAATCCGGCCTGATATCCAGGCTGTTCCACCCCATATGGGGAATCTTAAGCCCGGCACAGTCAGGGATCTTTAAGATCCTGCCTTCCAAAAGCCCCAGTCCGGCCACGCCTTCGCTCTCCTGACTGCTCTCAAACATCAGCTGTAATCCCAGACAGATCCCCAAAAACGGCGTCCCCCGGCTGGCAACCTGACGGATCACCTCTTTCAGTCCGTACTGATCCAGCTTTGCCATAGCGTCCCCGAAAGCTCCCACCCCCGGAAGCACCACTTTGTCCGCCAAAAGGATCTGCTCCTTATCCCTGGTGAGAGACACTTGTTCCCCCAGAGACAGAAACGCTTTCTCCACGCTCCTTAAATTTCCTGCATCATAATCTATGACCGCAATCATGCTATCTTCCCCTTTTTATGGGTTAATCTCTCTGCCAGCACAGCCTTACCTAAATTCCGGTGAATAAATCATCCGCAATCAGCGCCCTCTGCTGACCTGCGCACAGTACGCTTCCTTATTATACAAAATTCCCCCTGAAATTACAACAGCTTTTCCAGCTTTCCCACCCATTCCACGGAATTTTCCGCTACCGCCCACGCCCGCTCACCGATCTCCTGGGTTACCTGGCTTAAGCTCTCATGGACCCGGTACATGCGCGCTTTCCGGTTAAAATACACGGTCTTTTCAAACGGCCACCGGATCACCGTTGGGGTCTGAAACCCTTCCCCCAGCTCCAGCACCAGAAGCTCCCGGTTGATGGTCATGGTCAGCCACCTGGTATACTTCTGCCACTGGGGCAGATATCCCTCCTCAATATACGTCTCTGCCTCCCTGGTATTGCCTGTCAGAGGCGCTTTGCAGTGAGGACAAATATCGTCCGGGATCTCCCCCGGCTCCCAGATATCCTTGGTACACGCCTTTGAGCACTGACGCCACGTCTCATTGCCGCAGGGAGCCACGATCCGCTCCCCATCAAGGCTGCTGTCGTAAATAGCCGCGTCCGTATTGGTGGTCACGATAAAATAATCCTTTTCTTTCAACAAACGGCCAAGGATGTCATAAGCCCGAAAAATGTCAGGATGCCTTCCCTTCTTCCACTCCCCGCCTATGCCCACCAGCACCTTCTGGGCGCTGGCAAGATAATCCAGCATATCTTTTTCCATATGATCCATAAGTATCTCCCGCGTTTCCTTTTTCTGGAATAAAGTATAGCATCCTCTCCGCGAAAGCGCAAGGCCGCTATGACGGGAAATCAAGCGCCAATTCCTTATGAAAATATTTAAGCGGCGAATATTGATACCTACGCCGGAATTCTTTTTCATGCAAGACATGTCTTCCCCGGATATGATCACAGTATTCCTCAACAAACCGCGTTGCCTCTGACTTGATCCTGCTTATGTTTTCGATGGTCTCTCTAAACTCATCATGATCGATCACCGCGTCTTCACCGCTTATGTATTCCTTGTTCCTGATGATTACTGCCTTCGAATAATCAAGGCCTGATCGAGATTTTCTTGAACGGACAGAGTTCTTGAAATGATACGCGTTGGAATGGGTAATGTGGCTGCGATAGGGAATACAGACCAAAAGTTCTTTCTCTGTCTGTAGCAGCAGGCAGTCATATGCCCTCTGTCTTTTTGTCATGATCTCCTTAAACGGCGGATTGGGGTAAGCTTCATAGAAAGTGTCTGTCAGCTTTAAGATCTGAAAATCAAATTCTTCTTTGAATGTCATGAAATTTCTCCTGAAAAGTAAAAAAAGGCGGAAGCTTTTACTCTTCCGCCAGATTCATCGCTCGGTCAATTTTTATTTTACCGACGAGTCAGAACCGTCACTCGTCTCATCGCTCGGTCAATTTTTATTTTACCGACGAGTCGGAACCGTCACTCGTCTCATCTTTGAAGATATCTCTTCTGTAATAAGGGTACTACATTTTTGTCTTTTTTGCAAGTGTTTTTTATCATTTTTTACACTCGTCGCGTTACCATTCAGGGGAACTGAATTGATATATTATTTAGTGAGTAAATCGGCGGTTGTCGTGAAGCCAGACAGAGAAGGG
>CAJUFP010000172.1 GCA_910585645.1 uncultured Hungatella sp. | reverse complement strand
AAAATGGGAGGTTTTTTTATAAATTTTTAAAATTATTTTTTAATCGTCAGACCTGGAAAAGACAGGGAATAGCGGCGCTGGAAACATGTTACTTGCGGGGTATTTGAATTGATATATGATTGAGTGAGCATAGGGGGCGGGGATTGTCGTGGGGCCAGGCAGAGAAGGGAAGGATGGTCCTGGCAGGGTGAATTTATGCCATGGAGATGAGACCAGGGAAACAGGAGGGCTGATACCCGAGTGGTTCCCGCTTTAAGGGCTCATCGGAATGTTTGGCATATCTGAACCCGGACAGGACCATCCTTCCCTTCTCTGACTAGCATCACGACTACACTCGCCCATTTACTCACTAAATAATACACCAAAAGCCCATAAACAGTAAGCCGGAAACAAAGATCCCCGCACAGAAATCTTGTCCCCGGCATTTCAGTTAACTTCCTTCCTGTTTACTGTGTTTTAACCGTTTTCTTCCCTTCTTTTCCTGCCTCCACAGCAGGTTCCGCCTTAGCCGTCTTCTTTCCTTCGACCACAGCCTCCGCCTTTACTGCCTTCTTCTCTTTTGCCGCAGCCTCTTTCTTAACCGCCTTCTTCTCTTCTGCCGCAGCCTCTTTCTTAACCGCCTTCTTCTCTTCTACCGCAGTCTCTGCCTTAACCGCCTTTTTCCCCTCTGCCACAGACTCCGCCTTATCAGCCGTCTTCCCGCTCTTCTTCGGTTCCGCGGCCTTAACCTCCTTCACCGGCGTACAGGTAAAGATCTGCACGCCCAGAGGCGCCAGCTGGATCTTTATGGACTCGTCTCTGCCCCTGCACTCTTCCGCCTTGGAAGTCTTTACCCGGGGGTTCGTCACGCCGCATCCGCCGTAGATCTCGCTCTCGCTGTTAAAGATCTCCTTGTACTTGCCGTGGAAGGGTACGCCCACCTGATAGTCGTCATGCTGCACCGGGGCGAAGTTGCACACCACCAGAAGAGTCTCCTCCGGCTTTTTCGTCTTGCGGACAAACACAACGATATTGTCCTGGCTGCTGGCGCAGTCCATCCACTGGAACCCGTCCGGATCGTAATCCAGCTCATACAGCGCCGGATACTCCCTGTAAAGATGATTCAGATCCTTCACATACGCTTTTGTCTGCTTGTGGATATCGTACTCAAGGAGATTCCACGGCAGGCTCTCATTTTCATTCCACTCGGAGATCTGACCCATCTCCTGGCCCATAAACAAAAGCTTCTTGCCCGGATGGGTCATCATGAAGCCGTAAGCCGCTCTTAAGTTGGAGAACTTGGCCTCAAAAGTCTCTCCCGGCATCTTCCCGGCGATGGAGCCCTTCCCATGGACCACCTCGTCGTGGGAGAATACCAGCACAAAATCCTCGCTGTAGGCGTACAGCATGCTAAAGGTCAGCCCGCCGTAATGATGGCACCGGAAATAGGGGTCGCACTGCATATAGCCCAGGAAATCATTCATCCAGCCCATATTCCACTTGTAATCAAAGCCCAGAGACCCTTCCTTCACATCTCCGGTGATCTGCGGCCACGCCGTGGACTCCTCGGCAATAAGCATGGCTCCTTTGGTCTGCTTCTTGAAAATGGAATTTAAGTGCTTTAAGAACTCCACAGCCTCCAGGTTCTCATGGCCGCCGTAAATATTAGCCACCCACTCGCCCGGGTTCTTGCCGTAATCCAGATACAGCATGGAAGCCACCGCGTCCATGCGGATCCCGTCGGCATGGAACTTCTTCGCCCAGTAGAGGGCATTGGCGATCAGGAAGTTGGACACCTGAGGCCTTCCGTAATTATAGATCAAAGTTCCCCAGTGGGGGTGGGCTCCCTGTCTCGGATCCCTGTGCTCGTACACGCAGGTGCCGTCAAAGCAGGCCAGCCCCGCCAGATCCCTGGGGAAATGGGCCGGCACCCAGTCAAGGATCACGCCGATGCCCTGTCCGTGAAGGTAATCCACGAAATACTGGAAATCATCCGGCGTTCCGTAGCGGCTGGTAGGTGCATAGTATCCGGTCACCTGATACCCCCAGGAAGCGTCCAGGGGATGCTCCATCACAGGCAGAAGCTCCACATGGGTATATCCCATATCTTTCACATACTCCGCCAGCTTCTCGGCGATCTCCCGGTAATTGTAGAACTCGCTGCCCACGATCTCCTTGCCGTCCTCGTCCACGGCAAAGGGCTTGCGGATCCAAGAACCCAGATGCATCTCATAGATAGACATGGGTTTCTTTTTATGATCTGTCTTGTCCCGCTCCTTCATCCACACGTCATCTGTCCACTGATAGCGGTCAATATCCCAGACAATGGACGCGTTGTTGGGGCGCAGCTCCGCGTAGCTGCCGTAGGGGTCCGCTTTGAGCATAGCGTCGCCGTTTCTGGCCTTCACCTCATACTTATAGACACAGCCCGCGTCCAGGCCGGGGATAAACAGCTCAAATACCCCGTGATCCCCAAGCCGTCTCATCTGGTGGCGGCGGCCGTCCCACATATTAAAATCGCCCACAACGCTCACCCGCATAGCGCAGGGAGCCCACACCGCAAAGTACACGCCTTTTACGCCTTTGATCTCCATGACATGAGCGCCCATCTTCTCGTACACATCATAGCAGATGCCCGCGTCAAATTTTTTCAGCCTGGCCTCGTCAAACTGGGGCTCATAGGCATAGGGATCCCCCGTCTCCTGGGTAGTCCCATTGTCATAGGTCACTGACAGGGTGTAATCCGCCAAAGTCTTTCTTGGGATCAGAACCGCAAAAAATCCCGGGTCCTCCATCTTCTCCATGGGAAACTCCTTGCCGCCCCCGTCCATCTTCACGGTAACTGCCTGGGCTGTGGGGATAAATACCTGCACCAGCATCCCCTCCTCCGTCATATGCGGTCCCAGCAGCTCATGGGGATTCGCCGCCTCTGAATATACCAGCTCTTCGATCCCCGCCCAATCCATCATCTCATACAGTGTCTTGCCCATAAATGTTCCCCCTCCGTAATAGTTTCATGTTTTCTATTTTACCATTATTTTATGTCGATTACAATGAAAACCTACTCTTCTTCCTCTCTGTGATAAGCCAGCATCAGATCCACCATCCGCCCATAGGTCTTCACACCCTCTTTCTGGTCATTGATCTTCAGATATGTGTCGTTGACCTGGTTGGACACCTGGGCCACTTTTCCCTCATACCGGTTCCAGAATATGGAATTGTCACGCAAGTCCTCAACAGCCCTGGGATCCAGGCTCCCGTAAAGTTCCCGGTAGCTGTCTATATCCTGGCGGGCCAGGGCATTGCCCGCATAGACCCACCCGGTCAGATAACCGCTGTACTGAAAGATCTTCCTGTCAGACCCGATGCAGGCCAGATAACCGATAAAGTTGGCCTCGTCCTCCCTCATAAATCCCCGCAGATGGGACAGCTCATGGCAGATGGTGTGGGGGATGTTGTAGGCAGTCATGGCTCTGTTGTAATTGCCCTCCACCGTAAAGGGGGAGTAGATCCCGCTTAACTGCTGCACGGACAAGATCCACGACACGGCAACCGGCTTGGCCCTGGGATAATATCCCGAAAGGCCGGGATACTCTTCCCCCAGCGCGGTCATGGCTTCCCGTCCCCAGACGGCCCACCTGGCCTCATAGGGACTGTCATCCACCGTCTCATTGACTTTTTCTATAAGGTATTTGCACAGAGCCTTTAACTCCTCCACCGACGACTCCCTCATATCCAGATCCAGCTGGCTGGAAAAAGGCGGTCGGTAGTAATTGATCCCGCAGTTAAAGGTGTACAGAAATGCCGCCGCCCCCACAAGAAACACTGCCCGGGAAGCGATACAAAACCACCCTCTTCTCCTGCCAAATACATACCAGAGGGACGCTGCCCCCAGAGCGTACAGGCCGAATTCCACCACCGACACAGGGAGCAGCCCGCAGATCCGTCCCACCACTGCCACGATAACGGAATAGATATGTATGGAGTACCAACTGGCGAACCCCTCTATGTTCCTGGCCCCCAGCTGCCCTGCCGCAGCCAGGGCCAAAAGCGTCGCTCCCCCTGCCCCAATGATCTTGTTCTGTCTGTTTCGCGCTGTATTCTCCATATCCTTCTCCTTGCAGTCTGTCCCGGGTTTCCACAATGGCCTTCCCTTAATTTTACCATATCTGGTCTTAAAATTCCTCAAATTTTTTCTTACCATTTTGTAAAAGTCCTTGCGCAAAACCGGGAAGTCATTTACACTAAAAAGATAAGACAGAAAGAAGGTACATTATGAAAGAGAATCCTAACCCTACGGAAAAAGAACCGTTTAACTGGAAGGCTGAGCTGATCAGCTGGATCCAGGTTCTGGTGATCGCCGCCCTGATCGCCTTTGTACTTAACCGGTTTATCATTGCCAACAGCCGTGTGCCCAGCGCCTCCATGGAAAATACCATCATGACACACGACCGGGTCATCGGCTCCAGGCTTACTTACTATTTCAGCGACCCGCAGCGGGGCGATGTGGCTATCTTTTATTTTCCTGATGATGTAACGGAAAAAACTTACTTTGTCAAGCGGGTCATCGGCATGCCTGGGGATACCGTTGACATCCGGGACGGCCATGTGTACTTAAACGGCTCCGATACCCCCTTAGAGGAGCCCTACATCAAGGAACCTATGGAGACGCCGGAAGAGCTGCATTATGAAGTCCCGGAGGGCTGCTATTTTATGCTGGGGGATAACCGAAACTTTTCCGCGGACTCCCGTTTTTGGAAAAACACATTTGTAAAGAAAGAAAAGATCATTGCCAAAGTTCTCTTCCGCTACTTCCCAAGTATCGGGCGGATCCAATAAAAGCGCGGAATCAAAAAACGGGGCTGTGACAAAATCCGGCGATCCGCCATTTTGCCACAGCCCCGCATTATTATTAAACCAGTTTTTTCAGCCATGAAAACCGCCTGTGCTCAGACAGCCATACCATCACCGCGCAAAATACCACCATAGGCCCGAAAACCGACACCATGATCCCTTTTTTCGTAAGGGGAATGGGATTCCACTTTGCCGTCAGGGAAAACAGATGGATAAAATATACATGAGACAAATAAATCCACTGGCTCATGCTCCGCAGCCTGGAATATAGCTTCCGATCCTTCCATGTAACGCGGATCGCGGCCGATACCATAAAAAACGCTGCCGGCGCTGCTGTCAGCACCATATTCGTGTTGCCGAACCGATCCACCTCCGCGTACATCGCAAGCACGGAGATCACAAAGCCTAACACTGCGGGCCAAAACGGAATCTGCTTTTTCGCTTTTGCGATCCACAGGCCCACTGCCACATAGAAGGTTCCATAAAACACCCCGTTTCGCATGGTAATAAAAGTTTGGCTGTAGATCCCCAGGATATCCTGTATTTTTAAAGGAAGACGTCCGGCCCAGTAGCTGTTATCGCCAACATACCCGATTAAAAACAAGATCCATCCCACTGTGAGGATCTGCCAGATCTTCATTCCCGCAAAACAGCCAAGCCACACCAGCAGGCACGCGGTCAAAAGGGCCGGAAGAAACCATAACTGGGGCATAGGATGGCTGAAAAAGAAATTTTTCATGTAGTACAATGCCCACTCTTTCAAGCTGATTCCTTTTCCCAGCCAGTTTAACGCCTCAATCGGAAGATAGAGAACCGACCAGATCAGCGTCAATTTCGCGATGCGCAGGCAATATGCCCTGACGACCGCCTGATCTTTTCTTGTTCTGCCATTTTCCACTTTCCTGAATAAGAGAAAACCTGCCATGACAAAGAACCCCGGCACCGCCAGGTTAGAGAGCCACCCTCCAATCACCATGCGCCACTTGCTTTCCGCAGGATAAAAGATCTGGATCACATGCCGCGCGCTCACAAGCACTGCCAGGATCACTTTTGTCACGTCAAGTCCATGATACTGTCTCTTTTCGATCATGCAAGATACTTTTTCAGCAATTCCACTTTATCCAGCTTCTCCCACGGCAGATCCAGATCATTTCTTCCAAAGTGTCCGTATGCCGCGGTCTGCTTATAAATAGGCCTTCTCAGGTCCAGCATCTTAATGATGCCTGCCGGTCTTAAGTCAAAGTTCTCACGGATGATCTCAACCAGACGGCTGTTGCTCACCTTGCCTGTGCCAAAGGTATCTACCATGACGGATGTTGGCTGCGCCACTCCGATGGCATAGGAAAGCTGGATCTCGCACTTGTCCGCAAGGCCCGCGGCCACGATGTTCTTTGCCACGTATCTGGCCGCGTAGGCTGCGGAACGGTCCACCTTCGTGCAGTCCTTGCCGGAAAACGCGCCGCCGCCGTGACGGGCATAGCCGCCGTATGTATCCACGATGATCTTTCTTCCTGTCAATCCGCTGTCCCCGTGAGGTCCGCCGATGACGAATCTTCCCGTAGGATTGATAAAGAACTTGGTGTTCTCATCCACCATGTCAGCCGGAAGGACGGGATCGAACACGTATTTTTTGATGTCCGCGTGAATCTGCTCCTGGGTTACGTTCTCGTCATGCTGGGTGGAAAGGACCACCGCGTCGAGACGAATCGCCTTGCCGTTCTCATCATACTCTACGGTCACCTGGCTCTTGCCGTCGGGGCGAAGGTATGTGAGAGTTCCGTCCTTGCGAACCTTAGTCAGCTGCCGCACCAGCTTGTGGGCCAGAGCGATGGGATAAGGCATATACTCCTGAGTCTCGTTGCTGGCAAATCCGAACATCATACCCTGGTCGCCTGCTCCGATGGCCTCAATCTCCGCGTCGCTCATCTTATTCTCTTTGGCCTCCAGAGCCTTGTCCACGCCCATGGCAATGTCTGTGGACTGCTCGTCAATGGCAGTGATGACGCCGCAGGTGTCGCAGTCAAATCCGTATTTTGCCCTGTCGTAGCCAATTTCCCGGATGGTCTCACGGACAACTTTCTGCATGTCCACATAGGCCTTGGTGGTGATCTCTCCCATGACCATCACAATCCCTGTGGTCACCGCGGTCTCACAGGCCACCCGGCTCATGGGATCCTGCTCCAGCAGCGCGTCCAAAATCGCGTCGGAGATCGCGTCGCACATCTTATCCGGATGTCCTTCTGTCACGGACTCGGATGTAAATAACAGTTTTTCCATTTGTTTTTCCTCCTTGGAATCATTTAGACACAACGAAAAGTCCGTAGTGCGAACTGCGGACTTGATCACTTTACATCAAATCCTCTTATTGTTCGATTTCTCGCTCAGGTTGGCACCTTCCCGTTCTATATATTAACCGGGGGTTGCCGTGACTTCACAGATCCTTTGTATCTCCATCACTCTGAATAAGGGAT
>CAJUFP010000171.1 GCA_910585645.1 uncultured Hungatella sp. | reverse complement strand
TCACCCTGCCAGGACCATCCTTCCCCTCTCTGATTGGCAAAAACAGGATTCGCTGGCCAAGGTTTGCTCACTTTAGGTGGTTCCGGTAGGGTTGCGTTTTCGACTCTGTAGCGGGATTTTAGGATATCTGTTATATCGGCTGCAAGGTTTGTGTATCATATAGATCCTTTCGAGTTCGCAACAATATCGCCCTAACATCACTCATCAATATACTAACACCATAAAAAGCATCTATTTTTTCTGCAAAGTTGCGGCAGCGTCCCTTACCGGAACCACCTTTAAGTGAGCAAACCCTGACCGGCGAATCCTGCTTTTGCCAGGCAGAGAAGGAGAGATGTCCCGTCAGGGTGAATTTATGCCATGGAGATGAGACCAGGGAAACAGGAGGGCCTCACCCCGAGTGTTTCCCGCTTTAAGGGCTCATCGGAATGTTTGGCATATCTGAACCCGGACGGGACATCTCTCCTTCTCTGCCTGGCCCCACGACTACCTTCGCCTTTTGCTCACTATACCCTACTCAACTTAATTTCCCTCTCATACTTTCCCCACATATTGACATACTAACCATGTGAAAATCTAAACTGAGCAGAAAAGAGGTCAAATCATGGTAACAGATAATCGGAAAGTAGTATTGATCGGCGCCGGGATGGTGGGGATGAGCTACGCGTACTCCCTTTTAAACCAAAACGCCTGTGACGAGCTGGTTCTCATTGACTTGAATAAGAAACGGGCGGAAGGGGAAGCCATGGATCTCAACCACGGCCTGGCCTTCTCCGCCGCCAACATGAAGATCTATGCCGGAGAGTATGAGGACTGTAAAGACGCGGATATCGTAGTGATCTGCGCGGGCGTGGCCCAGAAGCCGGGGGAGACCAGGCTGGCTCTCTTAAAGCGCAACGCCAAAGTGTTCCGCTCCATCATAGAGCCTGTGACCGCCTCAGGCTTTGACGGAATCTTTCTGGTGGCCACCAACCCGGTGGATATTATGACAAAGATCACCTATGTACTCTCCGGATTCAATCCCCGGAAGATCCTGGGTACCGGAACGGCCCTGGACACCGCCAGGCTTCGGTATCTTTTGGGGGAGTATCTTCGGGTAGACCCGAGAAATATCCACGCCTACGTCTTCGGAGAACATGGGGACAGTGAATTCGTTCCCTGGAGCCAGGCCCAATTAGCCACCAAATCCATTCTCCAGCTGTGCGACGAGAACCCGGAGATCGACAGGGAGCGGCTAAAAGAGATTGAATCAGAAGTCCAGGGAGCTGCCTATAAGATCATCGAGGCCAAAAACGCCACCTACTACGGCATCGGCATGGCGCTCACCCGCATCACCAGAGCCATATTCGGCGATGAAAGCAGCGTCCTCACTGTGTCCGCCATGCTCAAAGGCGAGTATGGGCAGACAGACGTATTCTCTGGCGTCCCCTGTATCATCAACAAAAACGGCGTCCAGAGAGTCCTGAAACTGGCCCTGACCCAGGAAGAGCTGGGGCGGCTGGAACAGTCCTGCAATGTACTGAGAGACAGCTATGAAGAACTGGCCAGAGAAGACGACAGGGAGGAAGTCTAGGCTTCCTCCCCACCGCCATGATCTGGGATCAATCTCAAATACGCTGTAAATGAAAAGACAAAGCTCCGATAAGATTGGCGTCATTGCCGTACTTACAGGGCACGATCTCCGGCTTTCCAAAAGGCGTAAACGGGATCAGTTCAAACTGCCGGTCAACACACTGACGGATCTTTTCCGTCACCTCCGGCCGGGCGCTGATCCCGCCGCCAATGGCAAACCGCTCCAGATCCAGCACGGACTGTATCCCATGAATTCCCGCAGCGGTGTAGCGTCCAAATTCCTCAAAAGCCTCAACAGCCTCCGCTTCCCCTGCGTCATAGGCTCTGAAAAATTCCAGTCCGTCTATGCCGTGTCCCCGCTCCGGCAATCCCTTTCTTTTGGCGTAGAGCCGCAAAAGCCCTGTTGTGGAGGTATAGCTGCTCCACATTGCCTTGGCGTTTTCGCTACCAATATCCGGAATCCCTTCCGACAGTTTCGCCAGATCCGCGGCAAAGCATGACAACTCCCCTGCTCCAAATGTGCTTCCCATCCAGACTTTCTTGTTCAGCACGATTCCGCCGCCGATGCCTGTCCCCAAAACCAGCACGGCCCCGCTGTCAACATCTGACAGAGCCCCGCTCCATGCCTCCGCGCTGGCAGCGCATTTGCCGTCATTGGCCACTGTCACCGACACATGAAGCCGCTCCTCAAAATACTGCCCCATAGGCGCGTCCTTGATAAACCGAAAGGCTCCCCCTGTGTAGGCGATCCCTTTCTTCGTGTCGATCCTGCCAGGCATGGACACCGCCGCCCCCTGGTACTGGCCTTCAAACTCCCTTCCGATCTCCTGGATCGTGTCCATGAGAGATTCCATGCTGTCCATGGGAGACTTTGCCTTTCCCTGCTTGAGAAACCCGCCGTCTTCTCCCATGAGGGCGTATTTGATGTAGGTTCCTCCCAAGTCTAATGCAAGATATTGTTTCATGTATAACTCCTCCTTTCGATCATGACTCCTCACCGTTTTTACACCATCTCAATCCCTGTCATCTGCCTGACGATTTTTGATGAAATATTTTCCTCCCCTATCGAACGATCATTCCCGCGATCGGAAGCAATTCATCCATATTGTGAACCACCTGCCCTGTGTTGAGAACCTTCACCTCAAATGCCCCGTCGCCAAAATCCATTAAATGGCGCAGATTAATAGTCACATCCTGCATCTCCCCGATCCTTAAGATCCACTTGGCGCAGTTATCGCCGCATGCAGACGCGTTAAATATCTTTTCCGGCATTTTATAGATCGCGATCAGGGTCTTAACCCCTCCCGACAATTCTCTTGGCGAGATTCCGCCCAGAACAGGGCTGTCAATCACTCTCGGCCCTATAACCTCTGACCGGTCTACATCCCTGATCATCTCTCTGGAAAGTTTATCTGTGATCCATTCATCCGTATAAGTATTTTTAAAATAAATCACCGGATTGTAGATGGCTTCCGGCATATCACCATAAAAAATATTCAGCATATCCCATCTCCTCACAAAAAACAGTACCTGTCATTCATTATAGCCCAAAATCGCATCCAAAACAATTCTTTTCAACATGAAAAAAGCTGTCTCTCCATCCCGGATAAGACAGCCTTTCCCCAAATCTATTTATATCTCAGCCCTTCTGCCCCTCTTCATCATCCCCCTACGATCTCGGACAGTTTCACCTTCCGATTCTCAAACCGGGACTTTGTGCAGGCGTCGGCGGTGGCGATGGCGTTTTTGGCCGCCTCCCCGGTGAGCAGAGGTTTAAACTCCTCGTCCGGCTGGGCCCCGTGCATGATCCCGTTAAAATATTCCATCTCATCGTACATGATGCTGTGGAGCCACATAGGCGGCTTTTTGCCAGGCTTCCCGTACATGATGGCCCCGTCCATCTCCGTCCCGTGATAGATGCGGGTGCGGTCGTCGTCCTCCTCCTGGGACTTGTGGATCAGGAAATGTTCCTCCTTATCCCCTGTTTTCAGAGTGCCGCCGCAGTTAAACATATCCAGGCGGATAGCGCCCTCGGTTCCCTGGATCAGAACATAGTGCTCCGGCCAGTGGAAGGCAGAGCCGTACTCCAAAACAGCATACCGGTTGTCCGGATACTCCATGGTGATAAACAGCATATCGTCCTCATCCCCAAAGCCTTCCCCCTGGTGGGCCACATTGCCTCCTGCCATGGTCACCTTCTCCGGACAGCCGCCCATCAAAAACTGGATGCAGTCCAGCTCGTGGATGTGATGGTACAGATGGCCCCCTGATTTGGAGCGGATCTTCTTCCAGCTGATGGAGGGCTGCACATCCTCCCACCCGTTTCTGGCAGAATGGCAGTACAGCACCTTGCCGATGACGCCGTCATTGATCATCTTCTTTGCCGCCCGCACGCCCCTGAAGAAGTTCATCACATGGCCTGCCATAAAGGTCACATGGCAGCGGTCGCAGGCTTCCACCATCTGGGCGCAGTCCTCATAGGAAAGGGCAATGGGCTTTTCACAGAACACATGGACTCCGTGCTCCGCCGCCTTGATCACCGGTTCCTTGTGGAGGTAGTTGGGCGAAGCCACGATGACCGCGTCCACATCCTCCCTGCCGTACAAAACATCCAGATCCGTCTCCACGTCACAGCCCAGCTCTGCTGCCACGGCCCCCGCATTTTCCGGGTCGTACACAGCCACCACCTTAGCGCCTTCCTGCTCCTTCATAATGCGGGCCAGCTCCGCCCCAAAATACCCTGTTCCAACTACCGCGTATCCAATTGTTTTCATCACTGTTCTCCTTTATTTTTCGGCTTACCGCTATTTCCCCCTTAAGTCCCTCCCTGAGAACTCATAAATCCTGTAAAACATCCCCTGTCATCAGCTGCCAACGATCTCCCTTAAGCTTACCTTCCGGCTCTCCTTCAGGGACAAGGTACACGCGTCCGCCGTGGCGATGGAATTTCTGGCCGCCTCCCCGGTGAGCAGAGGCAGAAACTCCTCCGTTACCTCTCCCCCGTGGAGCACTTTATTTAAAAACTCCATCTCCTCGTCCATAATGCCCTGGAGCCACAAGAAAGGCTTTCTCCCCGGCCTGCCGAACTGATTGCCGTTGTCCGCCTGGGTCTCCTGGTAGATCCTGGTCCTGTCGTCGTCCTCCTCTTTTGTCCGGTGTACCAGGAAATGTTCCTCTTTATCCTCTGTCTTCAGGGTCATGCCGCAGTTGCACATGTCGATCTTTATGGCTCCCCTGGTCCCCTGGATCAGAAGATAATGTTCCTGCCACCGAAAGGCGGATCCATACTCCAGCAGGGCGTACCGGTTTCCCGGATACTCCATGGTAATAAACAGCATATCATCCTCATCCCCGTAAGCGTCCTCCTGGTGGGCCACATTGCCCCCTGCCATGGTCACTTTCTCCGGACAGCCGCCCATGAGAAACTGCACGCAGTCCAGCTCGTGGATATGATGGTAAAGATGGCCTCCTGATTTGGACCGGGTCTTTTTCCACGTCTCGGATGCCCCGGTCCCCTCCCAGGCGTTGCGGGCTCCGTGGCAGTAGAGAATATCCCCGATCACTCCCTGGCCGATCAGCTCCTTGGCCTTTCGCACTCCCCTGAAAAAGTTCATCACATGGCCTGCCATAAAGATCACCTTATGCTCCTGGCAGGTTCTCACCATCTCCTCACAGTCGCCGTAGGAAAGGGCGATGGGCTTTTCGCAGAACACGTGAAGACCGTGTTTTGCAGCCGCGATCACCGGCTCCTTGTGCAGATAATTGGGGGTTGCCACAATAACTGCCTGAATGTCCTTTCTGGACACCAGAGCCTCCAGGCTCTCCGACGCCTCGCAGCCCAGCTCCTCTGCCACCGCAGCCCCGTTTTCCGGGTCATAGACCACCCGGATCTTTGCCCCCGGCTTTGTATTCATGATCCGCGCCAACTCCGCGCCAAAATAACCGGAACCAACGACTCCATATCCTATTACTTCCATATTTCCACCTCGTTTTCTTTCATGAAACATTTCCATAGTTTGCCCATTACGATTTCACAGCCCCGTCTGCCATGCCTCCCGCGATCTTGTTCTGGATCAGGCAGAAGAAGATCACCGACGGCAGCACCACCAGAGCCGACGCTGCCATCATGTCGCCCCAGTCTAAGATCTCCGCACCGTCCAGGGACCGCAGGGCCACAGCCACAGTCATCTTGCTGGTATTGTTCATCAAGATCAGGGCGTACAAAAACTCGTTCCACGTGTTGATAAATGTGTAGATGGCCGTGGCCACCACTCCGGGAGCCACCAGGGGGAGCACCACCTGAACAAAGGTCTGCATCTTGTTGGCCCCGTCGATCCTGGCCGCCTCCTCGATCTCCACAGGCACGGTCCGGAAAAATCCCGTAAGGAGCCACACCGCGTATGGCACGGAAAAGGACAAGTACACGATCACAAGTCCGATCCTGGTATTGATAAGCCCCAGCTTGCCCATGACCACCGAATAGGGGATGGCCAGAAGGATAGGCGGGAATATGTAGGTAGTCACCAGCACTTTTGACATAGCGGACCCCAGCTTCTTAAAAAACCGCACAATACCGTAAGCTGCCAGGGAGGCCACCGTAATGGCGATCACCGTGGTCACCAGGGAAATGATCACGCTGTTTTTAATGTTGCCGAAAAATTTCAAGTCGTTGATCACGTGGGTATAATAATCAAGGGTCCACGTTCTGGGCCAGAAGGCTGTGGGATTGCCGGTCAGCTCCCCTTTCCCTTTTACTGACGAGATCAGGATCCACACCAGCGGAAAAATGGAAACAAAGGTGAGCAGTATCAGATACACATGGCTGATCACAGAGCCTGCCCTTATTTTTTTCATCTGCCTTCTTTTCATTTGCCTTCCTCCTTCTCCCACTTATTGATCACCGCAAAATAGATACCGCATATGGCCATCAGGAACAAAAACAGCAGAACCGTCACCGCGGAGGAGCGGCCGATCAGCTTGGTGCTCCAGCCCATGTTGTAGGCGTACAGCGGAATGGTCTGGGTAGATCCCGCAGGCCCTCCTCCTGTGATCAGATAGATCAGATCAAAGTTGTTAAAGATCCACACCGTCCTAAGGACCACCAAAAGCCCTACCACCATCTTAATATGAGGCACTGTCACATAATAGAAAGACTGCCACGGCCTTGCTCCGTCGATCTGTGCCGCCTCGTACTGGTCCCTTGGCACAGTCTCCAGGGCGGAGAGCACATTTACCATGATCATAGGCGCGCCGAACCAGATATTGATCATCACCAGGGTGAGAAACGCCATGGTGCCGCTGGTGAGAAACTGAGGCGCAGTCTCGCAAAGTCCAAACTTCACAAGCACATTGGGCAAAAATCCGTACACTCCGTTAAGGATCCATTTCCATGAAAACGCGATGACAATGGAGGGAAACGCCCACGGAATGATCAGCAGCGTCTTATAAATGCCCTTGCAGACCTTGATCCGCTTCAATGCCAGCGCGGCTGTAAATCCAACCACGATCTGTCCGATCAGGGATAACACCGTCCACTTCAGGGAGTGGAAAAATGAAAGCCAGAACCCGCTGTCCTTAAGCACCTCCGCGTAATTCTTAAAGCCGATAAATTTGTACGCGGGCTTGATGAGGTTTTTGTTGGTAAAGCTGTACACAACGCTGGAACAGATGGGATAAATGAACAGCGCGATTACAATCACAATGGCGGGCAGCACAAACAACCATCTGGTATAACTTTTCTTTCCCAAATTTTTTCCTCCTTTTTTCGTAAATAACTTCTCGGAATCCTCAGCCCTTATTTCATGGGGCTTTCAGAACCTATTTTT
>CAJUFP010000170.1 GCA_910585645.1 uncultured Hungatella sp. | reverse complement strand
CGGACCTACTTCTCCTGCGGCTCCCACCGGACCCTGAGGGCCCGTCGGACCCTGCGCTCCCGGGGCTCCCACTGGACCCTGGGGTCCCGTCGGGCCTACCTCTCCCGGGGCTCCCACCGGACCCTGAGGTCCCGTCGGACCTACCTCTCCCGGGGCTCCCGCCGGACCCTGAGGTCCCATCGGACCTTGCGCTCCCGCCGGGCCTGCCGGCCCCATAGCACCTGTCATACCCGCCGGCCCTCTGGGCCCCCGCGGCCCCTGAGGGCCTCTGCAACAGCAGCATATTCCCCTACAGTCGTCATATCCCTGATGCTCTTCTCTGATCAAAGCCTCAAAATTTTCCTCACAAAAATTCATACCTTGGGTACAATCCCGGTTTCTCTCATTTTCACAACCATTTACTTCATCTAAAAACATCATATTCCCCTTCCTTATTAAATCAGCCTTTCTTCCCTGTAAATGCTTGGCTTACTCTATCTTATGCTGCCTAAAGAAATTGGTTTCCCATATCCGCCTTTGACAATACCCGCGTATTTTCCCAAGACACAAGATGAAGTCCGTTTTTTTGTCCGACTTCGCAGCCGCCTCGTCCAGTCTCCCCTGACAGATGGCAATAAACAGCTTTTTCATAATAAGGAACATGGGGATTACCCTGTGTTAGAACCTACCCTTTCCGTAAATCTCCCCACCCGCGCTTACGGCCAGTCGGACAGATTTGACTTGTCGGCAAGTATCCCCCTCTTTACATATCCTTAACCGCGCCCTTGATATTCACTTCTGATAATCTCGTCCATCTCTTCTGGTGTTTCCTTACACCCGCCTGTCAGCCACATTTTAACAATCGCATTAAATCCGCTTCTGAAAAATTCGATGTGGTATTCAATGTGCCTGTTCTCAAAATGCCGCTTAGCCTGGTGAATATCATAATATTTAAGTTTAAATTGGTTATCGTAACCGAGTTTAAAGTAAGTGCGGTAAAATAACTGGTTTTCCTTGATATGACAAAACAGCCGCAGATAGTCGTTGCTGTTAAACTTCTGCGTTTCTTCTATCTCGTAAAGCCGTTTTACCTCGCCCTCTAAATATTCCCGTACCTTATCCGCAAGTTCATATATATCTGCAAAATTAGCATAAAAGGTACTGCGGTTCAACTGGCACTTTTTGCAAATGTCTGAAACCGTTATCTCATGCAGTTCCTTTGTCTGAAGCAATTCAATAAACACTTTTTCTATCCGTTCAATCGATTCACGCCGCCTCCGGTTATTTTTTGTATTCATACAGACCGCCTTTCATTATTCCAACAAATGTACAGAGATTGATGGTTGTTTTTCCATACCCTTCTTATTATACTTGATTTATACAGAAACAACACCTGTTGTTTTAATATGTTCCCGGAATCTCTCCTGCACCTGCCTTTATGACTGATTTTTTGTCATATGCACATAAATTTCATCAACATACGTTCCACGTAGGCTTCATATTTTTATGCACATCTGACAAAAAATCATCTCACAAAATCAGGCACAGAGACTCCGAGAGTACACGAACCATTTAAGGAGGTATTTTCAGATGAAAAAAAGTAGTTTTGTCGCAATGGCGCTGGGAACGGTCAGCGGAGTATTATTTGCCCTTGGTATGTGCATGACGCTCATTCCCGAATGGGACGCATTCCGGCCGGGAATAATCTTCGGTTGCGTTGGGCTTATCCTCGGTCTTATCACCTTGATTGTGTGGAGAAAAATGGAACACAAAGAACCAGTCCGCTGTTCCGCAAAAACAGTCCTTACGATTATCGTCGGCGTTGTCGGCGCGTTGGCATTAGGCGTTGGAATGTGCTTTACCATGGTCTGGGGGAACATGGTCGTGGGTATTGCGATTGGTCTTGTCGGTATTGTTGTCCTGCTCTCCTTAATTCCTTTGACAAAGGGTATCAGGGAATGAGCCGAACAATGCTGTCCGGCGTATTGCCTGCAAGATTGAATTTTGTCTTGACAGGGGCGGCAGTCTGCCTGTTCGTACTTTTACTGGGAATTGGGCTCATGCTCAGAGGGGTAAAGACAAGTGACAGGAAAAAAAGAAAGGAAGGAAATCATGGCAAAGTCTAAATTGGTAAAGGCAAATGAAAAAATAGCCGAAAAAGTTGTCGGCACATTTGGAAAGATTGAAGATACGGTTGTGCAGGGATACACAAAAATAGAGGACGCATTTGTTGACCGATATCTCACAAAGGACGGAGAAACCGTAGCGGAGGCGAAAAAGAGAATCCATGAAGAAAGTCAAAGATAAACCGGGACCTTAATTTCGTCATATTGCTGTTTTGTTGAGCGAGCAAAGGGGCAAAGGTTGTCGTGAGAAACCAGTGAGAGATGAGAAGGATGGTCCTGTCCGGGTTCAGATATGCCAAACATTCCCATGAGCCCAAAGCGGGAACCAGGAGGGGTTAATCCTTCCTGGTTCCCTGTTCTCATCTCCATGGCATAAATTCACCCGGCCAGGATAACGGCTGCCGACAAATTCTCATCGGAAGAGACATTTGGCAGATCTGAACCCGGACGGCACACAGCCTGCCTCCCCTCCCTGGCCCACGACGAAACTCGCCCCATCCACGCTCCACACCCTCTTTCCTCAAACCCCGGCAGGATAAACCGAACAAACAAAAACGGCATCAACAGCCAAAAACCTCTCACCCTGTCTCCGCCTTCCCGGCCTTAACCGTTCCCCGGCACTCGCTGCATTCCCCGTCATGAACCGAGATAACGCCGCCGCAGATCGGACAGATATATTTTTCCTTCTGCCCCTCCATAAACCTCTCCACCCCATATTGGCCTGCAAACTCACTGTTCTCCACCAGACTTACCTGATACCGCTTCTTGTAACTCGTTTCAAGATTCTTGATCAGCCTGCAGGGATGCTCCGGACATTCAAAACAATACGCCAGCCCCTTGTCCCTGATGCAGTCCTTAATCCTGCACTTACGGCAATGTTCCGGTTTCCCTTCATCACTGTTTTGGCAGCCACCGCAAGGCTTTTTATGATCGCAATGCTTATAACAGACCAGACAGTTCATCCCGCAGGGGGCAAACAGCATAGGGTCAATCTTCCCTTTCGGCATCTTCATAAACCAACGCCCCTCCTGTTTTCCTCTTTCCATTGAATCTCACAATTGAGCATTTGTAAAAAAGCTTCAACGGCTTTGGGAAATACCTTATATTTTTTCCATATCAGGCTGCTTCTTATGGTAAGCTCCGGCTTTAAGGGTTTAAAACATAAGGGGCTGTCTTCTGATTCCTGGTACAGATGCTTAAGCGTCAGCAGATAGCCGACGCCCTCCTCAACCATAAGCCTCGCGTTATAAAACAGGTTAAACGTGGCAACAATATGAAGCTCTCTCTGGTTTCCTCCCATCCATCCGGCAATCTCGTTTTTCACCATCTCCTGACTTGAAATAATAACAGGTTTATGGTTCAGATCATTGGGGGAAACCGCGTCCAGCTTTGCCAACTCGCTGTCTTTTCTCATCAATATCCCTCTGACATCGCAACTGGGCAATTTCATATAGTCGTATTTAGACATATTGGCGGGGTCAACAACAATCCCCAGATCAATCAAGCCCTGATCCACTTTTTCGGTAACGTATTGGGCATTACCGCTTGTTATATGGAAGGTGACAAGGGGATATGCTGCCTGGGTTTTTGCAATAGCCTTCATCACGACCCGGTTACATTCGCTTTCACTGCACCCGATATGGATATCTCCGGAAATATCCTTTTCTTTTTGTTTCAATTGCGCCTCTGCTTTATCAACCAGACTAATGATCTCTTTTGCCTGTTCTTTAAACAGACGCCCTTCCTGGGTTAATGACAGCGATCTCGTTGTGCGCTCAAATAATGTAATATGATACTCCTCTTCCAGGTCTTTGATCTGCTTGGACAGCGTTGGCTGCGTGACGTTAAGTAATTGGGCGGCCTTTGAAAAGCTCTCCAGTCTGGCAACTGTCAAAAAATATCTCAGCACTCTTATTTCCATCTAAATATATCTCCTTAAGCTGTAGAATCTCCATCTCCCTTGTCAGGATTATTATACTACAGTTTCCGGCAAAAGCCAGTGGTTCAGGCTCCTGCCTTCTCCGTCCCTGAAAAAATGCGTTACTATTCACGGTGTGGCTGTGAATAGTAACCTGGGCCGCCATTTTGAATCACCTGCGGTGATGGGGCGGCCCAGATTCCGGCCATTACGTGCATCCTCCTGGTTGTTCAGCGTGGTGAACAACCAGGCCGTGAACAGTAACAAAAATGCTGCATTTACCATTTCATTGTCCCGGTAAAGATTTCAATGAACCCAGTTTGGGCTGTCATTCTTTATTTATGCCAAAACAGAATAAATATATATAATCTATAAATAATTATTATTTCACAAAACACCGTATATAATCAATACAACAACAGAGATTGGAGACCAGGGCTATATGAAAGATTTTTTAAAAAAGGATTTTATTTTCGCTTGTCTCATCGCAAGCTTCGCCGGATTTTCCCATCAGGTGTTTAACATTGTATTTCCTGTTTATATTCTTGATATCGGCGGGACAAACGCGATGACCGGGTTGATGATGGTAGGTCTGACCATTGCCACCATTGTAACCCGGTTCCTGTTTGGAACCCTGATGGATGAATGGGGCAGAAAGAAAACTTTATTGCTGGGTTCCGCGCTGTTTGCAGTAAACACCTTTGCCTATTGCTTTGTCCACGATTTTACAGGCTTATTTGTTTTGAGAATCTGCAACGGAATCTCGCAGGGAATCTTCTTTCCGGTTCCCCCTACGGTGGTATCAGATCATGTTTCCCCCGGAAAGCTGTCGGACGCGTTAGGGCTGTTTGGAATATGAAGTTCTCTGCCGGTGGCCTTCGCTCCCACCTTAGGATTATACGTCTATAAATCCTTTGGCGCCAATACGCTGTTTCTGCTTACAACAGGTACCGCCCTTATTGCGGTGGGGCTGGCAGCAGGTATTTCGGACCGCTATGTACCGCGAAAATCCGCCGGGGGATGGAAAGAAAAAATGAACGTCAGCCAGATGATCGAATTATCAATCATTGCCCCGTCGCTTATTTATATGTTTATTTATTTTGGATACAGTTCCATAACAAACTTTATAACGCCCTATGGTATTTCAAAGGGAATGGACAGCATCAGCCTGTTCTTTACGGTCAATACCCTGACGGTTATTTTCGCCAGGCTCTTAGCCGGAAGAGTGGCAAATGTATTGGGAATCGTAAACACCATCTGTCTGGGAATCGGGGCAAGCCTGTGCTCTTCCATTTTAATAGCATTTATGGACTCGTGGGCTCTAATGTTTGTCTCCTCGGTTCTGCTGGGCATGGGAATTACCTTTGTCACCCAACTGACTCAGGTGTATGTGCTGAACCACGCCCACGAACACAGAAAGGGCGCGGCCAATACTACCTGGATGCTTCTTGGAGATCTGGGCACAGGAGCCGGTTCCATGCTGTGGGGATTTGTATCCGCAAATTTTGGTTATTTTATTACCTATCTGCTGTCCGCCGCGGTGATGGCTATAGGCTATCCGGTGGGAAAATTCAAATTAGAGAAGAGAAAGGACGGTTCTAAAAATGGAGGAAAATAAACTGGGGTATGAAAAGATTTCAAAATTGTTGTTGTCTCTGGCAATCCCTTCGATTGCTGCCCAACTGGTAAATGTTTTATATAACATGGTTGACCGCATCTATATCGGCCAGATGAGCGACGGAACCATGGCCATGGCGGCCTTGTCCATTACCCTTCCGATTGTCACAGCCATAACCGCTTTTACCCAGCTAATCGGCGTGGGAGGAGCGCCCCTGTGCGCCATTAAGATGGGGGAACAAAATAAGGACGGCGCGGAAAAGATTATGACGAACAGTTATGTGATGCTGATTCTGTGCGGTTTCCTTTTAACTGTCTCCATACTGATTTTCAAAAGACCCCTCCTGTTTCTTTTTGGGGCCACGCAGGAAACCATCTCCTGCGCAGACGCTTATCTGACCATCTACATCATGGGCACAATCCTGGTTCAGCTAACGCTTGGCATGAACGCCTATATCAATACCCAGGGATTCGCCAAAAAGGGAATGATGACCGTTCTCATCGGCGCGGCGTTAAATATCATACTGGACCCGGTCTTTATCTTTGTTTTACATATGGGAGTGTCCGGAGCGGCTCTGGCCACCATCCTCTCCCAGGGCGTGTCCGCTTTCTGGGTGCTGAAATTCCTGTTTGGGCGTCAGAGCGTGCTGAAGATCAGAAGGGAATATTTTAAACCGGACCCCAAGATTTGTCTTTCCATCATGTCCCTGGGGGTGTCGCCTTTTATTATGTATCTGACGGACAGCCTGCTGCAGATCTCCTTTAATAACCAGTTGCTGGCTTATGGAGGCACTATGGCCATTGCCGCCATATCCATTCTGACCAGCCTCTGGCAGTTTATCTTCCTGCCCTTATCCGGCCTGTGCCAGGGGGCCCAGCCTGTCCTAAGCTACAATTACGGGGCGCAGAATTATGCACGGGTGCGCTCCACTTTTAAGCTTGTATTTGCCCTGTGCGTTCTGTTTTCCATGTTCAGCGGAGTGACTATGATGCTGTTTCCAAAGATCTTTGCAGGCGTTTTTACCAGTGACGGGGACACATTGGCTTTCGCCTCCTGGGCTTTGCGGATCTATCTGTTGGGCACCATTATTTTCGGGGCCCAGATGGCCTGCCAGCAGTCCTTTATGGCGTTGGGCCAGGCAAAGGTGTCCCTGCTGATGGCTGTCAACAGAAAGGTTATATTGCTCATCCCCTTATTGTACCTGCTCCCCCGCCTGTTAACCGGGAACCCCATATGCGCTTCCCTCTCCGTGTCAGTCGCCCCATTTGTAAACAGCGGTTCCGGTGTGTTCGCGGTTTTTCTGGCTGAACCTGTATCCGATATCATATCGGCCGTTGTCACAACCGTTATGTTTGTAAGATTTTATAGAAAGAAACTTCCCCTAAAAGGGGCAAAATAGTCTCAAACGTGTTTTCCGCACCACCGGGTTTAACGATTTTTCCAATTAGCAGCCCCAAATTTCAAATGGGGGGGATAACAAGAGCTTGATTGCCCATATCACATAACTCACTTTCCATTCGTCACTGCTGTTTTTAAGCGATACTTTCTTTTCCATCTGCCGGGTATAAGAGTTTTTGGCCTTCTCGTTCATAATGTAGGTTCGTCCCCCCTCTGCATCTCCACGTCATGGACCGTGTGTTCCTCGTCCTCAATATACACATCCATCCGGACCGATTTCCAGTGCGTCGCAATGTCCACGCTCTTCTGCCTCTCCGAATACTTAATCTTTTTGATATTCCGTATCCGACATCACGGCCCCGAACATCAGGTTAACCTGTATTGTCACTGACTTGAAACGGAATATCTTTTCTTCGTTTGTCATGTATCTTAATTCCATTTATCCGTCAGCCAGACCTGTGTGCCGCTTTATCTATAGACAGACTCCTTACCAGGATCGAATCATTTCAGCCGGTAGTTCCAGTATCTCCGCTATCTCTTCAAAAGAAACTCCCCGTTTCCGCATGTTGTCCGCTGTCTTCTTTGCCCGTTTCAAATCGCCTTCCTCACGGCCTTCCTCACGACCTTCTTCACGGCCTTCCTCACGAATCATCTGCATGGTCTCCGCCTCATTATATTCTGTGATGCACA
>CAJUFP010000169.1 GCA_910585645.1 uncultured Hungatella sp. | reverse complement strand
CACCCTGCCAGGACCATCCTTCCCTTCTCTGCCTGGCAAAAGCAGGATTCGCTGGTTGAGGTTTGCTCACTTAAAGTGGTTCCGGTAGGGTTGCGGTTTCGACTCTGTAGCGGAAAGATATCTGTTTTATCGGCCATAAGATTTGTGCATTATATTTGTCGGAGCGGATCCTGCTTATTATATTTCTGGTGTTAGCCAAAAACTATGTGGTCAGAATCTGCAAATGCCGTAAACAGGATCTTTTCATATGGTCAAAATATGGCGCCCAACATAGTCACTGAACAGCACCCAATTTTAATCATACAAGTAAAAATCCCGGAAAACGTGGTCTTTCTATGGTTTTCCGTATTATAAAGTAAGCTGCAGCAGCGTCCCCTACCGGAACCACCTGAAGTGAGCAACCCTTAGCCAGCGAATTCTGTTTTTGCCAGTCAGAGAAGGAGAGATGTCCCGGCAGGGTGAATTTATGCCATGGAGATGAGACCAGGGAAACAGGAGGGCTGATACCCGACTGGTTCCCGCTTTAAGGGCTCATCGGAATGTTTGGCATATCTGAACCCGAACGGCACACAGCCTTCCTCCCCTCCCTGGCCTCACGACTCCCCCGCCCCATTGCTCACTCAACAATATACCAAAAAATAAAAAGAATTTCGCAAAAATCTTTACTGTTTCTAAAATATGTGTTAACATAATAGACAGAAAACCATGGCCGTGAGAGAACGGATATTTGTCATTGTGCCATGGTTCGATGCGGTGTGGGCAGTTTTAAGGCTGCGCCCGTCAAAAGAGTGTTCCAAAGGTTCCCGTTGTACCCATTTTTGCATCTGCTTTTAGCCAGAAGCGTGACACCCGTTCATCTTATAACTCCTGACGAAAACATCTTGCAGACTGAGATACAAAAGCCTTTGCAAAGCGCTCCCCAAGATCTTATGGCAGAGGGAAATAAACCGCGAAAGCGTCCCCTCTGTACCATAGTGCGGTATGCACGGTTATGGAGGTATAAGTATGAAGAATCTAAAAATTTTTATCAAGCTCATGTTTGCCTTTGGCTCCATACTGTTGGCCACATTCATACTTGGCGCGACAGCCCTGGTGTCCATCCAGTCTCTGAACAAGATTTCCAACAACTTCGCTGAGGTAGCCGTTCCCAGCGTCAGCTATCTCTGGACAGCCCGCCGGGCCATCCAGGCCACGGAAAAGATGGCCCTGGAGACCACGGTTGTCATGACAGAGGAAGAACTGAAAGAGATCGAGAGCACCCTGATGACAGAGCGCAGTTCTCTGGACCAGGCCCTGAAAGATCTCCTCACCGTTTCTCCCCAGTTCCAGCCACAGGTGGATGCCATTGAAGATGAACTGGTCAATGTCTCCGCGTACCGCCAGCAGATCCTGGATGAGGCCTACAAATTCACCACTGAGGGCAATGCCAAGGCCTACGACATCTACAGAAACGAATATCACGATGCCTTTGAGCGGGTAAGGCTGTCCCTGGTGTCCCTGACCCAGGATGTGGACAACCAGATCGCCCAGGATTATGAGGACGCCGTGCGCACAAAGAACATCGCGACCGTTATTACTGTTTTGATCCTTGTGATCGCCATCGCCATCATCGCGTTCTATATCGTACTTTTGACCAAGCAGATCGTAACCCCGGTCAGAGAGCTGGAGCAGGCGGCGACCCTTGTGTCGCAGGGACAGCTTGAGACAGAGATTCACTATGAAGCCACAGACGAGATCGGGCTGCTGGCCACCAGCATCCGCACTCTGGTCACTACCCTGAAGAACATCATCCATGATGTTGACTATCTTCTGGACGAGATGGCAGGCGGCGACTTTACCGTTACCAGCAAAAATCATGACTATTATATCGGCGACTTTAACAGCATCCTGGTTTCCATGCGCAAGCTGAAAAGCCGCTTAAGCCAGACTCTGCAGCAGATCGACATCTCCGCGGATCAGGTGAACTCCGGCGGCGGGCAGGTTTCCAGCGGCGCCCAGGCTCTGGCCCAGGGAGCTACCGAGCAGGCATCCTCTGTGGAAGAGCTGGCTGCCACCATCAAGGAGATCTCCTATAAGATTGAGGCCACTGCCGATCACGCAAAGACCGCAAAGGAGGAGAACCTTCAGTCCCACGAGATGATCAACGTATGTTCCGCCCACATGTCCGACCTAATGAACGCCATGAGCGCTATCAACGACAAGTCCAAGGAGATCGGCAAAGTTATCAAGACCATTGAGGATATCGCGTTCCAGACCAACATCCTGGCTCTCAACGCCGCGGTGGAGGCCGCAAGAGCCGGAAGCGCAGGCAAAGGATTCGCCGTTGTTGCCGACGAGGTGCGAAACCTGGCCACCAAGTCCCAGGAGGCGTCAAAGAGCAGCGCTGCCCTGATCGAGGAGACGGTGAATGCTGTGGACGAAGGCAGCAGACTGTCCGAGGAGACGGACAAGGCTCTCCAGAACGTGGTGGACAGCGCCCAGAAGATCTTGGATGCCGTGTCCCTTATCTCCGACGCCACGGAAGAGCAGTCCTACGCTGTATCCCAGGTTACCACAGGCATTGATCAGATCTCCAGCGTGGTGCAGACCAACTCCGCCACTGCCGAGGAGAGCGCCGCTGCCAGCGAGGAGCTGTCAAGCCAGGCCAACATCCTGAAAGATCTGGTAAGCCAGTTCCGGTTTTCCAGGTAACGCTTTCATGACTTTTCCCCTGCGCGTCTGGGGCCCATAAGCCGCTTAAAGGACAGATTTCATCCGCGCGGGGCTGTACATAAAAAAGAGACGGTGAGTTTATCATCGTCTCTTTTTTATGCATCCTTTGTCCTCTCCTCCTTACTGCACCTTTGGCAGAGAGGCAAAGGACTTTTCAAGCTCTTGGTCCGTGGGGATATAATCCGTCATCGCGCCGTCATTGAACTTCTGGTAAGCCACCATGTCAAAGTACCCGGTTCCTGTAAGGCCGAACACGATGTTCTTTGACTGACCTGTCTCCCTGCACTTTAACGCCTCGTCAATGGCCACCCGGATGGCGTGGCTGCTCTCCGGCGCCGGAAGGATCCCCTCCACCTTGGCAAACATCTGGGCAGCCTCAAATACCTGAGTCTGCTCCACGCTTCTGGCTTTCAGATACCCCTGATCGTACAGCTCGGACACTGTGGAACTCATGCCGTGATACCGAAGCCCGCCTGCGTGGCTGGCCGATGGAATAAACCCGCTTCCCAGCGTATACATCTTGGCAAGAGGACACACCTTTCCCGTGTCGCAGTAGTCGTAGGCGTACACGCCTCTGGTAAGGCTGGGACAAGAAGCCGGCTCCACGGCAATGATCTCATACTCCGCCTCTCCCCTGACCATCTGCCCCGCAAAGGGTGAGATGAGACCGCCCAGGTTGGACCCGCCGCCGGCGCAGCCGATGATGGTGTCCGCCTTGACGCCGTACTTGTCCAGAGCCGCCTTGGTCTCCAGACCGATGATGGACTGGTGCAAAAGCACCTGATTCAGCACAGAGCCAAGAACATAGCGGTATCCCTCCTGGCCCATGGCCGCCTCCACCGCCTCGGAGATGGCGCAGCCAAGGCTTCCCGAAGTGCCGGGAAACTCCTGGTTAATCCTCCTTCCAACCTCTGTCTCCATAGACGGGGACGGCGTCACCTTTGCCCCGTAGGTCCGCATCACCTCCCGGCGGAAAGGCTTCTGCTCATAGGAACACTTTACCATATAGACCTGGCAGTCCAGCTCCAGATAGGCGCAGGCCATGGACAGAGCCGTTCCCCACTGCCCGGCCCCTGTCTCCGTGGTCACGCCCTTAAGTCCCTGGGCCTTGGCGTAGTATGCCTGGGCAATGGCGGAGTTTAATTTGTGGCTTCCGGAAGTGTTGTTGCCCTCAAACTTGTAGTAGATGTGGGCCGGTGTGTCCAGCTTTTTCTCCAGACAGTAGGCTCTTGTCAGAGGCGAGGGCCGATACATCTTGTAAAAATTCCGGATGTCGTCAGGAATATCAAAATAAGGGGTCACATCATCCAGCTCCTGCTTTGCCAATTCCCTGCAGAAAATGCCGGACAGCTCCTCCAGCGTAATGGGCTTTAATGTCTGTGGATTCAAAATAGGCGCAGGCTTCTTCTTCATGTCAGCCCGGACATTGTACCACTGCCTGGGCATCTCCTGCTCTTCCAGATAAATTTTGTAAGGGATCTCCTGCTTCATGTCGCGCTCTTCCTTTCCATATCTCTCAACGTTTTTCTCCATCCGCCCTCAAAGTGACGGCTGCCAGCTCCGCCGGGTTCAAAACCCGGACCAAAAAATGATTCCCCAGTCCCCGGCTTACCACCAGATGACGCCCCTTTTCCTCAAAATGGCCCCCGTCATACTTGGGAAACAGCGTCAGATCCGGGGACAGCAGGCCCCCCAGCCCGGGGATCCTGATGATGCCCCCGTGAATGTGGCCTGCCAGAGTAAGGTCGGCCCCCCAGTCCCTGTAGGAGGGAAAATACAGGGGGTTGTGGCACAGAAGGATGTTGAACACCTCTTCGTCCGCCTCCCCCAGAGCCTGCCTCACATCCTCCGGGGAAAAGTGGATGCCTTTCACATAATCATCCCGCATAGGATCTTTATAGTAAGGCATGGCCATGACCAGGCCGTACAATTTCACAAAAGAACCCTTTCGGGAAATCGTCTGCCACTGATTATCCAGGGCCACAACCCCAAGAAACTTTAAATTCTCCAAAAGCCATACCCGCTCCGCCGGCCTCATGGCCTGCTCATGATTTCCCAGGATATAATACACCGGGTACCGCTTTGAAAGCCTGCTGCACAGATTCACAACCCTAAAGATCGAGCCGTCCTCTCCCTCCGCCATGTCCCCGGTCATGACCACCATATCCGGGTTGATCTCATGGATCTTCTCCTCCAGCCTCCGGTTCTTCTTACCATACTCCTCCCCGTGAAGGTCTGACAGATGGGCTATGGTAAACCCGTCAAACTCTGCCGGCACCCGGGGGGATACTATATTATAACGGACTGTTCGAAACAAAAAACTTCCTTTCCGGCCAGGGCTATCTTACCGCCCCCACCAATTCCTTAATCTCTTCCACGCCCCAGGCGTCCATGTATGTTCGGATCCCTTCTTCGATCTTCACCGTGGCGCGGGGGTCGTGGAAATTGGCCGTGCCTACGGAAACGGCCGAAGCCCCTGCCAGGATAAATTCCAGAGCGTCCTCCGCAGTCATGATCCCCCCCATGCCGATAATGGGCAGATCCACAGCCTGGGCTGTCTGGTACACCATCCGCACAGCCACTGGCTTGATGGCAGGGCCTGACAGGCCTCCTGTCTTGTTGGCCACCGCAAAGGTTCTCCTGGAGATGTCGATCTTCATCCCGGTCAGGGTATTGATCAGGGACAAAGCGTCCGCCCCGCCTGCCTGGGCCGCCCTGGCGGTCTCCGTGATATCTGTCACATTGGGGCTTAACTTCATGATAACCGGCTGCCTGGCGTGGCGCTTCACCTCCCTGGTAATCGCCTCCACCGCCTTGGGGTCCTGGCCAAAGGCGATGCCGCCCTCTTTTACATTGGGGCAGGAGATGTTGATCTCCAAAAGGTCCACCGGCTCATCCCCCAGCCGCTCCACCACCTCCACGTAATCTTCCGTGGTCTTTCCGCACACATTGACCACGATCTTCGTGTCAAACTGTCTCAGGTACGGGATATCCCGCTTCACAAACACGTCGATGCCCGGGTTTTGGAGCCCGATGGCATTGATCATGCCTCCGTATGTCTCCGCGATCCTTGGAGCCGGGTTGCCGGGCCACGGCACATTGGAAACCCCCTTGGTCACCACTGCCCCCAAAAGATTCAGATCCACAAACTCCCCGTACTCCTGCCCCGAGCCAAAGGTGCCTGACGCAGTCATCACCGGATTTTTCAGTTCCACCCCCGCAATACTCACCGCAGTCTTCATCTACAGCTCCACCTCCTCTGCCCGAAACACCGGGCCGTCCTTGCAGATACGGGCATTGTGGACATTGGAGTGGGCGTCCACATCTTTTGTCTTGCAGACGCAGGCCAGGCACGCCCCGATGCCGCAGGCCATCCTCTCCTCCAGGGAGAGATAGCACTCTATGGCCTTGTCCTGGGCATACTGCTTCAGAGCCCGCAGCATGGGAGTGGGACCGCAGGCCATGATCATATCAGCCTTCAGCCCATTGTTCCCTATCACGTCCAGCACATTGCCCTTTGTCCCCGCGCTTCCGTCCTCCGTGGCCACAAAAACCTGGCCGTAGGGCTCAAACTCCTGATCCATAAACACTTGATCCCGGTATCCCAGAATGATCTGCTTTTCACATCTCAGATTCTTTGCCAGCTCCAGCATCGGCGGGATCCCGATGCCCCCGCCGATCAAAAACACCCTTCTGTGGTCCTCCACATCCACAAACCCATTGCCCAGAGGCCCCAGAATGGAGATCTCATCTCCCGCCTTGTAGGTGGAAAATTCCCTGGTCCCCTGTCCCACCACCCGGTAGACGACGCGGAACGCTCCGGCCTTACGGTCTGTCTCGCAGATGCTGATGGGCCTTGGCAGCAGCCTGGAACCGTCCTTCGAGTATATGGAGATAAACTGTCCCGCTCTGGCCCGGCTGACCTCCTCTTCCCGGATCCACATGGAAAACACGTCATCCCCAAGCCGCTCCTGGCTTCTCACCAAAGCCGTCTTCTTTTCCTTTGCCATACCAATCTCCTTGCTCCTTTTTTATGCCCTTCCTGTTTTCAAAACCACACACGGCTCACAGCACCTGATTGATATCCGCCACCATATCCGTCACTGCCTGCCTGGCGGCCTCGCCGAAATGCTCCGCCCCGAAGGAAGCGTACTTCTCCTGCTTGTAAGCCGCGATGATGCCTCTGGAGGAGTTTACGATAGCCCCCAGACCGTCCTCATTGAAGCAGGGCTTCAGATCCCTGGCAGTCCCTCCCTGCGCTCCATATCCGGGCACCAGGAAATAGGTCTTTGGCATCAGCTTTCGCAGGACGCGGCTCATCTCCGGGTAGGTGGCGCCTACCACTGCCCCTACGTTGCTGTAACCGCCGTCCATGGAAAGACTGCCCCACTCCACCACTTTCTCGGCCACCAGCTCATAGAGCGGCCTGCCGTCAATCAGCTTATCCTGAAATTCGCCGCTGGACGGATTCGAGGTCTTCACCAGGACAAAAAGTCCCTTGTCCTCCTTCTCGCACGCGTCCACAAAAGGTTTCACCCCGTCCGTTCCAAAATACGGGTTTACCGTTATAAAATCAGTCCCAAATCCTGACAGGGTCCTCTCCCCCACCTGGACATGTCCCAGATGCCCTGCGGCGTACGCGGCGGACGTGGAGCCGATATCGCCCCGCTTCACATCCCCGATGATGATCAGCCCCTTCTCCCGGCAGTAATCCACCGTCCGTTTGTACACCTTAAGTCCCTCGATGCCAAACTGCTCGTACATGGCGATCTGAGGCTTCACCGCCGGGATCAGATCCCAGGTGTGGTCAATGATCTCCTTATTAAACTGCCACACCGCCTCAGCCGCCCCCTCTAACGTCTCGCCGTACTCTCCCAGGGCTTTCTTTACAACGCGCTCCGGAATGTAACTCAACATAGGGTCCAGCCCCACGCACACCGGCGCTTTTGTCTTTTGGATCTTCTCGATCAACTGACTTATCATGGTGTCCTCCTTTGTGCCCATCCTTTTTTCAGATGTGGCCTGTTATTTTTTCTTCCTGAAACCGCTGCGCTTTTACATCCTCTCTATTGTAATAGAAAATGGGGGTGGTGTAAAGTGTTTCTTGTTAAGTGAGCAAGGGGGCGGGGATTGTCGTGATGCCAGGCAGAGAAGGAGAGATGTCCCGTCCGGGTTCAGATATGCCA
>CAJUFP010000168.1 GCA_910585645.1 uncultured Hungatella sp. | reverse complement strand
ACGCAGCCCACTACGCCTCCCTCATTCGGGCCAAATCTCCCACAAACTGTGACGCACATCTGTCAGAAAGCAATTTTCAGACACGCTCTAACCTGTTTTCGTTCATTAGTATATAACACCTGTCTGTTTCTGGCAAGATTATTCTTTGAATCCCCCTCTTTTCAAACTCCCCACTCCTGTGGTACAATAAAAAAAACTTACAAAGGAGCATTCACATGAAGCACAATTACATATTACCGCTGGTTCTTCTCACCGCCTCCATGACGGTCTCTGGCTGCACCGGAAGACATGAGGAGATGGACCTTTCGGGCATCCACACCTCCGCGGCCAGAGAGACCATGGCCTCGTCCACAGTGGCCGCCACGGCAGCTCCCACCACGGCCCCGGAGACTGAAAAAGCCCCGGAGAACTCCGGCGCTGCCGCTGCCAATGTATCCGCCAAGGTGGAGACCTACAAAGACACGGAGAAAGGCTCCATTTCCATCCAATACCCGGTTGTCTCTAATTTAAGCGACCAAAAGATCCAGGAACAGGTCAATGAGCTGCTCCTGACTAATGCCACCTCCATCGTGGACGCTATGGCAGCGGAGGACCCGGTGACCCTTGACATTACCTGCAAGGTGGTGGCTGTGGACCGAAGCCGCCTTACGGCTGTGTACAAAGGCACTTGCCAGGTACAGGGCGGCCCCTACCCCACCAATGTATTTTACACCAACACTGTGGACTTAAAGCAGGCCAAAAGCCTTGGCTTTAACGATTACTCCGACGCCTACACCATGGCCGGATACGTGATGAGCGATGATGTGGAGTTTTACCAGGCCACAGAGGAGACTGCCCGGCTTCTGTTAGCCCACCGCTCCACCATGTCCGTGGAGCAGTACACCCAGATGTTTGAGCAGGCAGATTTCCCCCTTGGCACATCGGAGGAAATGACGTTTCCGGAGTCCTTCAGCTACACCCACGAGGGCGTTCTGTACTTCTCCATCCCGGTGCCCCACGCTCTGGGAGACTACGCCATTGTCACCTTTAACATGGATGGAAAATAAACCGTGAAACTAATCTGTGAAACGGATAGATAAGAACAAGACAAGAAAGGACGGCTACCTATGGAAAATGTAACTGTTTTCGACCACCCTCTGATCCAGCACAAGATCTCCAAACTGCGGGACAAGAACACCGGCACCAATGAATTTCGGGCTCTCATCGAGGAGATCGCCATGCTCATGGGCTATGAGGCCCTGCGGGATCTTCCTCTGGAGGACGTGGAGGTGGAGACCCCCATCGAGACCTGCATGACTCCCATGCTCTCCGGCAAGAAGCTGGCTGTGGTCCCCATCCTCAGGGCAGGCCTTGGCATGGTAAACGGCATCCTGGCCCTGGTCCCCTCCGCCAAGGTGGGCCATATCGGCCTGTACCGGGACGAAAAGACCCATGAGCCTCACGAGTATTACTGCAAACTGCCAAGTCCCATTGAGCAGAGGACCATTGTGGTCACAGACCCTATGCTGGCCACCGGCGGCTCCGGCGCGGCTGCCGTGGACTTTATCAAGCAGCACGGCGGAAAACATATTAAGTTCATGTCCATCATCGCCGCCCCGGAGGGATTGAAACGCCTCCATGAGGCCCACCCGGACATCCACATCTATGTGGGCCACCTGGACCGGTGCCTCAATGAAGACGCCTACATCTGCCCAGGACTGGGGGATGCGGGGGATCGGATCTTTGGGACGAAATGACAAGGAACCAGTGTAGTTTTTTAAGGTTTTAAGAACGATTTCTTGGGAAAGATGGCAGACGGTATTGTTGAGTGAGCAAAGGCGGAGGTTGTCGTGAGGCCAGTCAGAGAAGGAGAGATGTCCCGTCCCTCCCTGGTTCCACGACAATTCCCGCCCTTTTGCTTATGTGAGAGCTTCCATTCCCTGTTAATCGCAGTATTTCGATTTGTTTCTGTATCAGTTGGATAGTATTTTACCGCTAAACGTTCTATTGCGTTTTTCATTTCTGTTTCATCTTCCATAATATGAATTTTGCCAAAAGCAATTACGCTTCTGAAATAAGTTGTGTATTCCTCCGGCACGATATGATCTTGGTCGATTACGCAAAAAGACGCTCTACTGCATTTTTTGATTGCGTCTATTTTATGCCCGCTTTTTGCGCCGTGAAAAAATAACTTAGAATTGTAGTATACATAACTGATCGGAACTGCATACGGATAATCGTTATCTCCTAACAAAGCTAATACACCGGCTGTTCCTTTTTCTAAGATTTCAATACATTCCTTTTCAGATAATATTTGTTTTTTTCTACGCATTTCTCTAAACATTTTTCTTACCTCTTTCTGATTTAATATATAATGCAATGCCCGCTAAAGCGACAAAACACTCTGTAACTGGAAAAGAAAGCCATACGCCTGTCATTTTTAATATAAAAGACAGAAAAAATGCCATAGGGATTATTATTAAAAATCCTCTTGACAATGAAATGATTTGTGCAGGCAGGGCTTTTTCTGTTGATGTAAAATATGCAGATATCATGATGTTAAACCCAACAAATGGAATTGCAGTAAAATATAATTTTAACCCTGCTGTTGCGATTTCCCGCAGCTGCATATTTTGCTCACTGTTAAATATGTTTACTATTGGACTGGCTGCAAATAAAAAAAACAGGTAAATACCAAATGATATAACCAACATGGTTTTTAAGGCATATTTCAAAATCTGCTTCTGACTTTCATAATTTCCATATCCGTATGCCCTGCTTAATATTGGCTGTGTTCCCTGCGCTATCCCGGTATAAATTGAAATAACCACAAGCGATAAATTTGCAACTACACCATAAGCCGCTACACCGATATTCCCCTGCAAGTGCAGGATAATCGTATTAAAAACGATCATTACAATTCCCGAAGCCATTTCAGTGATAAAGGACGGAACACCTAATAAAATGATATTTCCTATCAATCGAAAGGAGGGCTTTATCTGCACAAAATGAAACTGATTCTGTTTTGTAAGCCAATGCCTAGATAAGACAATGAGACTAATAACAGGTGCTAATCCTGTTGCCAATACTGCACCGAATATCCCCATATTAAGAGGAAAAATAAATAAATAATCTAAAATAATATTTGAGAAACTTCCCGTCAACATACCAATCATAGACAATTTAGGATTTCCGTCATTTCTTACAAAGCAGATTAGTGTATCATTTGCCATAAACGCCGGAGCGAAAAGTAAAATAACCTGTAAATATGTTTTTGTCATATAATAGACATTTTTATCAGCGCCTAATAATCTTGTCAGTTGTCCGGAAAAGAGAATACCTGTCAGCATAAAAACAACAGCCAATGCAGACATAATATATATTGTATTTGAAAAAGATTTATCTGCATTTTTATATTCTTTTTGCCCTCTGCAAATAGAATATTTTATTGCACCTCCCATTCCAAACATCAGACCGCTTCCATGAACAAAGCTATATATCGGAATAGCTAAATTAAGTGCGGTCAGACCATTTGCACCTAAACCGTTTGAAACGAAAAAGGTATCAGCAAGTATATAACATGATAAGCCAATCATGCCGCATATATTTAATATTACATATTGAGAAAATTCTTTCAGTAGCTTTTTGGTTTCCATAGACATCTCCTTAAAATACAAAAGCGTCAGAACCTTCTATCTTCTCTGACCTAACGATAGAAAGTCTGACGCATAATCTCTTTACCCGGTGGCAAAAAGCAACGTTGTTTCCAGTACGGTATTATATGCCAACACTTTGTAACACATCTCCCGTTCTTTCTTTGTGATATATACCATTTCTGCATTTATTGGTTTGTTACTTTATGACACCTGCGCATTTGCTCACTCAATTTGGTGAATCCCGCCATATTTCTGCTCTGAAATCTGTCTCTATGACTGTTTCACGATCTATCGCTCCTCTTTCTCCACCACAACTCCATCCCTCTTGTAGATGGAATGTTTGTCAACGCACCCTCTGACGCTTGACAGAGGGTAGATATTAGTGTGGGGGCCTACGATGGTTCCGGGATTTAAGACGGAACCGCAGCCCACCTCCACGAAATCGCCGATGGCGGCGCCGAACTTTTTCAGGCCGGTCTCAATGTCTCCGTCCTGGCCGTGGACTTTTACCAGGGTCTTGTCGGATTTTACATTGGAGGTCAGGGAGCTGGCTCCCATGTGGGACTTGTAGCCTAAGATAGAATCTCCTACATAGTTGTAGTGGGGCACCTGGACCGAGTCAAAGAGGATCACGTTTTTCAGCTCTGTGGAGTTTCCCACCACGCAGCCCTCCCCCACCAGCACATTGCCCCGGACAAATGCCCCTGGGCGGATCTCCGTATTTCTGCCAAAAATGGCAGGCCCCTTGATGGTGGCTGTAGGCGGCACGGTTACGGTCTTGTGGACCCAGATGTCTTCCCCCATACAGTCATACTCCTCTTTTGGAAGGTCCTTGCCAAGCTTCCTCACGATCTCCCCGATGTGGGGAAATACTTCCCATGGGTACGTGTATGATGCCAGATAGGGTCCCGCCATGGTTTTTGTGGTATCGTACAGTTCTTTGATGGTCATCTGTTCTTTTTTCATCTCGCGATTCCTCCCGATTGCTGATTTCCTTCTTATTTATAATATTGAGCCGCGGCGTCAAAATATTCCCGCAGCTGGTACTGATTGTTCAGACGCAGCACGGTCTGGGTGCGGCCTGCCACAAACCGCTCTAATTTTTCCATGTACTCGTCGCTGGTAATGGTTCCCTCCGCCACATAAGTCAGCCCCTTCTCCCAGCTGGCCGTCAGATCCGGGTTTAACAGCTGGCGGATGGAGGCGTTAACCACGTCAAAGATCATCTCCCCCAACAGCGTGGGCGTAATAACCTGGGTCTTGCCGTTTAAGGCCAGATACTTGATGTTTACCAGCTTTTTCAGGATCTCCGCCCTGGTGGCGCTGGTTCCGATGCCGCTTCCCTTGATCTGAGCCCTCAGCTCCTCGTCCTCGATCAGCTGGCCTGCGTTTTCCATGGCCAGGATCATGGATCCGGACGTGTAGCGCTTAGGCGGCGAGGTCTCCCCCTCCTTGATGGCAAAGCCGTGGATATCCAAAACCATGCCCTTTTTCAGGCCGGCAAGCATGTTGATAAACTCCGGATTGTCTACGTTTTTCTGGAGGGTTTCCCCGGCGTCCCCCTCCTTTGTCCCGCCTTTTTTGCCGTCGTCCGAAGAGTCGGCTTTTTTCCCCTGGGACACGTCCGCCACTTTCAGATACCCTTTTTCCATCAGAATCCGGAAGCTGGCAAAAAAATGTTCCTGCATCCGCCCAAGGTCCAGGCTGTACTTCTGGTAAATGGCAGGCGGATAAAAAATGCTCAAAAACCGTCTGGCGATGACCTCATACACCTTTAATGACAAAGGCGGGATCCGGTTCAGGGCCGAAAGCCCCTGGCCTGTGGGGATGATGGCGTAATGGTCCGTGATCTGTTTGTCATTGACATACCTGGTCTTTGCGATGGTCTTAAAGCTTCCCGCCTCCAGAACCTCTGTGGCGAACAGGGACAGAGGGTTAAACTGCCGAAGACCGCCGATATTTTTGTGGATCTCTTTTGCCACTGCGGTGGAAAGCACCCTGGCGTCGGTTCTCGGGTAGGTCACCAGCTTCTTCTCATAAAGTTCCTGGACGATCTTTAGGGTCTCGTCCGGGCTGATCTTAAACATCTTGGAACAGTCGTTCTGCAGCTCTGCCAGGTTGTAGAGAAGAGGCGGATTCTTTGTCTCCTTCTTCTTCTCGATCTTAGCCACAACCGCGGTCAGGGGAGGCTCCTTGGAGAGAACGTCGATTAGCTCCTTGGCGTGTTTTTTCTCCTTAAACCCGTTTTCTTTGTACAAAAAGGGCGTGCCAAAATACCGGGATCCCTCCACACTGCGCCACTCTCCCTCAAAGGTCAGATCCTGACCGGGCGGGCCGAAGGTCCCCAGAACCCGGTAAAAGGGCGTTTTTACAAAGCTGCGGATCTCCCGCTCTCTGCGCACGGTCATCCCCAGCACGCAAGTCATGACCCGGCCTACGGACAGCACCGTCCGGTCTGTCTTTAGGTAGTTGGAAATGGAGTTGCCATATTTTAGCGTCAAAAGCCTGGAGAAATTGATGCCCATCAGGTAGTCCTCCTTGGCCCGCAGATAGGCGGAGGCGGACAGATTGTCGTAGGCGCTCCAGTCCTTGGCGTTTTGAATCCCCCGCAGGATCTCCTCCTCGGTCTGGGAGTCGATCCAGACCCGCTTTCGCGCCTTTCCATGGACTCCTGCCATCTGGTCTACCAGGCGGTAGATGTATTCCCCCTCCCGCCCGGAGTCGGTGCAGATGTAGATCGTGTCCACGTCCTGACGATTTAACAGTCCCTTGACGATCTCAAACTGCTTGCTGACGCTTTCTATAACCTGATACTTAAATTCCCTGGGTAAAAACGGCAAAGTCTCCAGTCTCCAGCGCTTTAATCCGGGATCATAGGCCTCGGGATAACTCATGGTCACCAGATGGCCTACGCACCAGGTAACAATCGCGTCCTCAGCCTCCATAAACCCGTCGCCCCGCCGCCACCTTTTTTTCAGCGCGTTGGCAAACTCCTGGGCAACGCTGGGTTTTTCTGCTATATATAAAGATTTCGTCATGTCTTACCCCGCTTTTTAATTCTTGCTGATCCCTGCTTTCTACTGGGTGAGAAACTTGTAGATGGTGGTGGTCTTATACTCCTCCCCGGCCTTTACCACCGGTGACGGGAAGTTCTCCTTATTGACCGCGTCCGGATAGTTCTGTGTCTCGAAACAGTATCCGTGGCGCTTCTCGTAGTACACCCCGTCCTTTGCTACGCACACAGGCCGCAGGCTGTTGCCTGTGTACAGCTGAACTCCGGGAAGGTCCGTGTACACTTCCATGACCCGGCCGCTTTTCTCGTCCACCGCCTTTATGCACAGGGCCAGCTCCCCGGGGGCATGGTTTAGGCACCAGTTATGGTCATATCCGTTGCCGAACTTAAGAGGCTCATAGTCCGCCTCAATGTCCCGGCCGAGAGGTTTCATCTGTGTAAAGTCCATGGGAGTCCCTTTCACGGAAACCAGCTCCCCTGTGGGGATGGACTCTGCGTCGGTGATGGTGAAATAGTCCGCGTCCATCCACACCTTCTGGTCCATGGCGCAGCCGGAATCGTGGCCTGCCAGGTTAAAGTAAGCGTGGTTGGTAAAGTTGGCGATGGTGTCCGCGTCGCACACCATAAGGTAATCCAGCTTTAAGCTGTTGTCCTCCGTCAGGGTGTAGCTGACCGTCACATGGGCGTTGCCCGGATATCCCTGGTCCCCGTCCGGGCTTTCCAGACTGAAACGAACGCAGGTTCCAAGCCCTGTCTCCTCCACCTGGGCCTCCCACAGCCGGTCCCTGTAAAAGTTTAAGCCGCTGTGAAGGTTGTTCCTGCCTGAGGAGTTCTTGTCCAGCTCATAGGTCTTGCCGTTAAGGGTAAAGCTCGCGCCGCCGATGCGGTTGGCATAGCGCCCCACCATCTCCCCAAGGTGTCCGGTCCCCCCCTGGATGGTCTCCACCGTGTCGTAGCCCAACACCACGTCAGCCATGTTCCCGTTCTTGTCCGGCACTACCATGGTAAGCCAGATAGCCCCGAAATCCGTGAAAGAGGCTGACACCCCGTTTGAGTTGGTCAATGTGTAGCGGTATACCGCCCTGCCGTCCTTCATGGTCCCAAAATCCGTCTTTGTGTATCCCATTGTTCCTGCCTCCTGTATGATTTTCTCTGGCACAGCCATTTTTACTATTTTACTACAGTTGGAGGGTGTAGACAAGATGATTTTCTTGCGCTTTCCCAAGACATGCTGAAAATTGATATATAATTGAGTGAGCAAAGGCGAAGGTTGTCGTGAGGCCAGTCAGAGAAGGAGAGATGTCCCGTCCGGGTTCA
>CAJUFP010000167.1 GCA_910585645.1 uncultured Hungatella sp. | reverse complement strand
GACTGGTTCCCGCTTTAAGGGCTCATCGAAATGCTTGGCATATCTGAACCCGGACGGGACATCTCTCCTTCTCTGCCTGGCCTCACGACAATCCCCGCCCATTGCACACTCAATTAAACGGAAATCCCCTCCCCTCCCACTTCACACCAAGATCTCCTTCTGCAAAGTCAAAGAATAGATCACCCGCTCCTTCACCGGCCTTTTTACCATCTGCTCCAAAGCCCGTTTATAGTAATCCAGCTGCACCTGGTACCGTTTTGCCAAAAGTTCCTCCTGTCCTTTTCCGATTCGGTCCGTCTTGTAGTCAACGAGCACAAGGCCGTCCTCCTCCTCCATCCAGGCGTCGATGATTCCCTGGATCAGCACCAGCTCCCGGGAACTTCCAAGTCCCATGTCCCGGGCCGGTATTCCCATGACAAACTGCTGCTCCCGGTGAAGCCGCCCCTCCTTCTGGGCAAGACTCATGCGCTTTCCCATGGGACTCTGAAGAAACCTCCAGATCTTTTCCCCGCTTACCATGTCAGCGGCATCCCTGGCTATCCGTCCCTCCCCGCAGGCCTGACGGATCCACTGTCTCACATCCTCCTCCTTTGCCATGGCAGGAAGGTCTATAAGCTCCAGGACCCGGTGGTAGGCGCTTCCCCTCACAGCTCCGCCAGGCTCCCTCTTCTCCCCCTCCTCCTTTAAAAACTCCGGAATCAAAGGCTGGAACAGACTGTTTTTATCATCAATATCCTGCCCCTGTTTCTTTAACTGGGACACAGATATCTTGGTGTGCAGGTCAATGTCCGCCTCATAAGGATACTGAAAGGAAAGCCGCTCTGTCAGAAGCCGCTCCATCCCATCATCATAGGAAATATCCAAATCAAGGTTCTTTAACTCATCCTCAGACACCTCCCTCTCGATCCTTCGGGCCACAGCCTGGCCCACCAGGCTTTCCACCGGGATCATGTCCACAGAAAACAGAGGGCTCTTATCAGGCCGGCACATCAGTATCCAGTCCAGATACGAAGAAGCCGTGGCCAGGATGGTGTAGGGGATCTGCCTTCCGGTCCAGGTCTTCTGACGCCACCGATCCAGCTTCTTGTCCAGAAACCGGTCCGTACCTGTCATGATCAGCTTCTCCTTTGCCCTGGTCATGGCCACGTACAGCACCCGTAGCTCCTCCCCCAGGCCGTCCAGCTCCATCTTCCGCTTCAGGACATTTTTCTTTAAGGTACATGCCTTCACCCTGGTGTCCACATTTAAGTGGTCCGCTCCGATCCCAAGGTCCGCGTCGATCAACAGCTTTCCCCTGATATCCTGTTTGTTAAAAGCTTTTCCCATGCCGGCCAAAAACACGATGGGAAACTCCAGACCCTTGCTCTTGTGAATGCTCATGACCCGCACCATGTCCTGGGACTTGCCTGCCGCGGTGGCCTCCCCAAAATCTGTATCATACTTTTTCAGCCGCTCAATATACCGGATAAAATGGAACAGGCCCTTGTAGCTGGTCTTCTCATAGGCAGAGGCCTTCTCAATGAGCATGTCCAGGTTTGCCTTGCGCACCTCCCCCGCAGGCATGGCTGACACATAATCATAATACCCTGTCTGCAAATACACCCGATGGATCAGCTCATGGATGGGGACGTAGGCCGCCTGGCTCTGCAGCCCGCTTAAAAGGCAGGCAAAGGCGCGGCACTTTTTATGTATGGATCTGGCCGTTTCCTCCGGCATTCCCACCAGCTCCGCCAGCTCTCCCCACTCTTTTTGGGACCTCTCCCAATCAATCTGGCTGTCTTCCCACATTGCGTCGGTCTTTCTTATGGGAGATTGGAAATTCTCCCCCCTTTTTCCGGTTTCGCTCTGATCTATATGACCCGCCTCCCGCCTTCCGCCGGTTTTGGTCTGATCATTGTCATCCATCTCCCACAGATTGCCATTTTTATGCTCGGTTTCAGATTTATATTCCCACATTTCCGGATTTTTTTTCTGAATTTTTCCCTTCTTTTCCCACTCTTCCTCCCCGCTCTCCTTTTCCGGATCCCCATCTGGTTCCTGCCAGCTTTCATCCCACATCTCCGCCGCCGTCTCCTGGGCTGCTTGGGCCTCTCTCTGCTCGCTCCCCAGAAGCGCAAGCCGCAGAGCCCCGTAGATCCCCCGGTCCTGGCCTTTTTCAGGGGCGTGCTTCCACGCTGCCATGAGCCACGCCAGTTCCTCCTCGTCCATGTCCGCCACAGGCGACTTTAAGACCGCGGCCAAAGGGATGTCCTGGATCGGGTTATCAATAACAGCCAGCATGGCCAGAATGGTCTCCACCTCAATGGTGTCAAAGTACCCGGTTCCTGTCTCGGCAAAGGCGGGGATATCCTCCTGAGTCAGCACATTTAAAAAAGAGTCCGTCCACCCTGTAAGGCTCCGCAGAAGGATCACCATATCCCCGTACCTGGCCAGACGGTAGCAGCCCGCCTCCTTGTCCCACACGGACAGCCCTGTCTTTGGGTCCGTCAGCTCCCTGATTCTGGACGCGATCAGCCTGGCCTCGATCTCCCGGCTGGTATAGTCCTCCAGCTCCTCGTCATTTGGCCCCATGGCCTTTGCCCCTGTGTCCACCAAAAGCAGTTCTGTAGGCGTCCCGGCCTGATCCTCAGTTTGGGCAAAACTGGCCCCGGCGTGAAGGGCAACGTTATCCGTGTACTGGATATTGCCCAGGTTTCTGGTCATGATCTGGAAAAACACCTGATTGACGCTGTCCAGAACAGAGGCCCGGCTGCGGAAATTCTGACGCAGCTCGATCTTCTTTCCCCTGACAGATTCCCCTTCGGCCTCTGCCCGGTCCTGGTTTTTGGCCGGATCCTTTTCAGCCCCATAATCCTCATAACACTCATATTTATTCATAAACAGCTCCGGCCTGGCCAGGCGGAATTTGTAGATGCTCTGCTTCACATCCCCCACCATAAACACATTGGGCCGCCCGAACCGCTCCGCGGACAGACTCTTTATCAGGGTCTCCTGGACATCATTGCTGTCCTGGTACTCATCCACCAAAATCTCGGCGTACCTTTTGCTCAGCTCGTCAGCCACCGGAGTGTAAGACAAATTTTTGTCCTCCCTCTTTACCAGGACCCGTAGAGCCTCATGCTCCAGGTCATTGAAATCCACGATATTTTTATCCCGTTTCGCCTCCTGATACCGTCTGTGAAATTCCCCGGCCAGCTCCAAAAGCTTTAAGACCACATCCCTGCTGCCGGCCAGCTCCTCCACAGCCTCCTGTGGGCTCTGGCTGCCGTAGCGCTCTGCCATGGCCTTTACCGCCTTTTTCACCCGGTCCCTGGCAGCGGCGGCGTACTCCTTTTTCTCCGGGTCAATGGTCTTGCCCCTGGCAGCGGCCATTCTCCCGAACTCCGCGTTTTGGAGCGCGTGGTACAAAGTCCCATAATCCTTTGCGGCTCCGATGGTTCTCACCAGCTCAAGCTCCGCCTGGAGCGTAGGAAGGTACATGTAGGGGCCGCCTTCCTGGCCGCACGCCTCCATAGCCTCCGTCAGCTGCTCTGCCCATTCCCCGGCCTGGCCCCTGACATCCTCCAAAAGAAATTTCATCCAGGGCGTCCCGTCAAGCTCCTCCTCATTCATCTCCAGCAGCTCCCGCCTGCACTGATCCAGCCACTCCTGGGGAAAAGGGTTGCTCTGGGAGAAGGTATATACCTGCATGATATAATCCTCAATGCCGCTGTCCGATTTCCCGGCAGCGTAGTTCTCCACAAACTGGCTAAACACCGGGTCGTCCTTCTCATAATACTCCTCCAGCATTTCCTCCATCACGTCCCCCCGAAGGAGCATCAGCTCCCCCTCGTCTCCGACGCGGAAGGCCGGGTCAATATCCAAAAGATTAAAATGGTCCCGGATCAGGCTTAAGCAGAAGCTGTCAATGGTGGTGATCTGCGCCCGGTGTACCAGAGCCGCCTGGACCTGGAGATGCTCCTGTGCCGGATTCTCTGCCAGCTTCTCTTCAATGGCCTTTAAGATCCGCTCCCGCATCTCCCCCGCCGCCGCGCTGGTAAATGTCATCACAAGGAGTCTGTCAATGTCAACCGGGTTCTCCTCATCGCAGATCAGATGGAGGATGCGCTCCACCAGAACCGCCGTCTTCCCGCTTCCCGCCGCTGCCGACACCAGAAGATTACATCCCCTGGCGTTTATCACTTCCTGCTGTTTTGGCGTCCATTTCATCCTCATTCTCTCCTTCCAGGATCTCCTCCCATATTTCCTCCGGCTTTAAAGGGCGAAACCGCCGGAAGCGGTAGCCGGAAACCTTTAGATCAAACCCGCAGACCCCGTGGTAAGGGCAAAAATCGCAGGCAGTCCGGCTCCCCTGCTTGTATGGAGCCACCGGGACATTTCCATCCAGGATCTCCCGGCCGTCCTGCCTCACCTTGCCCCGCACATACTGTTTCAAAGCCTCAAAATGCTTTCCGCTGGCAACGGATGAATATTTCTCCTGGATCATCCCGTCCTTCATGGCCACAGGAATCACGTCGGACTTGGACCTGATGTCCCTGTCCAGGTGGCTGATCACCTCCAGATCGCTGTTTACCAGCCCGTTCATCCGCAGCTGCTCTAAGATCAGGGCGTCAATGTCCTCCGGCACATCCACATCCTCCTTGTCCACCACAGGGTCCTTGATGTTGTAGTAAAAAATCCCCGCAGGCACCACCTCCTTGGAGGGGAACCGCCGCTTTTCCAGCTCTGTCACCGCGTCCATGTACACCACCAGCTGCAGCTGGAGCCCATAATAGATGGCAGCCAGGTCAAACCGGGTAGAGCCGGATTTGTAGTCAATGATCTTCACATACACGTGGGTCTCGTCCTGGCACAGATCCAGCCGGTCAATGCGCCCCCGCAGGTGCATCTCCTCCTCTCCGGACAGCCGGATCTTCATGGCCTCCAGGTTGTCAATGGCGGAAAAAGACACCTCAAACCCGGCAGGGTGGAAATCTCCCTTTTTCAGCTGCTCTCCCAGGGCCCACATGGTCCGCTCCGTCATCCGCTCCACGCGCCCCGCCAGATACTGATTTCTGGCGCTGCTCTTTAAAATGGCGCTGCCGTACTCCTGGGTCACCTGGTCCACAGCCCCTTTCACCAGCTGTCCCCGCTCCTCATCACTTAAATCCCCGGCGCTTCTCCCCTGCTCTTTCAGCTGCTGAAAACACAGATCAATAGCCCCGTGGAACAGATTTCCCATGTCCACAGCCCCCACCTGGTATTCCTGCCGCTCCATAAGCTCCATGCCGTAGCTTAGGAAATGGGCGTAGGCGCAGGAGGCGTACTGTTCCAGCCTGGTGACGCTTCCCTCCAGCACCTTCCCGTACAGCGCCCTTGCCGCCGCCCGGCTGATGCCCCTCTCCACATAGCTGTAAAACGCGGCCTGCCTTACGCGCTCCACCTGGTCCATGCAGGCCTCCTTCCTGGCAAAATGGCGGTACAGCTCCAGAAAGCTTCCGTTTTCCCGGTTCTCCTCATAATCCCGAAGCCCTTCGATCAGCCTGTCCATAGCCTCTGCCGGGGAGGCTATGGTCTTCTCCTCCAGGGCAAGATCCTTCACCACAAGGTCCGGAAACATCCGGCTTAACTCCCCCATAAGGGAGGAGGGCCGCTGGGCCTTGCCCGCCTGGGTAAACGCCGCATAGGACACCACCAGGCTGCGGGAGGGCTTTGTCATCATCAGGTACAGATAAAATCTCTGGCGGAAGCTGTCCTCCCTGGAGGTAGGGGCCAGCTCTATGGACATTTCCTTTAAAAACTCCCGGTCCATGTCTGTCAAAATGCCGCCGCTGTCCTTTCTGGAAGGCACCACCCCCTCGTTGACCCCCAGGAAAAACAGCACCTTGATCTGATCTAAGCGGGTCCTGGTGATATCGCCCACCACCACCCGGTCCACCGTGGCGGGAATCACCCCCACTGTGATCTCCCCGAACCCCGCGTCCAGGATCTGGGCGTACTCCTTCCGGCTCACCTTCTCCTCCCCCAGTAGGTGGGTCAGCCGGTCAAACATGGCCATCACCAGCTCATAGACCTGCTCATACTCCTTAGCCAGGCTGTACTCCCCGATCTCCTCAAAATGTTCCCGGTAAGCTTCCAGCTGCCTCTGAACCTGGCACTGTTCCAGACAGGCCACCACAGCCGCTGTCATGGTCTTCACCGTCTTCTCCCGGTCCCCCGCCGCCTCCTTTAGGGGCCCAAGCGTTAACAGGATCTCCTCCCGAAACTCGTTCAGCTCTTTTAAGTTTAGCTGTTTCCCGCCCCGGTACGTGTTCTCCCACACCTGATTCCATCCCTTAAATCCCCGAATGCCAAGGGCTGTCACATAATTTTCCAGGCGGTGGATCTGTTCCATCTTCGGGGAGGCCAGCCCTGTCTTTAGAAACCGGAACACGCTCTCATAGGAAGAATCCTTCTCCACCGCCTCCAGGGCCGCCCGGATAAATTCCACCATGACATTTTCCATGATGCTCTTTTTATTGTCCATAAAATAGGGGATATTCTCTGCCTGAAACCGGTTGGCGATCTCATACCCGTACCCGGTCAGGTCCCCGGTTATGACCGCGATCTCCCGGTAACGGACTCCCTCATTCTGCACCAGCCGGTGGATATAGGACGCCGCTCCCTCAATCTCCTGGGCCGGAGTGCGGGCCTTAAAGATCTCGATCTGTCCCGGCTCACCCTGAAACGTTTCCGGCGTAAAGCGGTACAAATGCTTTTCAATAAACCCGATGGCAGGGCTGTGGGCAAACCGCCCCTGCCGCCGCGCTACCATAACTTCCGGGGCTGCGCTTGTATCCATGCCTGTACTCGTTCCCGCCCCCGTATTGGTTTCTGCGTCCGCGCTTGTTCTCATACCCGTATCCGCGCCACGGCCGGAGTCCTGGTCTGTCAGGACCACATCCTTTTCTCTAACGATCCGGTTCTTTACTGCCAGATTTGCCAGATGGCAGGTCATGTCCTTGCTCATGTGGAAGAGGTTTTGAAGCTTTGCCTTCTCAAAGGGGTTCTCCCCTCCGCCGATGGTGACAGTCACCACCACCTTTCTGGCATAGAGCATCAGAAGCTCCAAAAGCCGGTACTGGACCGGCGTAAACCCGGTGTACCCGTCCAGAGTCACAACGCTGTTTTTGATAAACCGGGACTGTGGCAGCACCCGGCACAGCACGTCCAGGATCTCCTCCGTGGTGATGTACCGGCTGGAGATCTCCCTCTGGAAGGCCTCATAGATCACCAGCAGATCCTTCAGCTTCTCCTTAAGCAGCGGACTTTTCACCTCCCCGGCGGCCACTCGAAGGCCGTCGGGGCTGATCCCGTACTGATAAAGTTCTGACAACATGGATTTTAATTGATTGATAAATCCGGTCTGATTCAGATGACCGGAAAAGATGCCCAGATTTTTCCGCTCTCCGGAAGCCACTCTCCTTAAGACCATGGATTTGCCCATATCGTCCAGGACCTCCAAGTGTTCCACTGCCAGCTCCTCAAACACCCGGTACGCCAGACGCTCAAAGCTTACGATGTCAATGTTCATGGTCCCGTGGTCCGGATGCAGGGTCACAATATCTTTCTGGGTCTGCATGGTAAACTGCTCCGGCACAATGGCCACATACTGGATCTGGGGCTGCTCCAAAGACTGACGGATCAGATCTTCGTAGAGATATCTTGTCTTCCCGGAGCCGGAGGCTCCAAAGATAAATTGCAGGGACATAAAACTTTACCTCAGTTTCCGGCAGGGTTTCTGCCTTTTTTGGATGGATAAACGTTACATGGTACTATTATATTCTGTAGTCCGGGCCGGTTCAAGCAGATTTTTTCCTTCAACTTTTTATGGCAGTTTCCCAGAAAATGGTGTATAATGGTAACCGTTCAGACAGGTCTGTGCGTTTACCGCGCTGACCGCGCGAAAGCGTAATGACAGCAGGCATTCGGCCCATCGCCAAAGGCGATTCTAATTGGCCGGATGCGTAACAGTTCAAGGGTTATCTGAACTGTTAGTGCGCCCAG
>CAJUFP010000166.1 GCA_910585645.1 uncultured Hungatella sp. | reverse complement strand
CATATCTGAACCCGGACGGGACATCTCTCCTTCTCTGACTGGCATCACGACTACCTCGTCTTTTGCTCACTCAACAATATATCAAAATAGGACGAATTTAATGTTCCGGTTTATCCGGGTTAGGAGGAAGAAATGTATGAATGACAGGAAGAGAGAATATTGGGAGAAGGCGGTGGGATTTCACGGCCATGAGTGCGGAGGTCTTGCCATCGGTTTTCAGGCTGCAAGGTATGCCATTGAACTGCTTGAGCTGACGTTTTCCCAGGATGAGCAGGTGGTGTGTATCTCGGAAAATGACGCCTGCGGCGTGGACGCCATCCAGGCTGTCTTGGGGTGCAGCGTCGGAAAGGGGAATCTGCTTTTTCACATGACAGGCAAGCAGGCGTTCTCCTTTTATAACCGGAAGACGGGCAAAGGGGTCCGCCTGTATCTGAAAGCCAGGACGCCTGGGGGGCTTTCCAGGGAGGAGGCCTGCCGGTTTTATCTGGAACGCCCTTTAAAGGAGCTGTTCGCGGTTTCAGAGCCCAGATTAAAGGTGCCGGAGCGGGCCAGACTGTTTCGGTCCGTGGCCTGCGCAAAGTGCGGGGAGATAACGGCGGAGAACCGGGTCAGGGTTGAGAACGGGGAGTTTTTCTGTCTGGACTGCTTGGAGGGGTATGACCGGTTTTCTGTGTGAGGGAAAGTGGGTATATTTGATGAAACTGGCCTTTGAATTTCATCCGTAATATGAGATCAGCGAGTTTTTTCCGCAGTTTTCCCCAGAAGACATCAAGAATATTCAGCAGAAGATATAAAGATAAATAGCCTTCTTTGGAGGGCTATTTTTATTGCTGTAAAAGAGATCCGGCGACAGTTATTGTGGTGAAAACTTGGGAAGATATAACAAAATACAGGTAGCCCTTTTTTCCAGGCAGTGGTATGATAAATGTAAAGCATGAAGGACAAAAGCAGCCGCGCGGCGCGGCAGACAGGAGTAAGGTATGAGAACGGTTAAGGAACAGGAGATTTTAGCGCTGGCCCCCAACGCGGGCGCGGTCAGCAATGCCAGAAAGATTTCTTCTTCCGGCGGTTTTGTGACCCGGACGCGGTCCGGGGACGACACTTTTTACATGGGGGAGTGCAAGGGCAGCGGAAAGAAGAATTACATAGTGTCAGCAGACTATGTGGACGAGGCCCAGCCAGTGTTTCGCTGCACCTGCCCCAGCAGGCAGTTTCCATGCAAGCACAGTCTTGCCCTTCTCTTTGAGATAGCCGGGGGGAAGGAATTCGCGGTGGGAGACATACCCCAGGATATTTTGGATAAGCGTCAGAAAAAGGAGGCAAGGGAGGCAAAAAAGCTGGCGGGAGACACAAAAAAGCCAGCTACGGACAGGAGCGCCAAGGCGGCGAAGGCAGCCAGGATTAAAAAGATCAAAAAGCAGTTGGAGGGGCTTGAGCTTTTAAGACAGCTGACAGACAAGCTGATGAACTGGGGGCTGGCGTCAATGAGGAGCGCGTCCCTGATCAATTACCGGAACCTGGCAAAGCAGCTGGGAGACTATTACCTGCCCGGGCCTTTGGTGTATTTAAACAGGCTGATCCTGGAGATGGAGGGGTATCAGAAGGATCACAATCCGGTTCGCTTAAGCCGGTGCGTGGAGATCTTAAAGAAGCTGCGGGCGCTGGAGAAAAAGGCGGTGGCGTATTTAAATGAGAAGCTTGAAACGGACAGCCCTCAGGCAGATGATGATGAGCTTTACGAGGAGATGGGAGGCATCTGGAAGCTGGAGCAGCTTTGTGACCTGGGGCTTAAGAAGGAGAATGCCAGGCTTTTGCAGCTGTCATTTCAGGTTATCTATGATGAGGCCAGGAAAGAATATATTGATCTTGCCTACTGGGCGGATCTGGATACCGGGGAGATCTGTCACACCTGCAATTACCGGCCCGTGAAAGCCCTGAAACATGTGAAGCAGGAAGATTCTTGTTTTGGGGTTCTTCGGATCCCTGTGCTGGCTTACTATCCGGGGAAGGTAAACCGGAGGGTGAGATGGAGCGGCGCGGCCTTTGAGGACGCGGGGGAAGAGGTTTACATAGGCCTTATGGACAGGGCATACCAGGATCTTGCCGCGGCGGCTAAGGCGGTGAAAAATGAGATCAAAAATACATTGTCCGATGATTTCTGTCCGGTGATGGTTTTCTTTGACAAGATCGGCATGGTGGCTGACGGGGATAAGCGGGTGTTTGCGGCGGTGGACAGGGCGGGAAACCGGGTAGAGCTTCGAAGCCGGCAGGGCTTAAAGGATACCACGCCTGTGCTGCCCATGATCCCGGACCGGGCATTTTTGGAAAATGGGGTGGTGTTTGGGCTGATGTACTATGACGCGGTGGACAGGAAGATGTGTCTGTATCCTCTGAGCCTTGTGAAGGATAGGGGGATTCTGCGGCTGCTTTATTAGCGCGGCAATGTTCTGGGATTGGATGAATGGAGGTTAATAGGATGAATCTTAGTGTCTTATATGAGCTTAGGGACAGGCTGGAGGCGGCGGCTGTGGCAGGCGTGGGGCTTTTGGGGGAAGATTTCAGGCTGAAGAGGGCTGTGGAGCAGATGGAACCTCTGGCTAAGGCGTCGCCGGTGTTTGGCAGGATCTATGAGATGGGACGCAGGCTTTTGGAGGCGGAAAAAGAGGAGAGAGGCGCATTGCTTCTGGATGTGCTGGCTTTGGTGGACGCGGTTTTGCGTACCCAGGGAAGCCTTTTGAAAGAGGGGCAATGGGAGCCTATGGAGAACCTAACAGGTTCGGGGACAGCGCAGGTGAATATCCCATACAGTAAGCTGGCCCCTGTTTTGGAGGCGTTTGAGGGGACGGGCAGCGGCCGGTACGCCCTGATCCGGGACGCTCATGAACAGGATCCGGAGCTGTTTTCGGATTACCGTATCAAGAGCCTGATGGTGAAGGCTCTGGGGGACAGCTACGGGGAGCTGGCAGACATGGTGGCAGAGTGGCTGAAACAGGAGGGGAAGGAGATGGTTCCTCTGCTAAAGCGGGGGTTTAACCCGGAAGGAAAGCAGGACATGGCAAGGCGGGTCCAGATCATAGAGGAGATTGCGGGAGCAGAGGAAAACGCCTTTTATCTGGAGATCCTGAAAACCGCGGGCAAGCCGGTGAGGGAGGCTGCCATCAGGGCGCTGAAGCATGATATGGGCAATGAAAAGGCGCTTCTTGACCTGGTAAAGTCGGAGAAGGGAGGCGCAAAGGAGGCGGCTTGGCTTTCCCTGGCCTGTATGGAGGGGGAGGGAGCCTGTGAGTATTGGAAAAAGATGCTGGACAAAAACCTGGAAAAAGGGGTGCTGCATCTGGTAAATTCTCCTGCCCGGTGGGCTTCGGATCTGATGGCGGACCATATTGAAGGATGGCTGGATACCTACGACAGGTCGGAAATCTTGTGGAAGGATCTAAAAAAGGAGGACCAGGCGTCTCTGCTTTTGTTCCTAAACGGGGCTGAGGGGAAACATTCCCCCAGGCTGTGCGGGTTATATGAGCGGCTGTACAAGGTTGTGCCCTGGAGGGTTGTTGAGATGTTAAAGGCCTCCCTGAAATGGCAGTTTCATCCCAATCTGCGCCAGGTGGCTGAGGACATGTACCGGGATCACGGGGATGATTTTTTAGGCTGCGTGTTCTGGGCCGCCCTTTTGGAGGATGAGCCGGAGAGATTGTTTGAGCGGTTTGGCGGTTATGTGAGGAATGGCGGGAAGAAGGAAGATCCTTCGGAGATCTTACAGATGCTTGCCCATGTCAGGTATGAGGAGCGTCTGGGAAAGTACGTGGTCTATCGGGAGCCTCTCCATGAGATGAGGGGATATGAGGAGCCGGTAAAGACCCTTGAGGGCGGGCTGGACCTTCGCTGGTATGAGGTTTTGCTGAACAGTAAGAACCGGTTTGATTTAAAGTGGAAGAAGCCTTACTACTACTATGGAGGCCGGTCAAACGGGTATGACGTGATGCTGGAGGGGTTGTTCCGGCCGGATGTGGAAGAGGTGAGGGAGGCTTACGGCAAGTATTTTTACTGGAGTGCCAGATATCGGGGAACAGAGGCAGCGGATATCCGGATCCTGAAGCGGTGCGGATGGAAGGATTACAGAGGGCTTTTGGCCCATGTGGGAAAGAAGGATAAAAGTCAGATCATCTACAGGGTACGGCAGGTTTTGGAGGAGCTGCCTCTCACCAATGAGGAGCTGGCCGTGGAACTTACCCAGCTTGTGCAGGAGCTTGGAAAGCAGGCGGTCAACGGCATCGGCATTTTGGAGCGATGGGTTCAGGAATTAACAGATGGGGCTTCGGTGGAGGAGCTTAAGCAGGTGTACCGGTGAGAGAGAACGAGCGGGAGGAAATGAAAAATGAGTGATACCAATGTACAAAGGCTGCCTGCGGAGCAGCTGTTTCAAAAGGAATTGGATGCGCTGATGGAAACGGAAACCAATCCGGTGCCAGAAGGGTGGCGCATGTCGCCAAAGTCCGTGCTGACCTACATCTGCGGCGGCAGGTGCGGGGATATGGAGATCAGCGCCAAGTATATCGGAAACCGGCGTCTGGTGGAGATCGCCATTGCCACCCTGGTGACGGACCGGGCTCTCCTTCTGATCGGGGAGCCGGGGACAGCCAAGTCCTGGCTGTCGGAGCATCTGGCGGCGGCGATTAACGGGGATTCCACCAGAGTGATCCAGGGGACTGCGGGGACCACGGAGGAGCAGATCAAGTATTCCTGGAATTATGCCATGCTCATCGCCTCGGGGCCGTCCAAGGAGGCCATGATCCCAAGCCCGGTGTACCGGTCCATGGAGCAGGGGATGATCGCCCGGGTGGAGGAGATCTCCCGGTGTGCCAGCGAGGTTCAGGACGCCCTTATCTCCATCCTGTCGGAGAAGCGGATCTCCGTGCCTGAGCTGGGGATCGAGGTTCCGGCCAGAAAGGGATTTTCGGTCATTGCCACGGCAAATACCAGGGACAAGGGCGTCAATGAGATGTCGGCTGCCTTAAAGCGGCGGTTTAATATTGTGGTGCTTCCGGCTCCGGAGAGTCTTGAGGAGGAGATGGAGATCGTAAAGTCCAGGATCGCCCAGCTTTCGGGCAGTCTGGATCTGAACGCCAAACTGCCTCAGGAGGAGGTGGTGGAAAAGGTATGCACCATTTTCAGGGAGCTGCGGAAAGGGGCCACTTTAGACGGGAAACAGAAGTTAAAGGGTACTTCCGGGGTGCTGTCCACAGCGGAGGCCATCTCCCTTTTGGCAAACAGCATGGCTCTGGCCGGAAGCTTTGGCAATGGGACCATCACGGATTATGATCTGGCGGCAGGGCTTCAGGGGGCTGTGGTGAAGGAGGACTCAAAGGATCAGAAAGCGTGGGAGGAGTATCTGGAGAACATCATGAAGAAGCGGGGATCCAAGTGGCTTTCCCTGTATGAAGAGTGTAAGGAGCTGAACCGCTGATGGAGAGAGGGCCTTTTGTGTTTGGGATCCGTCATCTGTCCCCAGCCGGGGCTTACTTTGTCAGGGAGTTTCTGGATCAGGTGGATCCAAAGCTGGTGCTGATCGAGGGGCCGTCGGATTTTACGGAGCTTATGGAGGATCTGGCGGGGGAGGATGTAAAGCCGCCGGTGGCGGTGATGGCGTATACAAAAGAACTGCCTGTCAGGACTGTTTTGTATCCTTTTGCCGAGTATTCGCCGGAGTACCAGGCCCTCTTGTGGGCAAAGGAACATGGCTGCAGGCGGGCGTTCTGCGATCTGCCGTCAGATGTGTTTTTAGGGCTTCAGGCAGCACGGGAGGACAAGGGCGGGGATGAGATGCCAGGCGGCAAGGGACAGGCTTTGGACAGAGAGGATGAGCCGGGAGGCGGGCGTCAGGCGATTCCCGGAGTTGAGGATGAGCCGAAAGGCGGGCGTCAGGCGATTCCCGGAGCTGAGGATGAGCCGAAGGGCGGGTGTCAGGCGTCTCCCAGGGATAAGGGACAGACCGGGCCGGGGCAGAGGGGAACTTTTGATGTTTACCGGGCCCTGGATGAGCAGTGCGGGGACGGGGATCACGAGACGTTCTGGGAGCGGACCATTGAGCAGTGCAGGGACGTATCCGGATACCGAAGGGGAGCCGGGGAGTTTGGCCGCTCTCTGCGGGAGCTGGAGCTGACCATGGGGGATCGGGAGAACCGGGAGAATCTGGTCCGGGAAGCTTACATGCGGCGCAGGATCAGGGAGGCTGTGGAGGAGGGCATTTCGCCTGAGAAGATCGTGGTGGTGGCCGGGGCTTTCCACGTGGAGGGGATCCTTTCCGCGGATCCGGCTATGAGTGATAAGGAATTTCTGGCTCTTCCCAGGCTGGAGTCCATGAGGACCTTGATGCCATACTCTTATTACCGTCTGTCGGAGCGGTCCGGTTACGGGGCGGGGAACCACGCGCCGGCTTACTATGAGTATCTGTGGCAGGGGCTTTTGCGGGGAGAGGCGGACTATGGGGCCAGAAGGTATTTAAGCGGCCTGGGGGCTTATGAGAGGGCCCATGGAGGCCTGGTGTCCGCGGCCCAGGTTATGGAGGCGGAAAGGCTGGCCAGGGCTCTGGCAGGACTTCACGGAAGTGTTATACCCACTCTGCGGGATCTGCGGGACGGGGCGGTGACCTGCATGGGTCAGGGAGAGTTTTCCGGTCTGGCTTTGGCTGTGGCGGACACGGAGATCGGTACAAAGATCGGCAGTCTTCCCCAGGGGGTGAGCCAGACTTCCATCCAGTCGGATTTCTATGAGAAGCTTAAACGCCTTCGGCTGGAGAAATACAAATCCGTGACAGCGGCGGAACTGAATCTGGATCTTCGGGAAAATCTGCGGGTGAAGTCCAGGAATGCCGCGTTTATGGATCTGGAGCGTTCCTTTTTCCTCCACAGGCTTCGGGTTTTGAACATCCGGTTTGCCAGCCTGGGGACTGTAAGTCAGGACAATGCCACCTGGGCGGAGCGCTGGGTGCTCCAGTGGACGCCTGAGGCGGAGATCCAGCTGGTGGAGGCTGTGTTAAAGGGGGATACCCTGGAGCAGGCGGCGGCTTTTGAACTGAAAAAAAGGACCGAAGAGGGACAGGGGATCAGCTTTTTGGCTAAGGTGGTGGCGGAAGCGTTTTACTGCGGTATGCCTCTTGCGGTCCATGGCGCTGTGGAGGCTCTTCAGGCCATGGCGGTGGACGCGGCTGCTGTGTCGGAGATCGGGGATACCATAGAGCAGCTGTCCGTGGTGCTTCAATACGGGGATATCCGGAAGCTGGATCGGGAGCCTCTGGTTCCCATTGTGTCCCAGCTGTTTTTGAGAGCCTGTCTGATCCTTGTCCAGGAGTGTGCCTGCGATGACCAGGCGGCGACGGCTCTGGCTCCGGCCATAGGAAAGCTGCACCAGGCGGTGGTGGCCCACCAGTTTCTGGATCGGGAGCGGTTTTTGGCCGTGCTGGGCCAGATCGCGGCCAGAGATGATCTGAACACCCGGCTTTCGGGGACGGCGGCTTCGATCTTGCTGGAGATGGGCGTTATGGACAGTGAGGAGCTGGGCCGGGAGGTGGAGCGGCGATTGTCCAGGGGAATTCCGGCAGAGCTGGGGGCCGGGTGGTTTGCGGGGCTTTCTTCCAGAAACCACTACGCCCTTATTGCCAGGCTGACGCTGTGGGAAAAGCTAAGCGGGTATCTGGATACCTTGGATGATGAGGAATTTAAAAGGGCGCTTTTGTTTCTGCGGCGGGCCTTTGCGGATTTTTCTTCTGCGGAAAAGGATCTGATCGCGGAGAATCTGGGAGAGATCTGGCAGGTAAACCCCCAGCAGGTCAGCGAAGTCCTTAATGATAGTTTGAGTGAAGAGGGGATGGAGTTTTTAGGCGGGCTGGAGGAGTTTGATTTTGGGGATATTTAGGTGTTGAGGGATGATTTCTATTAAATTTGGTGTATAATTGAGTGAGCAATGGGGGCGGGGGAGTCGTGGGGCCAGGGAGGGAAGGGAGGCTGTGTGCCGTTCGGGTTCAGATATGCC
>CAJUFP010000165.1 GCA_910585645.1 uncultured Hungatella sp. | reverse complement strand
TTTACCCCAATTTCCACCCCAAATAAGAAGAATATCCACATAAATAAAGACGGCGGTTGATAAGCCTAATAGTAAAGAATGATGTTGAATAATCCCGATAAAACCGGCATTTTTAGGGGTAACCATGAATCATGATGAAGTGTGATAAAACGCAGCCCTTTAAATCAGCGATTCAATGACAACAAAGAAATTTTGAGGTATGATAAAATAAGACGATATAGAATCAAGAATACAGATAGAGTTGGAGAGTAAAGACAGGGATAGAATTTGCCCTTCTTTGGAAAGATATGGCATTGGGATATTTGGGCAGTATAAATTCCCCCATTTTACAAATACTACATTTACAGCAAGTTACCAGGTAATGATATCATGCAAAATGGAGGAATTGTGATATGAAAGCTACGGGAATTGTGAGAAGAATCGATGACCTTGGAAGAGTAGTCATTCCAAAGGAAATAAGAAGAACATTAAGACTTAGGGAAGGTACTCCCCTTGAAATCTTTACGGACAGAGAAGGGGAGATTATTTTGAAAAAATATTCGCCTATGGTGGAGCTGACAGCATTTGCGGGGCAGTATGCGGAGGCCATGGCCCAGGCCACAGGGCTGATGGTATGCATCACGGACAGGGATCAGGTGATTGCGGTTTCCGGCGGTTCTAAGAAGGATCTGCTTGCAAAGACCATCAGCAAGCAGCTGGAACACGCCATTGGGGAGAGAAATACAGTTGTGGCTTCCAAAGAAGATAAAAGTTTTATTTCCGTGACGTCCGAGGAAATGGAAGGGATCACAGCCCAGGCAGTGGCGCCCATTATCTGCGAAGGCGACGCTATTGGAAGCGTTTCTCTTTTGAGCAGGGAGCCGAAGGCCAAGATGGGGGATATGGAGGTTAAGCTGGTGACAACAGCAGCCGGATTTCTGGGACGACAGATGGAAGGATAATGAAAAAGGGTCAATCTTTTGCGATGTATTATCAGCGTGGAAGATTGACCTTTTTGGTTTTGTGCAGCTATCTGGAAGGACCCTATCCTGATTGGGTTGGACAACGGGAATCGTAATCGGATATATAATCATCAACCGGGCCTATGGAGAGGTCGTTCAGGGAGTTACGCCGGGCGGCCAGGAGCGCAGCGCGGTAGAGACCGATCCGGCCAATTCCCCCAGTGGATAGAAAAGATAATGGAGGTTTTAATGGCAAGGGAGAGAAGCATAAAAGTTATAAGATATATGATCAGGAAGGGCTTGAAAAATTATGTATGGCAGCACTTTTTAAGAAGTTTGGAGCTGCACCAAAAAGAATTAACAATTTATTTGCGGAAAGATAGATAGTCTTTCGGCACAAAAGCAAGGCCTTTCTCATGACTAAAGCATCTGAATAACAGGCATCACATAATCAATCATTTCCTCCGGCGTTTCCTGCAATCCGTCTGCAACCCACTTCTTGGCGACTCCATCCAACAGGCACAGTTTGGCGGCCAGACCGTATTTTTCTGACATGGACGCGGCAGAAGGGTCAGGAACCTGAAACGTTTTCCGCAGTTTCTCACTAAGATATTTGGAGACAGGACTGATGTTTGCCGCGTCTAACGCCCACATTTCTTCGTGGTTTAAGGAAATCTGATAGAAGTAATTAAACAGAAATTCCCGCAGTTTCCGCTGGTTTGAGGTGTCCATCAGGGGGAGAAACTCTATATTAAATTTTCGGGCGGTCTGGTCCGCAATGGTGTCAAGAACGTCAGAGATAGAAGAGAAATGGCGGTAAAAGGAGACTCTTGCCACCTTTGCCTCTTTTACCACATCCGTGACCGTGATGCTTGTGTATTCCTTTTTTGACAGCAGGACCAGCAATGCTTTTTCAATCTCCTCTTTCACCGAATAGTGTTCTTTGTTTGTCATGTTACAATATTTCCCCTTTCTGTACCATTTTCCCTTTGTCTATTGCGTTTTATTTTTTTATGTATATAATGGTTCTCTGATGATACATAGTGTTTCATCTTTAAAACTTATTGTACTCTATGAAACACACAATGTCAAGAAGGGAAGGGATGATGAACATGGCGGGATTGCTTAAAAAATTAAAAGCCAGAGAGTGGGCATATGCGTTGGCCGCGCTTACGTTTATTATTGCCCAGGTTTGGATGGATCTGAAAATGCCGGATTATATGAACCTGATCACGCAGATTGCGCAGGGGGGCATGGATCCAAAGACCGGCCTTGCCTGGGGGCTGTCTGATATATGGAAAAACGGCGGCTGTATGCTGCTGTGCGCCTTTGGAAGTATGGTATGTTCCGTTATTACCAGTTTCTTTGTGGTGCGGATTGCAGCAAATTTTTCGGCAAGGCTGCGGGAGCTGCTTTACAGAAAGGTGCAGGGCTTCTCTATGGCGGAGATGAACCGATTTAATACCGCCTCCCTGATTACGCGGACGACAAACGATGTGCAGCAGGTGCAGATGCTGATTACAATGGGCCTGCAGATGATGATAAAAGCCCCGATTACAGCTGTCTGGGTGATTACAAAAATTGCGGGGAAACAATGGCAGTGGTCTCTTTCCGTTGCGGCGGCGGTTGCCTTCATGCTGGCCAGTATCGCAGTCGTCCTGCTTCTGGTAACGCCTAAATTTGTCAGGGTGCAGAAACTGACCGATGACATGAACCGGATTACCAGGGAATCCTTAAGCGGCATCCGCATTGTCCGGGCCTACAACGCGGAAGATTTTCAGAGAGAAAAATTTGAACGGGTAAACGAGGATTTCACCAAGGCAAATCTGTTTACGGGAAGGATCACGGCATTCTTAAACCCGGTTATGAACATGACAATGAACGGGATTTCACTGGTGATCTACTGGGTCGGCGCCGCTGTCATCAATTCTGCCGGCATGCAGGAGGTCTGGGGGCTGTTTGGGGACATGGTGGTGTTTATGTCCTATGGGATGCAGATTATTTCTTCTTTTATGATGCTTGCCGTAATGTTTATGATTGCGCCCCGTTCCATTGTTTCCGCAAGGCGCATCAATGAGGTGCTGGAAGTGGAAGAGATGATAAAGGACGGGGAGGGAGTCGGGGAGACTTGGGAAACCGGGACCGTGGAATTTCGGGATGTCAGCTTCCGTTATCCGGATTCGGAAGAGGATGTTTTGTCCCACATTTCATTTAAGGCGGAAAAAGGGCAGACCGTGGCGTTTATCGGAAGTACAGGCTGTGGAAAATCCACTGTGGTGAATCTGGTTTCCCGGTTTTATGACGCTTCAAAAGGAAAGGTTATGGTAGACGGGCATTGTGTCCGGGAATACAAAAAAAGCGAGCTGGCAGGAAAAATCGGGTATGTTTCCCAGAAGGCGCTTTTGTTCAGCGGGGATATTCAGTCGAATGTAAATTTCGGCGATAACGGCGCGGATGAGGCAATGGTGAAAAAGGCTGTGGAGATCTCCCAAAGTACAGACTTTGTAGAGGCAGTGAAAGGCGGCATAAGGGGGCATGTGGCCCAGAACGGGAACAACTTTTCCGGCGGGCAGAAGCAGCGCCTGTCCATCGCGAGGGCTGTGGCAAGGCGTGCGGAAATCTATATTTTTGACGATACGTTTTCCGCGCTGGACTACAAGACAGACCGTGAGCTGCGGGCCCGGCTGAGAACGGAGATGAAGGATTCCACCTGCCTGGTGGTTGCCCAGCGGATCGGGACGATCATGGATGCGGATCTGATTTTGGTTATGGAAAATGGAAAAGTCGTGGGGCAGGGGACCCACAGGGAGCTGCTTGAAAATTGCCCGGCTTATCAGGAGATTGCATACAGCCAGATGAGTGAGGAGGAATTAAAACATGCCTGATAAAGAGAAGAAGACACGCCTTGCGGTGAACGCATTGGTTTCCTATTGTAAAAAATACCGGCTGCTGATTTTTGTCGCGGTGCTTTGCGCGGCAGCCTCCGCCGTGTTTTCGGTGGTCAGCCCGGGGTATATTTCGCAGATTACAGAGGTCATCCAGAAGGGCATCGGAACGACCAGCGTTAACATTGACATGAACGAGATTGCCAGAATCGGCGGGATTTTAATAGCTATGTATGGGACCGGCTGTGTCCTGGGCTATCTGCAGGCGTTTCTGATGAACTATATTTCCTGCAATATGGGGAAAAGGATGCGCAGCGACATCAGCCGTAAGATCAACCGCACGCCGCTGAATTATTTTGACACCCATAACTTTGGGGATACCCTGTCCAGGGTCACCAATGACGTGGACACGGTTGTCCAGTCTGTCAATTCCACTATTGTTACCCTGGTATCTGCTGTGGTGACGTTTATTGGGTGTATCATTATGATGCTTGTCACGGAATGGCGCATGGCCCTGACGGCAATGGGCTCCTCCCTGCTGGGTTTTCTCCTTATGGGCGGGATATTGGGAAAATCACAGAAATACTTTTCCGCAAGACAGCAGAGCCTTGGGGAAGTAAATGCCCACATAGAGGAATATTACGCAGGCCAGAATATTGTCCGCGCTTATAACGGGGAGCCGCGGAATCTGGAGGTATTTCAGGAACGCAATGAAAGGCTTAGAAAACATACCCTCCGGGCGGAATTTCTGTCCGGCCTGATGATGCCGCTTATGGGATTTGTGGGCAATTTTGGATATGCCGCTGTCTGTATCGCAGGCGCGGCGCTGGCTTTTAGCGGTTCCATACCTTTTTCCGTTGTGGTCGCCTTTATGCTGTATGTAAGGCTTTTTACCTCCCCTTTGAGCCAGCTTGCCCAGGGCGTTTCCGGAATGCAGTCCGCGGTTGCGGCCAGCGGGCGTGTGGCGGAGTTTCTTGCGGAGGAAGAGCTGTCCGATGAAAGCGGCAGGACGGAAAAACTGGAACAGGTAAAAGGAAAGGTGACATTTGACCATATCAGCTTTGGCTATACGCCGGACAAAACCATTATCCATGATTTTTCCGCTGAGATTCAGGCAGGGCAGAAAGTGGCAGTCGTAGGGCCCACAGGGGCGGGAAAGACAACTCTTGTAAATCTGCTGATGCGTTTTTATGAACTGAATAAAGGGCATATATCCGTGGACGGAGTGCCGCTGGATTCGATTACACGGGAAAATATCCATAATATTTTTGAAATGGTGCTGCAGGATACATGGCTGTTTGAAGGAAGCATACGGGATAACCTGAATTTCGGAAAGACAAATATTTCTGACAAGCAGCTCATGGAAATCTGTGGACAGTGCGGTCTGAAGCATTTTGTGGATACGCTGCCGGAAGGTCTGGACACGGTTCTTAGTGATAATCTTACGGTTTCTGCCGGACAAAAACAGCTATTGACCATTGCCCGGGCCATGGCGGAAAATGCGCCGATATTGATTCTGGATGAAGCGACTTCCTCCGTTGATACCAGGACCGAGGCAAAGATTCAGAAGGCAATGGACGCGCTGACCGCCGGGAGGACCAGCTTTGTCATCGCCCACCGCCTGTCTACCGTCAAGGATGCGGACCTGATTCTCTATATGGAGGGCGGGGATGTGAAAGAGACAGGAAACCATGAAACACTGATGAATATGCACGGCAGATATGAGGCTTTGTATAACAGCCAGTTTGCTTAAAGAGGAGGCGGCCATTATGGAGATTGAATATATCGCGATTGAGAGGGAATACGCAAGCGGCGGGACAGAGGTTGCGACAAAGCTGGCAGAGAGGTGGGGGATTGGCTGTTATGGAGCGGAGATTATGGAGCTTGCCGCAAAAGAACTGCATATATCTGCTGCGGAAGCGCAGCAGTATGAGGAAAAGATTACAAACAGCTTTCTGTATTCTGTTTCTGCCATGAGCCAGATGCAGACGGGAAATGGGGAGATGCTTTCCATGGAGGGCAGGCTGTATGTGGCGGAGCGCAAGGTAATCCGCGGCCTTGCGCATTATGGGAGAGCGGTTTTTGTCGGCCGCTGTGCGTCAGAGACTTTAAAGGAACAGGGGAACGTTCTGAATGTCTTTATCCGGGCTTCTGAAGAGTTCCGGAACAGAAGAGCTGTTTCCGATTACGGAATCGGGGAAAAGGACGCGGAAGGGGTATGCCGCAGGTTTGATAAAAGGCGGGCAAAATACTATGCCTTCAATACGTCAAAAAAATGGGATGACATGTCAAACTATGATATGGTGCTGGATAGTTCCCGCATCGGCATTGACGGGTGTGTCAGGGCAATAGGGGCGCTTTTAGAATAAGACACAGGACGGGCGGTTTGGCAGGCCGCGGGAAGGAGTGAGAGAAATGAAATACAGTATATTTGAGCTTGGAATTATGGCGGCGGTTATTTCTTTTTTGGGATTTGTGGTGGAGAATATTTGGCTTGCCGTCACAAAGGGATATATGAACAACCGGAATATGAACGCGCCATTCCTTTTGGGATACGGCCTGTTGGTTATCTGGCTCTTCTTTGTGCTGGGTACGCCGGAGAAAATAGCGCGGCGGGGGTTTATGAACAGGATAGGGACAAGACGGATGGGGTATGTGGTATATTTTATATGTTCTTTTATCGCGGTTTCCATTGGAGAAATCCTTCTTGGAACCATTGTGGAAAAGCTGTGCGGCATTGAATACTGGAATTATGCCGGCCTCCCCATGCACATCACAAAGTATACATCCGTTCCCACAAGCATTGGGTTCGCCTCCATGATTACATTTTTTATGGGAAAGTGCTTTACACCGCTGATGGGATGGATTGGCAGGCTGGATTCCCCGGGGCTGCGGGCTGTAAGCATAGTGTTCATGGCGGTAATGGTCCTGGATTTCTTTTATAGCTTCTATCATATGATTAGGTCGAAAGACTTTTATTTGAAATGGCGGATTGAGCTGCCGGGCCTAAGATGGAATAAATCTTTCCGATATGACCCTATAATTTCAATAGAAACTATAAGAAATAACTAATGTTGATTTACTTATCCGGAAGATGCAGATGATTTTACAGAAATTGAGAAGTGAAGGAGGAAATGAGTTTCCATGTATATCACAAACCATATGATCCACCCGGCTCTCCGCAAAAGAGGGATCCTGCTGAGGAGGGCGCTTCCTTTTTTTTGCAAAAGAACATTTTACATGTGCGGCAGACTAATGAAATTCATGAAGGGAAAGCATACAAAAGAATTGCTCTGTGAAGAAATTCTAATTGACCGGCCTGCTCCCATTGCAGGCAAAAGGCAGTTCCGTATCTGTGTGTACCGTTCCAAAGACTCAGCCTCCAACGTCCCCGGCCTCCTTTGGATTCACGGCGGCGGCTATGCCATCGGCGCTCCGGAACAGAACGAGGACTATATTCTGAATTTTATCCGGGAAAGCGGATGTGTCGTTGTGTCGCCGGATTACTGTCTTTCCACCACCGCGCCCTATCCGGCAGCCCTTTCGGACTGTTATACGGCCCTTTTATGGATGAAAGAACATGCTTCGGATTATGGTATTCGCACGGACCAGCTTATGGTCGGCGGGGAGTCTGCAGGCGGTGGTCTTGCCGCGGCTCTGGCCATTTATGCCCGGAAGAAAAATGAGGTTGCGATTTCTTTCCAGATGCCTCTCTATCCGATGCTGGACGACCGTATGCAGACCAGGTCCTCCAAAGAAAATGACGCTCCTGTCTGGAATACAAAATCCAATGAAAACGCCTGGAAGCTTTATCTTGGCAAGTTATATGGGACGGACAGGGTTCCTCCCTATGCTGCCCCCGGAAGGCTTACGGATTACCGCGGCCTGCCGCCCGCCTTTACCTATATCGGCAGCATTGACCCTTTCCGGGATGAGACGGTAGCTTATATGGAAGCCTTGAAAGCTGCCGGAATCCCGGCGGAGTATCGTGTCTTTGACGGCTGTTTCTACGCTTTTGACGTAGTGGGAAAAGGTACGGACATCGCCAGTGAGGCATCGGAGCTGTTACTTCACAACTTTCGGTATGCCGTAGCGAATTATTTTGCGCCGCAGCCGGAAGCAGGACCAGAGGATAGGTGAGCTTTTTAAACGGAATTGACAAATGGAATCCCCAGGATTATAACTATAATTGAGCAAATTTGAAATATTACCAAAATTAAAAAAAGTGGATA
>CAJUFP010000164.1 GCA_910585645.1 uncultured Hungatella sp. | reverse complement strand
ATACCCGACTGGTTCCCGCTTTAAGGGCTCATCGGAATGTTTGGCATATCTGAACTCGGACAGGACATCTCTCCTTCTCTGACTGGCTTTGCGACAACCTTCGATTTGCTCACTCAACAATACACCAATTTCATTTACCATTTGGCGTAAGAGATCGTTCTTAAAGACCTGAAATGGAAAAAACTGACGGTGTTTCAATCGGCATTTTGGAAAAACTATAGTGAAAACGTATAAAAATATTTTTCCTAGTAGTTAGGAAGTGGATTTACTGCACAAAGAAAGCAGTTGGGGCTATAATGATGTCAGATTCAAGGAGGTGCGCCGGGGGCGCGCCGGATGTACTGGCCGGAAGGTCAGGAACAAAAAAGAAAGGAGGGGAAATGATGGAGGGATTAGAGATTATCTGCTTCCAGATTATTTCCAATGTGGGAACGGCTCGTTCCAACTATATTGAGGCTATTCACAAGGCCAAAGAGAGGGATTTCGCAGGGGCCAGAGCGTGTGTGGAGGCCGGACAGCAGGAGTTTTTGAAGGGCCACGACGCGCATTTTGAGCTGCTTCAGAGGGAGGCAAAGGGCAACCCTGTGGGAGGGTCTTTGATCCTGATCCACGCGGAGGATCAGCTGATGAGCGCGGAGGGATTCAAGATCATCGCCGAGGAGATGATCGCCAGCTATGAGCAGATCGACGCGCTGGAGAAGCGGCTTGAGCAGGCTTAGGCGGTGCGGGAAAGCGGTTTTGAACAGTTGTGAGTGATGTGGGAAAGCGGCTCTGAGCAGTTGTAAGTGATGCGGGAAAGCGGCTCTGAGCAGTTGTAAGTGACGCGGGAAAGCGGCTCTGAGCAATTGTGAGCAGCGCCGGGAAATGACTTAAGCAGTCGCGGCCGGCGCGGGGAAGCGGCTTATGCAGGAGTGAGCGACGGGCCGGAAAAGAGACAGGCACCGGCGCGAACGGACAGGGTTTGACGGAATGTAAGGAAAGGAGAAAATAAGATGAAGAGAGTATATTTATTTTGCAGCGCTGGAATGTCCACCAGTATGCTGGCCAGCAAGATGCAGGGCGTGGCCCAGGACCATGGACTTCCCATTGAGGTGGAGGCGTTTTCTGACGGAAAGATCGGGCAGATCATTGAGGAGCGGCATCCGGATGTGATCCTTTTAGGGCCGCAGGTGAAGCATCGGTTCCAGGAGGTGGTAAAGCAGTACGGCTCTACCGGGATTCCCATTGCGGTGATCGATCAGACAGCCTACGGGATGATGGACGGGGAGAAGGTTCTTAAGACTGCCGTGAAGATGATGAAGGAAGCGAAGAAGTCATAACCAAGAAAAAGGAAATTGATTAGGGGGCTTTATTATGTTACAGAAATTAGAGAAGTTTTTCATGCCATTGGCTGAAAAGATCGGAAGAAATAAGTATCTTATCGCAATCCGCGACGGCTTTTTGCTGTCCATGCCGCTTTTGATCGTAGGCTCCTTTTTCCTGCTGATCGCCAACTTCCCCATTCCGGGCTGGACTGAGTTTTGGGCCAGGTTTTTCGGGGACAACTGGGCTTCCTATTTTTCCAAGCCCACGGACGCCACGTTTTCCATCATGGCAGTGCTGGCAGTGATCGGAATCGGGTATTCTTTTGCGGAGCAGATGAAGGTGGACCGGCTGTTCGGCGCGGCCATCTCCCTGGTGAGCTGGTTCCTTATTATGCCCTATGAGATCGTGTTTAAGGACCAGGTGGTGACCGGGATCCCTCTGGGCTGGGTTGGCTCCAAGGGAATCTTTGTTGGGATCATCTGCGCTTTCGCGGCAGTGCATATCTACTCCTGGGTGGATAAAAAGGGCTGGGTCATCAAAATGCCTGACGGCGTGCCGCCTACGGTTGAGAAGTCCTTCGCGGCCCTGATCCCGGCGGGCGTGTCTCTGTCGGTGTTCTTTGTCATCAACTTTGTGTTTGCCATGACGCCTTTTGAGAACGCCTTTAACTTTGTGTTCGTGATCCTCCAGACTCCGCTTTTGAAGCTGGGCAATACGCTGCCGGCCATGGTTATCGCCTATATCTTCCTCCACTTTTTCTGGTTCTTTGGAGTCAACGGCGGTTCGGTGGTGGGAGCGGTGTTCAATCCCATTCTGCAGACCTTGTCCGCGGAGAATCTGGCGGCCCTGCAGGCAGGAGAGGCAATGCCAAATATTATCTGCCAGCAGTTTCAGGATCTGTTTGCAACTTTTGGCGGCGCCGGATCTACCCTGTCCCTTCTGATCGCCATGCTTCTGTTCTGTCACTCCAAGCGGGTGAAGGAGCTTGGAAAGCTGGCTTTTGTTCCGGGGATCTTTGGGATCAATGAGCCCATTATCTTTGGACTTCCGATCCTTTTGAATCCGCTGATGCTGGTACCCTTTATGCTGGTGCCTACCATCAATATCATTATCTCCTATTTCTGCATGAGCATTGGGCTGGTTCCTCTGTGTACAGGTGTGGCGATTCCGTGGACTATGCCGGTTATCGTGTCGGGATTTTTGGCTACAGGCTGGCAGGGGGCGGTATTGCAGGCGCTGTTGCTGGTGATGGGCGTGTTTATCTATATGCCGTTTATTAAGATGATGGATAAGCAGTATCTGGCAGATGAGACCAAGGCTGTGGAGACCGTAGATGAGGACGACATTTCTCTGGATGATTTGTCTTTTGATGATCTGTAGGCTGCTGCCGTCCGGAATCAGGCAGGGCGGGCCACGGTTGCGGTGAGCCCGGAAGGATGTTGCTGCCGTCCGGAATCAGGCAGGGCGGACAAATGTTGTGGTAAGCCTGGAAGAATACTGCTACCATTCGGGTTCAGCTTTGTCAGACGTTTTGGTGAGTTCCCTGAAATACGGGGACTCGCCTCCACGGCAGAAAGCGCAGGGAAGCGGGGCATATGTGCGCAGGTCTCTTCCAGGCAAAAACAAAAGACAGAATTCCCTTGCCTGGAGCCGCGGGGGGGTAGTATGATTGTGACAGATAAAGGCAGGCGGCTTTTTGAGGGGAGTTGTTTGCAAGAAAAGCGGTGTGGCAGGGGCAGATCAGGCTGTAAAAGGGCGTGGTGCGGCGGGGCATGAACGCTTTTTTGTGTAAGGCGGAGTTTGGGGCCAGTGAGGATTTTTTCATTTTAATTTTGGAGGTTGGATATGAAGATTGTGATGATTTTTGATCAGATCCAGTCCGGGCTGGGGACGAAGGATGACAGGATGGTGCCTTTGACAGGAAAGAAGGAGGCTGTGGGGCCGGCGGTGATGATGCAGCCCTTTTTGAAGGAGATCGACGGCCATGTGATGGCCTGCCTGTGCTGCGGCAACGGGACGTATCTGGAGAATCCGGAGGAGGTCAGCAGGAAGCTGTGCGCCATGGTGAAGAAGCTGAAGCCGGATGTGGTCATCTGCGGGCCGGCGTTTAATTACGCGGATTACGCGGCTATGTGCGCCAAGGTGGCGGTTGATATCAACAAGAACGGGGACAGCAGGGCATTTGCGGCTATGTCCCAGGAGAACGAGGACGTGATCCGGGAGTACAAAGACAAGGTGATGATCGTGAAGACGCCGAAAAAGGGCGGCATGGGATTAAATGATTCCCTGAAACATATATGCCAGGTGGCGGAAGCTATGGCAAAGGGAAGCGGGGATCTGGAAAAGCTCAGGCAAGAGGTCTGTTTTTAGGAAAGGGGAATGGTGATATGTGGGGAATGATCGCGACGTGGAGAATGGCTCTGGAGGGAGTGACAAAGGGCTGTGAGATGCTGGGCCAGGGACAGAGCGCCGGGGACGCCGTGGAGGCGGCGATCCGGGAGGTGGAAGATTTTCCGTACTACAAGTCCGTGGGATACGGCGGCCTGCCAAATGAGGAGATGGAGGTGGAGCTGGACGCGGCTTACATGGACGGGGATACACTGTCCATCGGCGCGGTGGCGGCTATCAGAGATTACGCCAACCCGGTGTCCATCGCCAAACGGTTAAGCCAGGAGCAGGTGAACAATGTGCTGGTAGGCGAGGGGGCGGAGAAATTTGCCCACAAGGAGGGGTTTGAGCGGAAAAATATGCTGACAGACAGGGCCAAGGCATTTTACCGGAAACGGAAGAAAGAGGTGGCCGAGCAGGAGTTAAAACCTTATTCCGGCCATGATACGGTGGGCATGGTGTGTCTGGACCAGAAAGGGACCATGACCGCGGCTACCTCCACCAGCGGCCTGTTTATGAAGAAGAAAGGGCGGGTCGGGGATTCTCCCATTGCGGGTTCGGGCTTTTACGCGGACAGCAAGGTGGGCGGAGCCAGCGCCACAGGTCTGGGGGAGGATCTGATGAAGGGATGTATTTCCTATGAGATCGTGCGCCTGATGAAGGAAGGGCTTCATCCCCAGGAGGCCTGTGAGCGGGCGGTGAATCTTCTGGATCAGGAGCTTAAGGAGCGGCGGGGCAAGGCCGGGGATCTGTCTTTGATCGCCATGAACAAGGCCGGGCAGTGGGGCGTTGCCACCAATATTGAGGGATTCTCCTTTGCCGTGGCCGTGGAGGGGCAGGAGCCCAAGGTGTACCTGGTGAAGCGGGGCGAGGACGGACACTGCTCTTTTGAGGAGGCGTCTAAGGAGTGGATGGATGATTACATGAGGACCAGGATGGCTCCGGTGGAGGAGTGATCCGGGGCGTATTGGACGGGGAAGGCAAAGTCAGGAGGAGGCAAAACCGGGAGAAAGCAAAGTCGGGAGAAGGCAAACTCGGGAGAAGGTAAAGCCGGGAGAGATGCAGGTTCCCGGCTTTTGTCCGAATTTTCGTATGATTGGCAGGATGCCGGACCCCGAAAAATCGTGGGAAAGGAAGGGCGACATGGAGGAGAAGATCCTAAGTAAGGTGGAGAGCCTAAAAGAACAGATGATCCAGGGGATCCTGGAGCTGGTGAAAATCGACAGCGTGGAGACAGAGGCAGAAGAAGGGGCTCCTTTTGGGGCCGGGGTGAAGGAGGCTCTTTTAAAGGCTTTGGAGCTGGGGGAGAGACTGGGATTTCGGTCCGTGAACCTGGATAACCATATCGGGTATGTGGAGTACGGCCAGGGGGAGGATTATGTCTGCGCCATGGGCCATGTGGACGTGGTGCCTGTGGGGGACGGGTGGAGACATCCGCCGTTTAGCGGGTACACGGAGGACGGCGTGATCTATAGCCGGGGAGTCCTGGACAATAAAGGACCTATTCTCACCTGCCTTTACGGGCTGTACGCCTTAAAGGAGCTGGGGTTTGAGCCAAAGCACAGGATCCGGATCATCTTTGGGTGCGACGAGGAGTCGGGGGTTGAGGACCTTGCGTATTATCTGGAGAGGGAGAAACCGCCTGTGTACGGGTTTACGCCGGACTGCAAATTCCCTGTGGTCTACGCGGAGCGGGGAAGGGCTCTGATCCGGGTTAAGGGGCAGGAACTGGAGCCGTTTTTTGCCTTTGTCACCGAGTATTTTATCGGGGCCAAGAACACGGGGGACCGGCTGGGCATTGATTTTTGCCATGAGGAGTACGGGGTCATGGAGATGCGGGGGTACAAGCTGGGGGTGGAGGACGGAACGCCTTATTTTGAGGCGGCCTTAAGCTATCCGGCGGGCCGCGGTGTTGAAGAGATCCTGGAGCGGATCAGACAAAAAGCCGGGGAGCTGGAGGTTGTGCTGGTGAAGAATTACGACCCGGTGGTGTTTGACAAGGAAAGCCCTATGGTCCAGGCCTTGACCCAGTGTTACGAGAAGGTGACAGGGGCGGAGGGAAAGCCGGTGACTACCACAGGCGGCACCTACGCCAAGGCCATGCCGGGGATCGTCCCCTTTGGACCCAGCTTTCCGGGGCAGAAGGGCATCGGCCACAATCCCAATGAGTGGATGGCTGTGGACGACCTGATGAAAAACGCGAAAATTTACGCTCTGGGGCTGTACCGTTTGGGAAATTTGTGATAGAATATAACAGTTTGGACAGGATCGTGTTTGGATAGATGGAGGGATTGTTTATGGGCGTGCTTGCGGAGATTTGCTGCGGCAGTTATTATGACGCCAAGCAGGCGGCTTTGGGCGGGGCCAGGCGGATCGAGCTTAACGGGGCTCTGATGCTTGGAGGGCTGACGCCTACGGCTGCCACGGTTTACATGGTGAAGCAGGAGTTTGATCTGAAGGTCATCGCCATGGTGCGGCCCAGAGGGGCCGGGTTCTGCTATCTGGATGAGGAGTTTGCCGTTATGGAGCGGGAGTGCCGGGAGGTTCTTGCGGCCGGGGCGGACGGGGTTGCCTTTGGGTGCTTAAAGGCGGACGGTTCTTTGGATGTGGAGCGGAATCAGAGACTTGTGGATCTGATCAAGTCCATGGGCAGGGAGGCGGTGTTCCACCGGGCTTTTGACTGTACCGCGGATCCTTTTCAGGCTGCAGAGCAGCTGATCGGGCTGGGGGTTGACCGGGTTTTGACCAGCGGACAAAAGCCAAAGGCCGTGGAGGGCAGGGATCTGATCCGGAGCCTTCAGGAGAGGTTTGGCAAAAACATAGAGATCCTGGCAGGAAGCGGGGTTAACGCTGGAAACGCCAGGGAACTTGCGGAGTACACAGGCATCAGCCAGGTACACAGCTCCTGCAAGACTTGGATCCAGGACGCCACCACGGTGAAGAACGGAGTGTCCTACAGCATCGCGGGCGGAGATCTGGCCATGTGCTATGACGCGGTGTCCAGGGAGCTGGTGAAAGAGCTGGTGGACAGTTTGAGATAAGATGTTCAGGAATTTTGATACGGAGAGGAAATAGTGATGAAGAAACGGTATTTTATCATGACAGCCGCAGTGGTTGCTTCGGCGTTTTTGCAGGCATTTACCATGAATCTGTTTTTGGAGCCGGTGCAGCTTCTGCCCAGCGGGTTTACGGGGATCGCGAGCCTGCTTTCCAAGATCACAGGATTGTTTGGATTTCATTTTTCCACGTCTGTTGGCATGGTGGTCTTAAATATTCCGGTGGCCATGTTCTGTTACCAGCACATCGGAAAAAAATTCGTCTTGTTTTCCATGCTGCAGGTGGTGCTGTCCAGTATTTTTCTGCAGGTTATAAAGAGCGAGCCGCTGTTTGATGACGTGCTTTTGAATATCTGTTTCGGAGGGTTCCTCTACGGGCTGGCTATTTCCATCGCTTTAAAGGGCAACGCGTCTACAGCCGGCATGGACTTTATCGCGCTGTATGTGTCAAACCGCCTTGGCAAGTCCATTTGGCAGTATGTGTTTATCTTTAACTGCGGGCTTTTGTGTATTTTCGGTATGCTGTTTGGGTGGGAGCACGCGGGATATTCCATTTTGTTCCAGTTTATCTCCACCAAGACCATCGACAACTTTTATCACCGGTTTAAGCGGGTGACGCTGCAGATCACCACCCAGATGCCAAAAGAGGTGGTGAAGGAGTTTGTCAGCACCTGCCGCCACGGGATCTCCGTGGTGGAGGGCTACGGCGGCTACAGCGGGAAGAAGATGAGTCTTCTCCACACCGTGGTGTCCACCTATGAGGTTCATGATATTATGATGCATCTTCGAAAGGTTGACCCGGCGCTGATCGTGAACGTGATGCCTACGGAGACGTTTATCGGGTCGTTTTATCAGAAGCCGCTGGATTAGGGCGGGAGATGAAAACATGCCATCTACTGATTTTAGAGATTGTGAAAGACGGGATTGACAATTTTAAGGAAATTCAAGACTATGTTTTTGGCAAAAGAAGAAAATGCTGAAAAGACATATACAAAATTAAAAAAGAGATATCTTGCATGGAAAGTGATTTTAAATGCTGCAGGTGTAAAACTTACAGAGATTGATGAAATCAAAGAGTAAACAAATCGGGGCGCGAGTCTATTATATATGGCTTACGTCCTGATTTTATTATAGGAAGGCGGGGAGAATATGGAAATTAGGACGAAAGGGGAGTTATCACAGGCGGTGAATGATGCTATTATTTATGTGCATAGTAGGAGGAAAGAGCTGTGGGAACCGGAATTTTAAGTTTGTTATATTGATATATTGTTGAGTGAGCAATGGGCGGGGGAGTCGTGGAGCCAGGGAGGGAAGGGAGGCTGTG
>CAJUFP010000163.1 GCA_910585645.1 uncultured Hungatella sp. | reverse complement strand
GTGCTAAAGCAGGATAGAACATATCTCTGCGTTCAACCGCCCCGTGAATAGTAACGACCATAAACAATAACACTTGGATATGCCTGCAATAGGTCTTGTTATTCTGGGAATATCATGATAAAATATGATCAAAGCAATGATTTCTATATGGTCTGCCAGTGATGCCGGACCTGTTGGCAGCATATTGCTGCGTCTTTGAAAGTTCTCATCTTTCTTCTGAAATCCTGCTTTTATCCACACACGAAACTTTATAACCCAAACTTTCATAAAAACCGTCGGCTCAGCCCGCAGACAGAGCTGTTTAGAGAAAATGTAGTTGAGATAGGGCGGTATTGTGGAGTATAATAAGAGAAAGGAACAGAAGATATGATCATTTCACCAAAATCAGACGTAGCTATGAAGGAGTTGTTTCGTAACAAGAAGATCCTGCGATATTTTTTAAGTGATATCATGGAGATCCCCCAGGAAGAAATCTATGCAATACACCTTAAAGATACTTTTTTGAGAAGGCGGTGGCGATGGCAGAAGTTAGGGATCCTGGACATTGTGTTGGAGTTGAACTATAACACCAAAGTGAATATAGAGCTGCAGGTGAAATTTTTTGAAAACTGGGATAAAAGACAAATTTTTTATCTGGCAAGACTGTACAGCCAGGACCTTTTATCAGGGGAGGCGTATGATAATCTGAAAAGGTGCGTGGGCATCAGTATTCTGGATTTTGATCTCAGCGACAGACCGGAATGTCACACCATCTACACCCTGAGAGACAAGAATGGAAACAAATTTTCCGATGTCCTGGAGATTCACGTTCTGGAGCTGAAAAAGGCGGCGGCAGGTAATTCGGGGGCAGAGGAATGGATACGATTTTTTAACGCAAAGACAGAGGAGGACTTGGATATGATAAAGACGAATAATCCGGGAATCTTGGAGGCCATAGGGGAATTAAGGCGCATGAGTCTAAAGAATCCGCTGCGGCTGTGGTATGAGGCTTATATGAAGAGTGTCCGGGATGACAGGGCTTGGCGAAATTATGTATGGAAACAGGCAATGGAAGAGGGCTTGGAAGAGGGGCGCAAAGAGGGCCACAAGGAAGGTCGCGAGGAGGGCCACAAGGAAGGTCGCGAAGAGGGCCGTAAGGAAGGTCGCGAAGAAGGCCGCGAGGAGGGCTTGGTAAGAGGAGAGGAATATAAGCTGGTAAAGCAGATCTGCAAGAAGCTGAGAAGAGGGAAAGGGATCACATCTATAGCAGAAGAGTTGGAGGAGGAATCAGACCGGATAGCAGTCATCTGCAATACGGCAAAGGCGTTTGCGCCGGAATATGATGCCAAAGAAGTTATGGAAGCGCTCATAACTTCCGGAAAGGATAAAACATAAGCCGTCGCCACAAAATATTTTTCACACGATCTAAGGAGCTGGACGGTCTGTGAAAAGACGGACCGAACCGGCCAGGCCCACAGCGCGGGGGCAGCTTTATGGAACTGAGTAAAAAATAGAGCGCCATAATTGGCAAAAAGGGGTTTTCTTTCCCTATGATATGAGGTATAATCACACAAAGCAAGGCCCCCGGGCTTTCAGGCAAAGGGTCAGACATGGCCAGAGAACAAACGCGGGGACCGGATATAGGAGGAAGATTATGTTAGACATCAGATTTGTGAGAGAAAACCCGGAGGCAGTAAAGCAGAATATCCGGAATAAATTTCAGGAGGCCAAGCTTCCACTGGTAGACGAGGTGATCGCCCTGGACAAGGAGAGCCGAGGCGCCAAGACGGAGGCGGACAGCCTTCGGGCCAGCCGCAACAAGCTGTCCAAGCAGATCGGGCAGCTTATGGGGCAGGGGAAGAAAGAGGAAGCCGAGGCTGTGAAAGCCCAGGTGGCGGCTAACGCGGCCCGCTTAGCAGAGCTGGAGACCCTGGAGGGGGAGCTTCAGGAGAAGATCTTAAAAATCATGATGACCATCCCCAATATCATCGACCCAAGCGTTCCTATCGGTAAGGATGACAGCGAGAATGTGGAGCTGGAGAAGTTTGGTGAGCCGGTAGTTCCGGATTTTGAGATCCCCTACCACACGGATATCATGAAAAGCTTTGACGGCATTGATCTGGACGCGGCCGGGAAGGTGGCGGGCAACGGGTTCTATTACCTGATGGGGGATATTGCCAGGCTCCACTCCGCGGTGATCTCCTATGCCAGGGACTTTATGATCGACCGGGGATTTACCTACTGCGTGCCTCCTTTCATGATCCGCAGCAATGTGGTCACCGGAGTCATGTCCTTTGCGGAGATGGACGCCATGATGTACAAGATCGAGGGGGAGGATCTGTATTTGATCGGAACCAGCGAGCACTCCATGATCGGAAAGTTTATTGACACCATCACGCCGGAGGAGCAGCTGCCAAAGACCCTTACCAGCTATTCCCCATGCTTCCGCAAGGAGAAGGGCGCCCACGGCATTGAGGAGAGGGGCGTTTACCGGATCCATCAGTTTGAGAAGCAGGAGATGATCGTGGTCTGCAGACCGGAGGAGTCTCCCATGTGGTATGACAAGCTGTGGAAGAACACGGTGGATCTGTTCCGCTCCCTGGACATCCCCGTAAGGACCTTAGAGTGCTGTTCCGGCGATCTGGCGGATCTGAAGGTAAAATCCTGCGACGTGGAGGCATGGTCCCCCAGACAGAAGAAATATTTTGAAGTCGGTTCCTGCTCTAATCTGGGAGACGCCCAGGCCAGACGGCTCAAGATCCGGGTGGACGGCGCTGACGGCAAATATTTTGCCCACACGCTGAACAATACGGTGGTGGCTCCGCCCAGGATGCTCATCGCGTTTCTGGAGAATAATCTCCAGGCCGACGGCAGCGTCAGGATCCCCGAGGTTTTAAGGCCCTATATGGGCGGGATGGATCAGATCCGCAGAAAGTAGGATCGAAACCCCAAAGGACCGGAGCAGGCGTACCTGTTCCGGTCCTTTTTAATCTTTTTAGGTTCAATTCCCCGCAGGATCATTTTTTAACGTCGATCACAGGGGGAGCGCTGTCCGTCATGTGAGGCTGCCCTGCGTAGGCGGCTTTTGCTTTTGCCTGTCTCACCTTTCGGGCCTCCGGCGTCACCTGTGCCTGAGCCCTGGTTTTGGTGTGTTCGGTTATGGCTTTTCTGGCCTCTTTTGCCTCCGCGTCCAGAAGAACTTTTCGGATAGAATCATCCTCCGGAAGGTTGGCAGGGTCTGTCGGGGAGTGGGAGGCGCCATCTGTAGGAACGCCCTCCTGGTCCGGATCTTCCTGTGGAGCGTCGGACTCTTCTTCGGTGACTTTGTCTCCGGACTCCGTATCCAGCCCCATCTCGGCCTTTTTGGCTTCCTCCAGCTCCTTTTCCGCCTTCTGTTTTTCCGCCTCTGTGGGCAGTTTCTGGTACTCGCCGCTTTTGGTGTAGTCTCTCATGGTATCATCCAGAGCCGAAGCCTTGGCGTGCTCCTGCTTGATCAGTTCCAGCTTCTTGCCGCTGGGGATGTTTGGGTTGTTCTTGATATCATTGACCCGGTCAAGAGCAGCCGCGGCGTGGGCGGCCTTGACCCGCTGCACCTCCTCCTTGGTCTTGCAGCTTTTCAGTTCCCGCTCGTAAGCCTCCCGCTCCATCTCCACAGCCTTGGCTTTCTTGTAGGTCTCAGGGTCATGTTCCTTTAGATACTCCATCTCCTGGGCAGTGAGCCGCTTGCCGGACATCATCTTCAGTTCAATCTGGGCGGCCATCTGTTTGGAGCCGTCAGACTGGGCCTCGCGTATCTCCTCCAGCCTGCTTCTGGTGTTATCGTCTATGGACGTCTTTCCGTCTGCGGTGTAATCGCCACTGGTCTGCTTTTTCTGCCATTTCATCTTCATCGCCATACTTTTCGTATAGGAATTGATGGAAGTAACCATCATAATACTCACGGTGTATGCCTCCTTTCCATATAAACCTTTTCCGAACAAAGCGTTGTAAATTCTAATCTATATGATATATCGTCAAAACAAAAAATTTCTTAATCCGCGCAGCAGTTTAGGGAATCTTTAAGTTGCTTTTTTCCCCTCAAATCTTTATAATAATCTCAAAACCTTCAGAGGATGTGAACAGAATGTACCAGATAGCCCTTTGTGATGATGAGGAGAAAGAGCTTGACCGCATTGAGACGTATCTTGCCGGATACCAGGATGCCAGACAGACGCAAAAATACAGAGTCCGCCGCTTTACCAGCGGGGAAGCTATGGTGGATCTGATCAGGGAGGAGCTGTACATGCCGGATCTGATCCTTCTGGATATCTTTATGTCCGGAATAACAGGCATGGACGCGGCAAAAGAGATGCGGGGCATGGGGTGCGGCGTGCCCATTATCTTTCTGACCACATCCAGGGACCACGCCCTCTACGCCTATGAGGTGGACGCCGTCCAGTACCTGGTAAAACCTTTGGACCAGGGCCGCTTTTTTCACGCCATGGATTCAGCCATAAGCAGGATGCGGAAGGAGCGGAAGGGGCAGATTGTTGTAAAAGTGGCCGGGGGCATGCGCCAGCTGTGTCCGGACGATATCCTGTACTGCGAGTCCCAGAAAAACTATCAGATCCTGTACCTGGCAGGGGCGGAGTGCAGAGTTCGTATGACCACGGAGAATCTATGGAAGCTTCTGGCGGATTATCCCCAGTTTGGCAGATGCGGCCGCTCCTATATCCTGAACATGGACCACATCATTTCCGTGGACCGGGAGGAGATCCTTATGGACAGAGGCAGGGCCATCTATATTCCCAGAAATAAAGCGGCGGAATTTAAGAAGCTGTATTTTGCCTATTATTTCCAGCAGGGAAGGACATAGGGCGCATCCGAAAAAATATCCCTAAAAACAGCTGAAATATCCCACGGTGTGGAAGTTCCCCCGCAGAGATGCTATAGTATATCTGAATACGCTCATGGCAGAAGGAGGTTGAACGCTATGCTGGGAGGTTCCTTTTGGATTGCCCTGTTTCGAAATTCCATCAGCGTGGTGCTGATGTTGTCTTTTTTTCTTATGCTGGATCGGCCCAGGCTTCCCCTGAAAAAGGCCGTATGGTGCTATGGCGCGTTTGGCGTAGCGCTTATTGGGGCTTACAGCTTGTGGTATGCCCTGTGGACAGTCAGCTTTGTCAAATTTGCGGCTTTGTCCAGCCTTCTGGTCATTGGGCTTTTCTGTACGCTCATGAGCAGCGACGCTATTTACCTGTCCCTGTACAAGATGGCTCTGGCATTTTATCTTTTCTCCGTAGGTACATTTGTCGGCGTGGACGTGGCACGCTGGTGGTTTGACGGGAATCTGTGGGTGGATATCGGGGTGCGGCTTGTCTGTCTTGTGGTCATCCTTATTTTTACCTGGACAAAATTTCGGAGACAATTTTTAAACGGCGTGGATTTTCTCATTGAAGAGATGGACATGTTCAGCGCTGTCACCTTGTTCGTGTCCGTGATGACAGGGGCTGTCATGGCCTACTGGCCCAATCTCCAGGGATTTTCCATTTTCAATATGGTGCGGGCTTTTATGATCCTGTTTCTGGTGGGGGTTCTCCAGTACGCGATCCTCCACCTCTACATCCATCTGGGGTATGAACACTATTACCAGGCGGAAAAGGAGTTGCTTGAGATCAATGAACAGCTGCTCCACCGGCAGATGGAGCTGATGCGGGAATCGGAGATGGAGGTTGCCAGGATCCGCCATGACGCGCGGCATCACACGCTGCTCATCAAAGAATATGTGCAGAAGGGGGAGTTTGAGGAGCTGATGGCCTATCTGGACCAGTACGGCGAGGACGTGGAAAGCCGGAGAGTGCAGGACGTGTGCAAGAACAGGGCCGTCAACAGTATCTTGACCGTTTACGCCAAGAAGGCGGAGAGTCAGAATATTGAGACCGTTATGGATGTGCGGCTGTCAGAGGGGCTGGCCATCCGGGATGTGGACTGGATCGCTATCCTGGCCAATATGTTCGAAAATGCCATCCACGGGTGCGTTGCTTCCGGTGAGAAAAAGCGGCATATCCAGATCTTTATAGCCCAGAAGGGGAACAAGGTGATCATCCAGTGCAGCAACACCAGCAAGCCAGTGGTCTTTGACAAAGGCCTGCCCCAGTCAGAGCGTGGAGGAGGCCTGGGGGTGTTCAGCATCATAAAAGCAGTTTCCCTCTACAATGGGGAGACGGATTTTTCCATGGAAGAGGGACAGTTTGTCACCAGGATCCTGCTGAATATTCCTGCCCGCGTCCCTGCCGGGACAGTGGACAGGAAGCTCTGATTTAAGCTCTGACTCAATCTGCCTGGCAGGGGAGTGTGCCGGGTTTGGCAAGCAGGGAGTAGTTGGTGTGGTAGATCACAAATCCCGGCGCTCCCCCTGCCGCTTTTTTTACATGCTTTTTCTGGATATAGTCAATCTCCACTTTGTCGTTGTCCCGGCCTTTGGAATAGTAGGCGGCCAGCGCCCCCGCCTCCTCAAAGGTTTTGTCAGAAAGTTCTTTTCCATCGCATTTTACGATCACATGGGAGCCGGGTATGCCCTTGGCGTGGAACCACCAGTCATTGCCAGTAGCCATTTTAAAGGTCAGCTCTTCATTCTGATAATTGTTTTTTCCCACATAGATGTGAAAGCCGTCGGAGGAAAGGTAGTGGAACGGCCGACTGGTGATCCTGGGCTTTTTCCCCTTTCCGTAATGGCGCTTGATGTACCCGTATTCCGTCAGCTCCTCCTTGATCTGGACCAGATCCTCCTCGTCCAGGGCAATGTCCAGGGATGTGCTGATGGACTCTAAATGGTCGATCTCTCCCTTGATCTCCAGAGTCAGGTCTGTCAGGGCCTCAAAGGTCCGCTTCAGCTTGTTGTATTTGTCGAAAAACTTCTGGGAGTTTTCCCGGGCAGTCAGCTGTGGGTCCAGAGGGATGGAGATCTCCTGGCCGGTGTAGTAGTTATGGCAGGTAAGCTGTTTTTCCCCTCCCGCAAGCTCGTAGCCGTAAGTATTTAGAAGTTCCCCGTAGACTTTGTACTTGTCCCGCTTTTCGGTATCTTTCAGCTGCTTGACCTGCAGGTCATATTTCTTGTAATTCCTCTCCAGGGCCGTCTGAACCACGCGCCGCAGGTCCGCGGATTTCTGGCGGATGCGGGTCAGGGTGTTTTTCTCCGCGTAAAATTGTTCTAAAAGCAGGCTGATGTTCTGAAAGGGCCGGGCTTCGTACTCTGCGCCTTCAAAGCAGGTAAGGGGCAGGGAGGCAAATTCTACCGGCTCTCCCCGGCGGTACACAATGGCCGGAGAAAATTTCCCTGCCTGAACATCCTCCATCATCAGAGTGAGGGTGCGGTGCAGGTGGGTCAGCTCAGCTTCTGACAGCTCATTGGCAGAGCGGTCGCCGTCAATGGAGGCCAGATGGCACAGTTCCTCCCCCATAACAGGGCTTATGCCCGTAAGTTTTAAGTACAGCGCTTTTCTCACAGGGGCCGGCGTCTGGCCCACAAGCCGGATAAATTCTTCAAGAGGAAGCCCCAGAGGGTTTCCTTTTTCAGTGGTCTGGGGGATAAAGTATTCCCTTCCCGGCAGCACCTCCCGCACGGAGCTCATCTGGGAGGACACATGTTTGATGCTGTCTAAAATGGTGCCGTCCTCTTTGCAGAAAATGATATTGCTGTGTTTGCCCATAAGCTCCACGATCAGCCGCTTGCGGCGCAAATCCCCCAGATCGTCCAGGTGTTCGATCTCAAATTCGATGATCCGCTCAAGACCCGGCTGGCTTACTTTCAGGATCCGCCCTGTGCCGATGTGCTTGCGCAGCAGCATACAGAAGTTTGGGGCAGTGAGAGGGCTGGTCTTGTTTTTTTCCGTGAGATAGATCAGGGGAAGGCTGGCGCTGGCGGATATGAGAAGCCGCAGGTTCTCCCGGTTGTTTTTTATGGTGAATAAGAGTTCGTCTTTTTCCGGCTGCGCGATCTTGTTGATCTTGCCGCCTTCCAGCTTTGTTTTCAGGTCTCTTGTCAGGTTCGCGATAACAATCCCATCAAATGCCATGGCAGTGATTCCTTCTTTCTTTATTAAGGCGCGTGTTGAGTTTCATTAGGTTCATTAAGTTTCATTAGTTTCATTAGGTTTCTAACCCGCTAGTAGTCTGTCCTTGAAATATTTGTGCAAATATTATCATATGTACTTGAGCTC
>CAJUFP010000162.1 GCA_910585645.1 uncultured Hungatella sp. | reverse complement strand
CCATGGCATAAATTCACCCGCCCGGCACACAGCCTCCCTTCCCTCCCTGGCAAAAACAGAATTCGCTGGCTGAGATTTGCTCACTCTAGGTGGTTCCGGTAGGGGTGCGGTTTCGACTCCGCAGCGGAAAGATAGCTGTTTTATCAGCCACAAGGTTTGTGCATCGTATTTGTCGGAACGGATCCTGCTTATTATATTTCAGGTGTTAGTCAAAAAGTATGTGGTCAGAGTCTGCAAATGCCGTAGACATGATCTTTTCATATGGTTAAAATAAGGCGGCCAACATGGTCACGGACTAACGCCGAATTTTAATCATACAAGTAAAAATCCTGGAAAACGCAGTCTTTCTATGGTCTTCTGTTATAAAGCAAATTGCGGAGTATCAGTGGGTGTATACCAACATAAAAACCCGAATATCCGGATTTGCGGAAGAACGAAATCTTGATAGTGCTTTCTATTACAGGGAAACAGATCCTTTTGAGATCACAACAACATCGCCCTAACATCACTCAACAATATACTGAGGCCATAAAAAGCAGCTATTTTTTTCGCCACAAAGTTGCGGCAGCGTCCCCTACCGGAACCACCTGAAGTGAGCAAACCTTAGCCGACGAATTCTGGTTTTGCCAGGCAGAGAAGGAGAGATGTCCCGGCAGGGTGAATTTATGCCATGGAGATGAGACCAGGGAAACAGGAGGGCTGATACCCGAGTGTTTCCCGCTTTAAGGGCTCATCGGAATGTTTGGCATATCTGAACCCGGACGGGACATCTCCCCTTCTCTGTCTGGCCCCACGACACCCCCGCCCCTTTGCTCACTCAATTATACACCAATTCAGATCACATGAATGTAACAGGATGCTGTCTTTTTAGGAGACTGCCCCCACCTGAGAATACAGTTGAAATTATATATCTTATATGATAAAATATGACCAAAGCAATGATTTCTTCGTGGCCTGTGGATCACCTTAGGCCATTGTCGGCAGCAAAGCGCTGCGTCTTTTGAAAGTTCTTATCTTTCTTCTGAAATCCTGCTTTTATCCACGTAAGAAACTTATAACCACATTGCCCATAAGGGCCGCCGTCTGGAACATGTTTGAAAAATATGGTTGAGCTGCGGCGGTATTATGGAGTATAATAAGAGAAAGGAACAGAAGATATGATTATTTCACCAAAATCAGATCTGGCGATGAAGGAGTTGTTTCGAAACAAGAAGGTCTTAAGGTATTTTTTAAGCGATATCATGGAGATCCCTTACGAGGAGATCCATTCCATACACCTGAAAGATACTTTTTTAAGGAGATGGAAGCGATGGCAGAAGCTGGGAATCCTGGATGTTGTACTGGAGTTAAACCATGATACCAAGGTGAATATAGAACTTCAGGTAAAATTTTTCGACCGCTGGGATAAGCGTCAGATCTTCTACCTGGCAAAGCTGTACTGCGAGGATCTTATGTCAGGAGGAGAGTACGAAAGCCTTAAGCGGTGCGTAGGCATCAGTATCCTGGATTTTGATCTCAGCGACCGTCCAGGGTGTCACAGCGTCTATACTTTAAGGGATAGAGATGGAAATGAATTTTCGGATGTTCTGGAGATCCATGTGCTGGAACTGAAAAAGATGGCGTCAGGTGATACGGGGGCAGAAGAATGGATACGGTTTTTTAACGCAAAGACAGAGGAGGATTTGGATATGATCAAGACAAATAATCCGGGAATTTTGGAAGCCATAGGAGAACTAAAGCGTCTAAGCCTTAGAAATCCGGTGAGACTGTGGTATGAGGCGCATTTGAAGCGTGTCAGGGATGACAGAGCCTGGAGAAAATATATATGGAGGACGGCGAGAGAGGAAGGGCTTGCAGAAGGAAAGGCGGAAGGAAAGGCAGAAGGAAAGGCAGAAGGAAGAGCAGAGGGACACGCCCAGGGGAAGGCAGAAGGAAGAGCGGAAGGAAGAGCGGAAGGAAAGGCTGAGGGACATGCGGAGGGGAAGATCCAGGGGGAGGAATACAAGTTGACAGAGCTGGTCTGTAAGAAGCTGCGAAAGGGGAAGAGCGCTGACATCATAGCCGAGGAACTGGAGGAGGAGTTAAACAGAGTTCGGCATATCTGTCAGGTGGCAAAGGCCTTTGCTCCGGAGTATGACCCGGACAGGATCGTGGAAAAGCTGTTCAGCAGTGACTGCCATAAAGTCTGACCGGAAGAGGGTTGCGGCCCCCGGGGCGTTTGCGTATAATTTCATAAAAATTGGCTATCCTTATGGTGACGGATAATACGATCATGTTCACATATAAGGAGGCCATTTTATGTTTGAGAAGTATGAGATCGCAGGGGTAAAGGGGCGGGAGATCCTGGATTCCAGAGGGAATCCCACTGTGGAGGTGGAGGTGGCGCTGGACGGCGGCGCGGTTGGGCGGGCCGCCGTGCCTTCGGGGGCTTCCACGGGAAAGTTTGAGGCCATGGAGCTTCGTGACGGCGGGCCCCGGTATCACGGGAAGGGCGTGAGAAAGGCGGTGGAGCACGTGAACACCGCGCTGTCGGAGGCTGTGGCATTTGAAAATGCCCTGGATCAGAAGAAGATCGACCGGCTTTTGCGGGAGGCCGACGGTACGGACAACAAGTCAAAACTGGGCGCTAATGCCATCCTGGGGGTTTCCATGGCTGTAGCCAGGGCTGCGGCCGCTGCCCTGGAGATCCCGCTGTACCGGTACCTGGGGGGAATCTATGGGGTGAAGATGCCCATACCTATGATGAATATCTTAAACGGCGGCGTTCACGCGGACAATACTGTGGATCTTCAGGAATTTATGATCATGCCTGTGGGGGCGGAGGATTTTGGCCAGGGGCTCCAGATGTGCGCGGAGATCTACCAGACTCTGAAAAATCTTTTAAAGACCAACGGATATGCAACCTCTGTGGGGGATGAGGGCGGCTTTGCCCCAAACCTGAAAAATACGGAGGAGGTGCTGTCCTATCTGGTGGACGCCATCTCTTTAAGCGGGTTTCAGCCTGGAAGCCAGGTGGGGATTGCCATTGACGCTGCCTCCAGCGAGCTTTATGACGAGACCAGCGGCATGTACGTGTTCCCTGGGGAGAGCAAGATGAGCGGCATCAAGGTGGAGCGGGACGCCCAGGAGATGGTGGAGTATTACAGGCGGCTTGCGGAAGGGTTCCCCATTCTCTCCATTGAGGACGGGCTGTGGGAGGAGGACTGGAACGGGTGGCAGCTTCTGACCAAGACCCTGGGACACAAGATCCAGCTGGTGGGGGACGATCTGTTTGTCACCAACACCGGGAGACTGAAAAAAGGCATTGAGATGGGGGCGGGAAACGCCATCCTGGTGAAGGTGAACCAGATCGGGACCCTGACGGAAAGCTTTGAGGCCATCCGCATGGCAAAGGAGGCCGGGTACGCCACTGTGATCTCACATCGGTCCGGGGAGACGGAGGACGCTATGATCGCGGACATCGCCGTGGCGGTCAACGCGGGGCAGATCAAGACCGGGGCGCCCTGCCGCAGCGACCGGGTGGCAAAGTACAACCAGCTTCTGCGGATCTGGGAGGATGTGAGGGCCTAGTATAACTCGATTTAAATAACCTTACATTTCGCTGGTCTGCTTTCCCGATAGCACAAAGGAAAAATGCCGGGCGTAGCACCACTACGCCTCCGCTTTTTCCTTTGCGCTATCGAAAAAGCATCCTCACCGAAAATGAAAGGTATTTAAATCGAGTTATACTAGAGCGTGTCTGAAAATTGCTTTCTGACAGATGCGCGTCACAGTTTGTGGGAGATTTGGCCCGAATGAGGGAGGCGTAGTGGGCTGCGTTGACTGAATGAGGACCAAATATACCGCAAAGTGGGGCGTACAGATGGCGGGAATGAATTTTCAGACACGCTCTAGTGCAACGATGTACTGGCAGCCCAGACCGCCGTTTAAAATCGCCTGCGGCCATTACGTTTTCGTACAATCAGCGCGGTAAACGCGCAGACCTACCTGAACGGTTACAAAAAAGGGGCCAAAAAGCGGGCCAAAAAACGGGCTGAAATACAAAAATCCCTTGTCTTTCCATAGAAAGTATGCTATGATACTGGTGTTTGACTATAGGAGGTGTAAACTGGTATGCTGAAAACGATTTTAACCATTGTGTTTGTTCTTATATGCGTTGCCCTTACCGTTATCGTACTGCTTCAGGAGGGGAAGTCCTCGGGGCTTGGCTCTATCAGCGGCATGGCGGACAGCTATTGGGGCAAGAACAAGGGACGTTCCATGGAAGGCACTCTGGAGAAATTTACCAAGTTCGCGGCGGCGGCGGTTCTGGTGCTGGCCCTGGTGCTGAACATTATCTGGTAACGATACAGCAAAGCAGACACTCTTGGCAACAAGGGTGTTTTTGTCATTTTGGGAGAAGCAGAGGAGGTAACATGGCGCAGGATTTATTAGAAGAGCAGAAGGAGCTGCTGGTCCGGCTGTTTGACGACAAGTCGTATGTTCCCATGAAGTTAAAAGAGCTGGCCGTCTTTTTAGATATCCCTAAATCCAGGAGGGAGGAGCTAAAAAAGGTTCTGGATCTCCTTATGGAGGAGGGGAAGATCGGCATATCAAAGAAAGGGAAATACGGAATGGCCCGGGAGTTTGCCCGGGTGGGTGTTTTTACAGGCCATGCCCGGGGGTTTGGATTTGTGACCGTGGAGGGGCAGGAGGAGGACATCTTTATCCCGGCGGAGAAGACCGGCGGGGCTATGAACGGGGACCGGGTCCAGGTAGCCAGGGAGGAGACAGGGACAAAAGGAAAGCGGCCGGAGGGCGCCATTCTCAAGGTCCTGGAAAGGGCCAATGAGACGGTCATCGGGTATTATCAGAAGAATAAAAATTATGGGTTTGTGCTGCCGGACAACCAGAAGCTGAGCCAGGATATTTTTATCCCCCAGGGAAAGGATATGGGGGCGGTGACAGGCCACAAGGTGGTGGTGAAGATCACGGACTTTGGTGGGGAGAGACGAAAGCCGGAGGGCATGGTCACAGAGATCATCGGCCATGTCAATGACCCTGGGACAGATATTGTGTCCATCGTAAAAGCCTACGGCCTGCCGGAGGAATTTCCCCAGGAGGTCATGAGGGAAGCAGGGCTGATGCCCGGGACGGTGGATGAGCGGGAGATGGAGGGCCGCCTTGACTTGCGCCATCTTCAGACCGTGACCATTGACGGGGAGGACGCCAAGGACTTAGACGACGCCATCACCATCTCAAAGGAGGCGGATGGCCGCTACACCCTGGGGGTCCACATCGCGGATGTGACCCACTATGTAAGGGAGGGAAAGCCTTTGGATGAAGAGGCCCTTAAGCGGGGGACCAGCGTATATCTGGTGGACCGGGTCATCCCCATGCTGCCCCACAAGCTGTCCAACGGCATCTGCTCCCTGAACGCGGGGGAGGACAGGCTGGCCCTAAGCTGCGTCATGGATCTTGACGACCGGGGCAATGTGCTGGGACATCGGGTGGCGGAGACCGTGATCCGGGTGGACAGACGGATGACTTACACTGCGGTCAATGCCATTGTGACGGACCGGGATCCGGCTGTCATGGAGGAATACCGGGATTTTGTGGCCATGTTTGACACCATGAAGGAGCTGGCGGACATTTTGCGGGCGAAAAGGCGGCAGAGGGGATCCATTGACTTTGATTTTCCGGAGAGCAAGATCGTGCTGGATGACAAGGGCAGGCCTGTTGACATAAGGCCCTATGAGCGGAACGCGGCCACCAGGATCATTGAGGATTTTATGCTCATGGCCAATGAGACGGTGGCGGAGGACTATTTCTGGCAGGAGCTGCCTTTTGTATACCGGACTCACGAGTACCCGGATCCGGAGAAGATGAAGCGGCTGGGAACGTTTATCAACAATTTCGGCTACGCCATCCGGACCCAGAACGGGGAGGTGCATCCAAAGGAGATCCAGAAGCTTTTAGACAGGATCCAGGGTACGGACGAGGAGGCCCTGATCAGCCGCCTTACCTTAAGGTCCATGCGGCAGGCCAGGTACGGCACGGTCTGCACCGGGCATTACGGGCTGGCAGCCAACTATTACACCCATTTTACGTCCCCCATCCGAAGGTATCCGGATCTGCAGATCCACCGGATCATCAAGGAGAATCTGCGGACAGGCCTTAGCCAGAAGCGGATCTCACACTATGACCGGATCCTGCCGCAGGTGGCTAAGCAGTGCTCGGCCATGGAGCGGCGGGCCGACGAGGCGGAGCGGGAGACGGATAAATTAAAGAAATGCCAGTATATGTCCGGCCATATCGGCGAGACGTTTGAGGGCGCCATATCCGGTGTCACAGGCTGGGGGCTGTATGTGGAGCTGCCAAACACGGTGGAGGGATTGATCCACATCAGCGAGCTGAAAGGGGATTATTTTATCTTTGACGAGGAGCGGATGGAACTGGCGGGGGAGCGGACAGGGGTTCGCTACAAGCTGGGGCAGAAGGTACGGGTGCTGGTGAAAGGGTGCGACAAGCTTACCAGAACCATTGATTTTACCTTGGATGAGGATATGTGATTTAGGAGAAGGGGAGGGAGCAATTTGGCAAAACAGGCGGTAAAGCTGGTGGCCAACAACAAGAAGGCCTACCACGATTATTTTATAGAGGATAAATATGAGGCGGGGATCGAGCTGTTCGGCACGGAGGTGAAGTCCATCCGCATGGGCAAATGCAGCATCAAGGAGTCTTTTATCCGCATTGAGCGGGGGGAGATGTTCCTCTACGGGATGCATGTGAACCCTTATGAGAAGGGCAATCTCTTTAACAAGGACCCTCTGCGGGTTCGAAAACTTCTGCTGCACAAGTCGGAGATCGTGAAACTGGGGAGTAAGATTGCGGAGAAGGGGTTTACTCTGGTGCCGCTGCAGGTGTATTTTAAGGGAAGCCTGGTGAAGGTGGAGATCGGCCTGGCAAAGGGCAAAAAGCTGTATGACAAGCGGGAGGACATCGCCAAGAAGGATCAGCGGCGGGAGATGGAGCGGGAGATGAAGACGGGCGGTAGATACTGATCCGCCGCTGACACATAAAATCCGAAAGCCTACGGCGGACATGGGGCTGGCGGTTGGCAGGCAGCAAAAAATCAGTCATTAAGGGAGGGATTCGGCACTTCGGTGCCGACGACCCTCCCTTTAGATTTGGATGACAGGAAACGATTGGCTTTTGTATTCATAAATCTCACTTTTTTGTCTACTGCTTTTCCGGGCTGTAGTTCAGCTGAAAGCAGGGGGAGGCCTGGAGCTGGTTATCCTGGCTCTTGTAGTCGATCTCGATCTTGAACCGGTCCGCCCGGATATAGTTCTCCACAAACTCCGCGGGAGTGTTATCGGACAGCCAGGCAATGCGCTCCGAATAGATGACCTGGCTGGCTTCGGCCTGGTCTAAAAGCCTTGCGGTTTTGGGGGAAATCTCGGCCACGCAGTAGGTGTCCCTGGCCTGGACCGGGGAAAAACCGAACTTTTTCTCAAGGGAGTCGTAGAGGGAATTGCCGATGTCGCTCATCTGCAGCCCGGGAAAGAGACGGCCGTTGAGAAAGCTGGTGACAACGGCCACAGGGCTTCCGTTTCCCAGCACGAGACGCTTGTACTTTAGCACCGTATCCGTGTCAGCCAACCCGAAAAAGGCCCTGGCTCTGGGAGCGGGGGCGGAGACCGAAAACTTCAGGGGCTGGGACACGGCCGTGTGTCCCGCCTTGATGATGTCAGCGGTGAAAGAGGGCAGGTGGTTGTACTGTCTGGGGATCACATCCGCGGTGAAAGTCCCCTTTCCCTGTCTCCGGTAGAGGGCGCCCTCGTAGACCAAATCCATGACAGCCTGCTTGGCCGTGCCGCGGCTGACGCCGAATAAGTCCGCCAGCTCCGTCTCGCTGGGAATCAGGGCGTTGGGCCCCAGCTCCTTGATCAGGTGGCGCAGGTAATATTTGATCTGAACGTAATACGGCATGTGGGAATTCTTGTTCAGGTGTTCAAAGCGAAATTCTTCCATACTTCTCCTTCGTACAGAGTATTCCAAAATTTAACATTGTATTTAGTCTAGCATAGGAACATGGAAATGTCAACATGAGTAAGTTGACTAAAAATATACTTGACTAATCAAGTAATCAATGGTAACATATAGACAAATCCAAGAGCGATTTGAACCAAAAACTATTCTTTTTACACGAAATGGAGGAACGGACATCGGGTCTTTAACACTTAAAAAATTAAAAAATCCCTACAGGCCCCATAAAACCT
>CAJUFP010000161.1 GCA_910585645.1 uncultured Hungatella sp. | reverse complement strand
TCCTGCTTGTATGCCCGTAAATCAAGGCTTTTTTGAGATAATCAACCATTTTAATACAAAACGCGGCATTTTCCCTGCGCTTCTCTACAAATTCATCAAGATGCATCAGCTTCTTGCGGAGGATGGCAGCTTGAATTGCGTCAAGCCTTGAATTGTATCCAATTAAATAGTTAAAATACTTTGTCTCCCCAACTGGTATATTCTTTGGAAACGGAATATTCTTCAATCTACAATCTCTCTTTAACATGTTTAGGCCATCCATACCAGATCCATGTGTTTTCAGAGATTTACATGCATGGGCTATATCCTCACTGTCCGTAAGTATCATTCCTCCATCCCCATCACAGCCAAGATTCTTTGTAGGAAAGAACGAAAAACAGGAAACGTCTCCCAATGTATTTTTCCTTTCTCCTTTATATTTAGTACCTGCAGACTGCGCGCAATCGGCAATGAGGTATAAGCCATGTCTTTTGCAGATAGTTCTAAGCGCGTCCATATCACAGCTCTGTCCATAGAAATGAACAGGCAACACTGCTTTTGTCCTTTCGGTGATGGCTGACTCAACAAGTTTGGGATTCATACAGTAAGTAATTGGATCAACATCTATAAACACTGGGGTAGCTCCCACAGCTGCAATGCTCTCCGCCGTAGCAAAGAATGTCCATGAAACTGTTATTACTTCATCGCCAGCCCCTACTCCAAGGGCACGAAGCGCAAGAACGATAGCATCTGTACCGCTTCCACATGAAATTCCATACTTTGCCCCTTCATAAGCCGCAAACTCTTCCTCAAAAGCAGCCACCTCTTCGCCTCCAATATAATTACCGCTGCGAAGCACCTTCAGAGCCGCTTCTTCATATTCGGCTGCATAGGTCTCATGCTGACGCTGAACATTCATTAATGAAATTTTCATGTATTTATTCCCCCCGGTTATTTGATACCAATCAATTTTATAAAAATATACTGTCCCAAAAGTAGTAGAGATCTGACTCTTGAAAAACCTTCCTGTCCTCTATATATTTTCCAAAAATATTTTATCATTTTCCGTTTGTCGAATGAATTAGATGCAGGCATGATCCGATAATCCATCAAAATTTCGTGTATTCCATAGACTTTACCTCCATCTCTCAAAATCTGAAGCCATAAAGCATAATCATTATTTTTTCGAATTACAGGAATAACAACCCTCTTCATTTTCTCCGCAGTAATTACTACTGTTGACGACCCAACAGGACACATATGGAGAACTGTTCTATAATCCGCTTCCGTTTTACATTTAATCACTTTGCCTAAAGGTTTTCCGCTTTCATTTACCCATTGATAATCTGTACAAGTAAATTCGTAATTGTGATCAACCATAAATTTTATTTGCTTTTCCAATTTCTCAGGCGGCCACAAGTCATCCGCATCAATAAATGCCACAAGACTTCCAACGGATTTTCTAAATCCAATTCTGGTAGCAGCGCCAGGTCCTCCATTTTGTGGCATCTGATAAACTTTTATCCTGTCATCTTCCTTCGCAAGTATCTCAGCAAGTGCTTTCGTATCATCCAAAGAGCAGTCATCCACAAGAATAAGTTCCCAATTTATGTACGTCTGTGCCTGCACAGACTCTACAGTCTCCTGCAGCGTGGATATCGCGTTGTACATTGGCACAATGACCGAGACCTTTGGATTTCTCTCAATTTGCTCTTTTACTGTCATTCATTAACTTCCTCTCCAGTATCTTTTGGGCTTTTATCTGCAAGGCATTATATTCTTTGAATGTAATTTTTCCATTTTTCAATAGATAATCTCCATAATCATCTGTTATATTCAACTCGTCAGAGCTTTCACCTTTACCGAACACCTTTTTCACAGTTAGGAGAACAATTCGCAGATCATTAATAAAACAGATATTTTCTATGTATTTCAAATCCCAATCCAGCTTTTCTTCCCATGTAATCGCGTTACGGCCCATTATCTGTGCTAAGCCACTAAGCCCTGGCTTAGCAGTATGGCGCATTCTCTGCCTGTCACTCATAAAAACCATATCTCGAACTAATTGCGGCCGCGGACCTATGAAACTCATATCTCCGCATAAGATATTAAATACTTCTGGCAGTTCATCTAAACTCGTGATACGCAATCCATATCCAAATTTTGATAATCTCATGTAATCTGGTAACAAACTCCCATTCTCATCCCGCTCATCCGTCATTGTCCGAAACTTGTACATTTTAAAAATATGTTCCTGACCATTATTTCCTATCATTCCTGGTCTTAATTGACTGAATACCACTGGTTTTCCCATCTTAACTCTAACAGCCAAAGCAATTCCTACATAAAGCCATGAAAACAATACAATAACAAGCACTGAGCAAACAATATCCAGCATCCGCTTGATATATTTCTCATAAAATCCGCGTTTTCTCCGGAATTTCATTCATTGATCACCTTCTAATCTGTGGGCAGTAAATCATCCAAAACATCGTCTTATAATCTCTATGATCTTATCCTGTTCCGCCACTGTCATTTTAATATCAGATGGTAAACATAACCCACGGCGAAATAAGTCTGCCCCAACATCGATCCCCGTTCCTGTCATGTATGCATTACTTCGTCCTCTGCCACTTCCCTCAGCAGTTATAAAAGCATGGGAGCGATATATGGGCTGCATATGCATTGGTTTCCATATTGGACGTCCTTCTCCGCCAAACGCGGCAATTGCGGCAAGAATCTCGCCTGGAGATGACTTACCGACTTCCTGTGTCCATATCTCTTCCTGTTCTCCCCGCACATGAGGAGCCATAGCATCAACATTGATAAGCATACAGGATAGCCAGAAATTAGGTATAGACTTCAAACTATTATACGGGTTCATGGACACAGGCAGATCTTTTAATCCTTCCTTGTATCTTTCATAAATTACTCTCTTTTGCCTAATATGTTCCTCCAGATATGGTATCTGACCTCTCACAATCCCTGCCACAATATTTGACATTCTGTAATTGTATCCAATTTCCTCATGTTGATACCATGCTGCGGCCTCACGGCTTTGAGTACTCCATTTTCTGACTTTATTAGCATCCTCATAATTGTCTGTCAAAAACATTCCGCCACTACTGCCTGTTATTATTTTATTTCCATTAAAACTAACACAGCTGTAACTACCAAGTTTTCCAGTTTCTACCCAATCTTTGCCCAGTTTGTACTTTGCGCCTAAACTCTCCGCAGCATCCTCCACGATTATAGCATCATGCTTTTTGCAAATTTCCCTAATCTCCTCCATTTTCCCTGGGGTTCCATAAAGATGGGCAACAATCACAAGTCTTGTGTCCGGGTAAATCTCAAAGGCCTTCTCAAGAGCTTTCGGGTCCATATTCCAGGTGTCATATTCGCTATCAATAAAAACCGCTTCTCCATTCTCATACGAAACAGGATTTATGGAAGCATCAAATGTAACATCAGAACAGAAGGCTCTTTGTCCCTCCAGTGTTCCATGCTCTGGTCTTGCTTGTCCATAGAGTCTTTCTCCGGCCAGCTTTGTAGCCAAATGCAAAGCGGCAGTGCCGGTTGAAAGAGCTACGGCATATTGGCAGCCAATATACTTTGCGACCTCTTTCTCAACCTCATTAACATTTACTCCAGCTGTAGTGACCCAATTCGTCCGAAGGGCCTCATCCACCCATTTTTGTTCGCTTCCATGCATAGTTGGAGATGCAAGCCATACACGCTCATTCAGTGGCTCTAAATCTCGAAATCTTGAATCTGCAAGTATTTGCTCTTGGTTCATTGATTTTCTCCTAAAAGTAATAATTTTTTTCATTGACAACAGAACTTTCGATCATCTACCATATCAACTCCCATCCTCAACTCCACTTTTCTCCCCATAAATTCCACTCCCATCACTACTTCCCTTTTATGCAGATTCACCTTCAAGATATCTCCTTCATAACCCTTTAATGGTCCCTGGATTACGTAAACACGCTTTCCCTCTTCTACTGCAACTCTTGACAAAGCAGCCTTATGTTCCCGTCCTCCAATATGCTCAACCAGCCTCTTTTCCTCTTCTCCCAACGCAAAAAAGTAGTCCATCTCTCTTCCCAAAACTTTTGTCAGCCTTGGGACCCTTTTTAATTCCTCATACAGTTCTTCTGGTGTCTCGGAGATTACAAACGCATAACCATGAAACAACACTTCCTCCACCTTGTTCCAGCTCCCCTGAAACTTTTTCAGCCGTTCCCTTTTCAAAACAAAACAGTCCTGGAAAAGATCTGATGCAACCATTCTCTTGATCATATCAGCAGTCTTTTCTTCCTGTCCCCCAAAAGTCTGTATAACGTACCACATATACCTCTCTCCTGTCTTCCATTTCATTTCTCATGGCACTCCCATTTATCAATCCCCAGCATTTTGGGCAAGCTTCGCCATTCCACAGCCATAAAACCCACTGCGGCTTTCCTCTGCCAATATGACCATGAGAATGCTATCCCTGTGCCAATGCTTCAGCAATCTCATTCTCAATCCTGATTATCTCTTTCCTTTTTCTTTCTACATAACTTTCTCATAGATCTCCAGACCGACCATCATCCGCTTCCTGTCTCCAGCAAGAGGAATCTCAATTTCTGCGATCCTTTTATGGCGATCAATCTTTTGTATCAGATATTCCCTCCCTTTTAACGGCCCGCTGGTCACAATAACAGTCCCATTTTGAATGATCCCTCTGGATATTCCGACCAGGGAACCATTCTGACACATTGTCTTCAAATATGGAACTTCGCAGGGAGTCATAAAGATATCATTGCTTCCTTTCTGGCTTTCTTCCCACATCTTTTTGCACAAAACGTCTGTCCCAGATAAAAAAATATATCCCGGCAAAACTATCCGTCTTTCCAGATGCCATTCGCCGCCATAACGTATCATGCGCTGATACTGGAAACAGAGAATCTCCTCTATGCCTCGGCAATCTATAAGCTGCAAACACCTGTTCAGGCAATCTGTCTCATTGCCCTCCTGACATTTCAGCAAATACCAGATTTTTCTCATCTCCTTATTGATCTGCTGTGAATTAGTCGCTTAATACACAGTTAAGCGACACTTTTTGTAATATTGAGAATAACAGATATCTATAATTTTAGATAAAACTATGGTCTTAATCATAAAAATCAAATTTATTCTTCAAATACTCTGGAAAAATTGGCATCTTGATGCAGTTGACACCTACCAGAAATGATGATATAATCGGAACCGTTATAGAAAAATGACGTTTTCAGTATGATTTTATAAAAAAAGTGTCGCTTAACTGTGTATTAAGCGACACTTTTTGATTCTTATTCAAAAGAAACAAATCTTAAAAAATTATGGAATCTCAATGTAGAAAGCACTTCTGAATATTATCGTGTTTAACACGAAAGGACCAAAGATAATCTCATCTCACTATCCTCACCTATCTACCTACTCACCTCCTCCCCTTCCCCAACCGACTATACCCATGAAAATACACCAAAAACAACACCGTAGTCACCGACCAGGTCAAAGGATAGCTAAACACCACCGTAGTGATCGTCCGCCTTAAAGGCACCGCCGCCACGATCCACACCACCCGCAGGATACACACGCCCACCATAGTCAGAATCATAGGGATCCAGGAATCCCCGATTCCTCTCAGAGCCCCGGAATAGATCTCAATGGTAACATAGGTAAAAAACGCAGGCACCAAAAAGCGCAGGATCTCCATCCCCTTTTCCAGCACCGCCGGGTCCGTGGTAAAGATCTCAAAGATATAAAATCCAAAATGATAAAGCACGCAGGACAAACCCACAGCCGAAACCAACGTCATGGCCATGCATTCCCGAATCCCTCTCCTGACCCGGTCCATCTTCCCCGCGCCGTAATTCTGTCCCACAAAGGTGGTGATGGAAATACCGAAGGCATTGATAATCATCCAGAACACGCTGTCGATCTTCCCGTAAGCCGTCCAGGCCGCGATGGTGTCCGTGCCAAGGCTGTTAACACTTGACTGAATGATCACATTTGACAGGGAATACATCACCGACTGAAGCCCGGCCGGAAGTCCGATCCGGACGATTCTTGCAAGCATCCGCTTATCCAGCCGTATTTTCGAAAACGAAAGCCGGTACATCTCCCCGGTTCTGGTCAGCACCACCACCACAAACAGCGCGCTGGCAGTCTGGGAAAAGATGGTGGCCAGAGCGGCTCCCGCCACCCCCATCCGGCAAAACACCACCAGGATCACATCCAGCACAATATTGGTAACGCATCCCGTGATCAGGAAAAACAGCGGCCTTTTGGAATCCCCCACGGCCCGCAGGATCCCGGAGCCCATATTGTAGATCAGGTTGGGGATAGTCCCCAGAAAGTAGATCCGTATGTAGAGTACCGCATACTCCATAATATCTTTTGGCGTCCCCATCATGGACAGCGCAAAAGGCGCTCCAAAGATCCCCACAGCCATAATCCCCAGCCCGCACACCAGGGAAAACGCCACCGACGTGTGGACCGCGTATCCCACCTTGTCCGCCCGCTTTGCGCCGTAAAACTGGGAAATAATCACCGTAGCTCCGGAGGCAAGGCCGACGAAAAAGCCCACCAGCAGATTGATCAATGTCCCGGTAGGCCCGCCTACGGCAGCCAGCGCCTCTTTTCCCACGAACTGTCCCACCACAATGGCGTCAACCGTATTGTACAGCTGCTGAAAAAACGTCCCGAACAAAATGGGAAAGAAAAACAACAGCAGCTGTTTCCAGATGACGCCCTCCGTGATCTGATTCTCCTCGCCGCTTCCCTCCATCCTCTCCATCTTACGCCTCTCCGTCTCAATATCCCTTGGCATCTGTGTATCTCTCCTCCCCATATCTTTCTCCTCTGCATCTTTCCTCTTTGTATCATTTCGCGTTTTACTTCTCCGTTTCTCCCACGTCAAAACTTTCCGGCGCCTTTGTACCTCCCGTTCCCTGGTCTTTCCTCAGTAAGCTTTCCGCCATGGCCAACCGCCTATTTTACCTTTGCCTTATCCAGAGCCCGATCAATGGCATTAATCAGGGACTGGGACGTATAGCGCGTCTCCATAGAATACGACAGATCTTCTGTAGACTGCCTCTTTAAGATCTGCTCCTCCAGATCCTCCATCACCGGCTGCATCAGAGGATACATCGTAGTCACCGCCTCATCCAGGGACACAAAGGACACAGCCTGGATCCTGTCAGCATCCACCGCCACCTCCACATTCAGATTCTGACTTCCCAGGGTAATGGAAGCGCTGTAGACTCCGGGTATGTAGGAAGCAGGCTGGGTGGTGGGAGCCGGATCACTCTGCCTTGGGCGGAACATGATGAGAAACAGCGTGATCAATACAACTGCCAGCCCTAAAAATACGGCTGTGTAGATCAGCTCCTTCATTTTCAGCACTACAATTCTCGTTTTCGAACTCATGTGGACCTCCATCATTTATTTACTACAATCTATTATGGAAAGGTCCAGATTATTCTAAAATCCCCAAACACCGCCATCCCCCACTTGACATAGAACATGTTCAATGCTAATCTAAAGTTATCGGACAAACAGAAACCTTTTCCCGCCAGGATCCATATCCCCGGCATCTTTTGGTCCATCACAAACCATACTCAGGAGGACACGTTCCATGGAAAAAAACGACAAGTACAAACACATTTTCTGCATCTCCCACCAGCTGTTTCTGACCCAGGGCTACGAGGCCACCACCATCCGCCAGGTCTCCGACCAGGCCGGCGTAAGTTTAGGCCTGACCAACCACTTTTTTCACTCCAAAGAGTCCTTAGCCTGCCAGATTCTGTCCATGATCTCAGCCTACAGCTCCCTGTTCTGCAGCGTCAGCCATCCCTGCACAGATCCCCTGCACCGCCATGTCCTGGCTCTGCGGGTCCGCATCCTCTACCTGATGGGCAGCAGCTATCAGAAGTTCTATTTAGATACCCTAAAGCAGGACATTCTCTTTGCCAAATTGGAAAAGACCCCCAGCCGGATCTTCTACCAGCTGGCGGATCTCTATCGCTTTCCCGCGGACGACGACCTGTTTCTGCTCTACGGCATCTACACGCCCTACAACTATGAAAAAACCCTGATCCTTGGCAGGGAGAGCGGACGTTTCTCCACCATCCCTTTAGAGGACATTCCCGACTACATAGCCATCAGCTCCTTTGAACATTTCGTGGCCCAGGATATCCTGAACCAGGCGCTTACAAACGCCCGGCAGGCCGCAGACACCGTCTTAAGCCGGATGCCCCCAAGGATCCCGGACGACTTTGTGCAAAATCACATCAAAGAACGCCCGGTATCCTCTAACTCGGATAAAGCGTAGCTTTAAGTTTATCATATTGGTGGATTGTTGAGTGAGCAAAGGCGGAGTTAGTCGTGGAACCAGGGAGGGAAGGGAGGCTGTGTGCCGTTCGGGTTCAGATATGCCAAACATTCC
>CAJUFP010000160.1:3154-8509 GCA_910585645.1 uncultured Hungatella sp. | reverse complement strand
AGGGCTCATCGGAATGCTTGGCATATCTGAACCCGAACGGCACACAGCCTCCCTTTCCTCCCTGGCATCACGACTCCCCTCGCCCTTTGCTCACTCAACAATACCCCCAATATGACGAAATTAAGTTTCGATTTACCCATGTCAGATTTTGACAGCGGCACCCAATAGTCGTGTTTATTGCATATAATGGTTATGCTAAGAAAAGGTCGTTCATTTCTCCGCGTCTGTGATGATACAGAAGCAGTCTGCTATCAATATGATGGAAACTTCTAGTGGTAACTGTGTCAAAAAAATTCTCTTGTAACATAGCCCAAGGACTATGTTCTCATAGCCTCCGAACGCTGTGGAAACCGCCGCGTTACATAGGCGTTCCAACCTCAATCAAATTCCCGTCTAAATCGTAAAACCGGATTACCTTTTGCCCCCAGCTATGAGTCATAAGGCGATTGACGTACTGAACGGAGGGATATGTTTTTTCCAGATGTTCAGCAAATGCCTCTATATCTTGTTCTTCAAAATACAGTTCACAGGAATTGCTTTGGGGAATGATGTCTTTTCCCAAAAAGGTTTTCCAGATTTTTTCATCTTGGAGCACAAGACCTTCCGTTAAAATCATATTGCCGTCATTGTCAAGGACCAGATCAAGACCAAACAGGTCGTGATAAAACCGTCTGGATTTTTCAATATCTTTGACGACAAGTAAAACGTTTTTTAGTTTCATCTGAATTCCTCCGAATTTTCTCATAAAAGTTTTTCATATGGGGCCTCTGTCTGAAATGAATCAATCCTTTCAAGCTGGTGTATGGCTTTATTTCGATAAACCAGGTCGTCCCATACAGTAAATCCGGCCTTTTCCCAGAAACGATTGCCGGATACATTTTTCTCAAATGCCACCAGGGCCACTTTATGTATGCCCTCTGCTTCCAAAGCCGTCATTGCCGGACAGTTCCTAAAGCCCGGCAGCTATGGCGTTCGATCAGGTGGTGGGGCACAATGATTTTGGTGGCCATAAGGTTGGGATTTTCCATATGGTTAATAAGCTGGGAGGCGGCTTCAATGCCAAGCTGGCAGGAGTTGACGTCAACCGAGGTGAGCTGAGGGGACGTAAGCCTGGCAAGAAGGGAGTTATTAAAGGAAATAATGGACAAATCCTTTGGGATGGACAGTCCCAGTTCCAGGCACGCCCGCTCCAGGGAAACGGCCAGGATATCGTCGCTGACCACCATGGCCGTGGGGCGGTCAGGGCTTTGGAGCATGGCGCGGAGGGAACTTCCGTCGTCTCTTGACACAGAGGCAATCTCCAAACAGTGGTCAGGCCGCAGGGGAAGCTGATGAAGGGCCAGGGCTGTCTGGTATCCGGCCTTCCGGTCAGCGGAAAACATCAGGCTGCTGTCGCTTCCCAGGTAAGCGATGGACTTATGGCCCAGGCGGATCAGGTATTCCGTGGCTTCCTGCCCTGCCAGCAGGTTGTCATTGTCAATGTAAATGGTCTGGTTGGCGTACTGGTAGGCTTTCCCGATAAGCACGTACAAAAGCCCTTCATTATAAAGATAGTCAATAACCGGGTCTTTCTGCCGGGAGTAGAGGATGATAAAGCTGTCCACCTGGCCGGTGCGGACAAGGGACTGGATGACCTTTAACAGCTCTGTTTCGCTCTGGCCGGTAATGACCGTGTTCATATACTGTCGGTGGCTGCAAAACTGGCTGATGCCCCGGATGGTTTCCAGATAGAAGGAGTTTTCGTAGACTTCTTTCTGGGAGGGAGGGAGGATAATGCCAATGGAGCGGCACGTTTCCCATTGGGGAGGGGTACACTGGGACAGTCCTCCCGGGTCGTAACCTAGCTGGGCCATGGCCCGGCGGACTCGTTCTTTGGTCTCCTCGCTGATGGACGGGTTATCTTTACAGGTTCTGGATACGGTGGAAGGGGACACGCCGGCAAGGGCTGCCACATCTTTCAGTGTAACTGCCATAAAATTGGGAACCTCCTTAACATTTATGTGCATATGACGTAAAATCAGCCGCAACAGCGGACGCAAAAAGGATTCCGGAAGCGCTTCCGTGTGAACTTCTCGCAAAAGCAGTTGCAGGAGCGGCTCCGGGAATACTTCCTCCATAAGGAGAGGCGCGTCCTGCCCTGATGGAAAGCCATTTTCAAACACGCTGTACGGAAATAAATCGCCGGATAATGAAATTGCGGCCAAAATAGGATGCTAAAATAAATATTATCTTAATTGTAGGAGAAAATAAGGGAAAAGTCAATGTACTTTGCGCAAGGGATGAAAAATAATTTGTGCAATTATGAGAAAAAATTAATGCAAAAAACAATAAAAGTTGCGCAAAAAGTGACAGAAAGGGATGGGAGGAGTTTGGACGTAATGGTGAGGGCATTGATGATGGCTATGGCGAGGGGGTGAAAAGAGCATGGTGGGATGGACAGAAGCTTGAAAAATAATGGTCAGGTTCATGAAGAAACCATGAAGATTATAAAATATGCATAAAAATCAGTATGAGAAATTGTGTATTATGGAGAAAAGACGAAAATTGCGAAATTGATATTGCAAAAACAATGCAAAGATTATATAGTTAATGCAAGAAGTTTGCATTTATTTTGCGTGATTTGTGGGCAGGAGATTGGCGGGCCGTGAATTGCCGCATAGGAATGCAGACGGAAATTACAATTCCCCATTGTACAAGAAATAATACAGCAGGAGGTAAGTAGAGATGAGCAGCAATGAGATTCATTTGGGGCGAGACATTTTATCCCCGGTTACGGGCAATGCCATACCTCTGGACCAGGTTCCGGACCCGGTGTTTTCCCAGAAGATTATCGGCGACGGCATCGCGGTGATTCCCACGGAAGGAACCATTGTCAGCCCGGTGGACGGACAGGTGGCTTCGGTGGCGGAGACTCTTCACGCTTTTGGGTTTCGGACGGAGGAGGGGCTGGAGCTTCTGATTCATGTGGGCCTGGAGACTGTGGGGCTGAAAGGCGAATGTTTTGAGGTTTTTGTTAAGCCTGGGGATAAGGTGAAAGCAGGCGACCCTGTGGCAAAGGTGGATTTGGAATTTCTGGCGGCCAGGAATATTAACCCGGTGACTCCGGTTTTAGTCTGCGGCGGCATGGAAGGGAAAAGCCTGGATTACCATGAGGGCCAGGCCCAGGCGGGCAGGACAGCGGTTCTCACCGTGACCGGGGATGGGAAGGCACAGGGAAGCGGGGAAGGGGCGTCAGCGTCATCCGGGACAGGAGGCGCCGGGGCTGAAAGCGGCGGAAGTGTCGGGGGCAGCGGCGGAAGTGCTGGAAATGCCGGGGCAGGCAGCGGCGGAAGCGCTGGGGGAAGCGGCGGAAGCAGCGGAAGTGCCGGGGGTGGCGGCGGCAGCGCTGCGGCTGACGGCAAAGAGTCCTCGTCCGGCGGGGAGAAGGGCGGAAAGATTAAGATTAATTTTGATTTTCTCCAGAAGCTGGGCAAGGTGCTGATGGTGGTTATCGCGGTTATGCCGGCGGCCGGCCTGATGATAAGCCTTGGTAAACTGGTGCAGATGGCAGGCGCGGACGTGAACATGGTTCTTATGGTGGGAAGCACCATGGAGAACATCGGCTGGGCGGTGATCAACAACCTGCACATCCTGTTTGCGGTGGCTATCGGCGGTTCCTGGGCAAAGGAGCGGGCTGGCGGCGCGTTTGCGGCGGTGATTGCGTTTATCTTGATTAACTGTATTACAGGCGCTATTTTCGGAGTTACGGCCGGGATGTTAAATGACCCGGACGCGGTTACCCACACCTTGTTTGGACAGGAAATCCTGGTAAATGGGTATTTTACCTCGGTTCTCGGGGCTCCGGCGCTGAATATGGGCGTGTTTGTGGGTATTATTTCCGGTTTTGCCGGCGGAATGATTTACAATAAATACTATAATTATAGGAAACTTCCCGACGCTTTGGCATTTTTTAACGGCAAGCGGTTTGTGCCTATGGTGGTTATTGTGTGGTCCGTGATTATTTCCGCGGTGCTGGCTGTGGTTTGGCCGGTGGTGCAGACGGGAATCAATAATTTCGGCGTGTGGATTGCCAATTCGTCCTCCACGTCCCCGGTTTTGGCTCCGTTTATTTACGGGACGCTGGAAAGGCTTTTGCTTCCGTTCGGCCTTCACCATATGCTGACCATTCCTATGAACTATACGTCTTTTGGCGGGACTTACACCATTCAGACGGGGATCAACGCAGGGTCTCAGGTGTTTGGACAGGACCCGCTGTGGCTGGCCTGGGTTACGGATTTGATTAATTTTAAGGATGCCGGGGATATGGCTTCCTACACCAACCTGATGAAGACGGTGATTCCCGCAAGGTTCAAGGTTGGGCAGATGATCGGCGCGACGGGTCTTTTGCTGGGTATCGCGCTGGCGATGTACCGCAGGGTTGACAAGGATAAACAGGCCAATTACCGTTCCATGTTCTTTTCGACGGTGCTGGCAGTGTTTTTGACCGGCGTTACGGAGCCTTTGGAGTTTATGTTTATGTTCTGCGCTCTTCCGCTGTACGTGGTTTACGCGGTGCTCCAGGGCTGCGCCTTTGCCATGGCCGGGATTGTGAATTTAAGGCTTCACTCTTTCGGAAACCTGGAGTTCCTTACCAGGGTTCCCATGTCCCTGAAGGCTGGGCTGGCCGGTGATTTGATTAATTTTGTGATTGCGGTTGTGGTATTCTTTGCCATCGGGTATTTTGTGGCTTATGTGATGATTGACAGGTTTAAGTTTGCCACTCCGGGACGTCTGGGCAATTACACCGACGAGGGTTCCGATGAGGAAGGCGGCGGGGGCCAGGGCGGCTCAAAGGGCGGCGGAAACGGCCAGGCCCAGCGAATTATCGGGCTGTTAGGCGGAAGAGAGAATATTACCCTGGTGGACGCGTGCATGACCAGGCTTAGGGTTACGGTAAAGGATCCCGAAAAAGTGGCTGACATCGCCGCGTGGAAGGCAGAGGGCGCGTTGGGGCTTCTGAAAAAGGATAACGGAATCCAGGCGGTTTACGGACCTAAGGCGGACGTGCTGAAATCAGATATTAATGACATTTTATAAGCTATGAGCCGGGCAGAAACGAGCAGGCGGGCGCCGGGAGGGGAGCATGCTCACCGGGGGCGCCTGTCTGCACGTTTCTATGTGGCGACAGCCACAAAGCGAGGAAAACGGAGCGAAGCGGAGTTTTTTGAGCTTGCCCGGCGGAGTAGCGGGAGGCGAAAAGGGCAGAAACGAGCAGGCGGGCGCCGGGAGGGGAGCATGCTTGCCGGAGGGCGTCTGGCTGTACGTTTCTATGTGGCGACAGCCACAAAGCGAGGAAAACGGAGCGAAGCGGAGTTT
>CAJUFP010000160.1:0-3054 GCA_910585645.1 uncultured Hungatella sp. | reverse complement strand
TTTGAGCTTGGCCGGCAAAGGTGTGGGGCGAAAAGGCGGCGGCAGATGCCAGGAGCGAAAAGGGCAGAAAAGCATAGGCAGCCGCCAGGAGTGAAAAGGGCAGAAAAGCGTGGGCAGGCCCGGGAAGGGAGCTTGCGTACCGTAGAGCGCCTGTCTGCACGTTTCGAAATAGAGAGAGCCGCAAAGCGAAGAAAAACGTAGCGTAATGGAGTTTTTGAGTTTGCCAGGCGCAGTCATGGGAGGCGAAACGGCAAGAGACGTGCCGACAGGCAGTCGCCGGAAACGTGTATGCGCAGAGATTGGGAAGGGGATGGGACGATGAAGCTGATGACATTAAACACCCACAGTCTGGCGGAGCCAGAGTATGAGAGGAAGCTGGCAATCTTTGCCCAGGTGGCTGCCAGGAATATGCCGGATGTGATTGCTCTCCAGGAGGTAAACCAGACGATTTCACAGCCGGAGGCAGAGGTGGATGAGGATTTGGGGTATGTACCCTGTCCGGGCAATGACGTCCCTTTGCGGAAGGATAACCACGGATTGGCTTTGGCAAGGCTTTTAAAGGAAAAGGGCTGCGGGTATTACTGGACCTGGGCTCCGGCCAAGGTGGGGTATGACATTTACGAGGAAGGGCTGGCTGTATTTACCTGCAGGCCCGTTGAGAAGGCGGTCCAGTTTTTTATCAGCAGAAGCCATGATTTCCACAACTGGAAAACCCGGAAGATGGTGGGAGTCAAGGCGGACGGGATGTGGTTTTATTCGGTTCACATGGGCTGGTGGGAGGATGAGAAGGAACCTTTTGCCAGCCATTGGGACAGGGCCGTATATGAGATTGACGCCCATCAGGCCGCGGATGAAACGGTGTGGGTTATGGGAGATTTTAACAGTCCTGCCGGGATTCAAGGGGAGGGCCGGGATTATGTCAGTGCATCCGGCTGGAAGGATACTTACGATTTGGCAAAGGAAAAGGATAGGGGCATTACCGTGGGCAAGGTGATTGACGGCTGGAAGGAGCGGCTTAAGGACAATGCCGGGGGGATGAGGATTGATTATATTTGGTGCAATAAAGAAATAGACATTGACAAATCAGAAGTAATATGTAATGGTATTCATGACGAGGTGGTTTCAGACCACTATGGGGTTATGATCACAAAGAAGGAGAGGTAAGGTTTCATGAACAGAGCAGCAGGCATTTTACTGCCTATTACCAGTTTGCCGTCTAAGTATGGTATCGGTTGTTTTTCCCAGAGCGCTTACGATTTTGTGGACTGGCTGAAAGAGGCGGGCCAGTGTTATTGGCAGATTCTTCCTCTGGTTCCCACCAGTTTCGGGGATTCGCCTTACCAGTCATTTTCCACCTATGCGGGCAATCCTTATTTTATCAGCCTGGAGGCATTGGTGGAGGAGGGTGTGCTCACCGAGAAGGAGTGTGAGGCGGCGGATTTTGGCAAAGATCCTAAGGATATTGATTATGAGAAAATGTACAAGAGCCGCTATCCGTTGCTGAGAAAGGCTTATGAGCGGAGCAAGGTCAGCGAAAACAGAGAGTACCTTGAGTTTGTGGAGAAAAATAGCTGGTGGCTGAAGGATTACGCGTTATTTATGGCGGTGAAGGAGCGGTTTGACGGAAAGCCGTGGACCCAGTGGGCCGAGGATATCCGGCTTCGGTGGGGATTTGCCCTGGATTATTATCGGAAAGAGCAGTATTTTGAGATTGAGTTCCACCAGTATCTCCAGTACCAGTTTTACAAACAGTGGATGAAGTTAAAGGCTTACGCCAATGACAAGGGCGTGAAAATCATCGGGGACATTCCCATCTACGTGGCCATGGACAGCGCCGACGCCTGGGCCCATCCGGAGCTGTTCCAGCTTGATGAACATAATGTGCCTACTGCTGTGGCCGGGTGTCCGCCGGACGGATTTTCGGCTACGGGGCAGTTGTGGGGCAATCCCCTTTACCGCTGGGATTACCACCGGGATACGGGCTACCAGTGGTGGATGGAGCGGCTGGATTACTGCTTTAAGCTCTACGACGTGGTGCGCATTGACCATTTCAGGGGATTTGACGAGTATTATTCCATTCCTTATGGGGCCGAGACGGCCATTGTGGGGAAATGGGAGAAGGGGCCGGGCATCGGCCTGTTTAACCGGATGAAAGAGGTTATAGGGGAGCGGGAGGTGATCGCCGAGGATCTGGGGTATGTGACGGATTCTGTGCGGAAACTGGTGAAAGACAGCGGGTTCCCGGGGATGAAGGTGCTGGAGTTCGCCTTTGATTCCAGGGATACCGGCAGCGCCAGCGATTATCTGCCCCACAATTACGGGGAGAATTCCGTGGCCTACACCGGAACCCATGACAATGAGACGCTGGTGGGATGGTTTGACAGCATCAGCAAGGCGGAGATGAACATGGCCAGGGAATATCTCTGCGACCAGTACACGCCCAGGAAATACCTGCACAAGGCATTGATCAGTTTGATTATGAGGAGCCGGGCAAAACTGTGCGTGATTCCCATGCAGGATTATCTGGGGTACGACAATTCCTGCCGGATGAACAAGCCGTCCACAGTGGGAACCAACTGGAAATGGCGGATTACGGAAAAGGAGCTGACAAAGGAGCTTCAGGATGAGCTCTATGAGACGGCCAGACGGTATGGAAGGCTGGGATGGCAGTGGAAGGAAGAGAAGAAAGAAGAGGCTGATAAGGCGGGCGAGGATGTTCTTAAGGGGACGGATGTGAAAGAGGCCGGGGAAGCCGGGGAAGAGGCGAAAGGGGCGGAGGGAGCCGGGGGAGAGGCGAAAGCCGCAAAATCCGCGAAGGTTTCGGAAGATGCCTGAGGCGGGATAGAACCGGCCGAAACGGCGGAATCGGCCAAGGTATGTTTTGACAGGATAATAGGGGGACCCATCAGGCTGAGTGATTTCAGGCTGGTGGGTCTTTTGGCGTGGAGATATAGCTTGTTTCAGGGGCTTTGTGACAACCACCCTTAACAGGGCCGGAGAGTAACAGTTCAGATGACCCTTGAACTGTTACGCATCCGGCCAATTAGAATCGCC
>CAJUFP010000159.1 GCA_910585645.1 uncultured Hungatella sp. | reverse complement strand
GCACGTCCGGTTCTGTGAGGGGCATACCCCGTAAGGGGTATGTCTACTCGACCCCCAAAAAATCAGAGGAAGCATTGAACTGGGTCAGGAATTGCCGGGGATTGCGAAGTGAAACGTCGTTTACAAAAACCAGCCTTACACTATCCGGATTTGTAAACGCTGTTTCAGAATGTTCTGGAAATATTGAAAAAAACCTTCTCATTTGGTTTAATTTATCCATACAAAACCAGTTATAGGAAGCAGATGAAAGAGCAGGGATAAAAATCGGAAAGAAAAAGAGGAGGAATTTAAAATGATGTACGGGGTAATCGCTTTCATCGCCTTATGCGCGGGGATTCTTCAGGGAGTGACCGGGTTTGGTGCGGGAATCGTCATGATGATGGTTCTGCCGTCTTTGTTTCCGTTAAACCAGGCGGCAGGGGTATCCTGTGCCATCGCCATTGTGCTGAGCCTGTCCATGTTTTGGAGATACAGAAAGTATATTGAGTTAAAGAAGGTGCTCTGGCCGGCGATTCTGTATGTCGCGGTTTCCGGTATTTCCATCGTCTTTTCTACCATGGTCAACCAGGCTGTTATGAAAAAGGTGTTTGGGGTATTCCTGATTCTTTTATCTGCGTATTATCTGTTTTTTAATAAGGCTCAGGAGAAGGAGCTTAACCTTCTGGTCAGCGTGATATTTATTGCGGTTTCCGGCGCCTGCGACGGGCTTTTTGGAATCGGGGGACCGCTGATGGTGCTGTTCTTTTTAGGCCAGACCCACAGCAAGGAGGAATATCTGGGGTCCATTCAGGCGGTGTTCCTGGTGAACCTGGTTTATGGGACGATGATGCGTATGTTTAACCATATTTTGACACCATGGCATTTACCCTATATCGGAATCGGCATGGCCTGTATTCTTGCAGGGCTGATGATCGCCAATAAGATCGTGGACCGTATGGATGGGGAAAAGATTAAGAAGATTACCTATGTGGTGATTGGGATAAGCGGAATTTTGAACGTGATATAGGGGGGGCATGACAGCGAAAAAAGTTCGGTGTTTTTTAACAAACATAAAAGAAACGCCGAACTTTTTTCGATATGATGCATATTTAACAATCCCTCCTGGCTTTGTGGTATATTGCCAATCAGAAAAAATACCGGAGGCATGGTGCTGGCGCTGACCATCGCATTTCTGATTGCAGGAAAAAGGGAAGAGAACCGGTCTATTGCAAAACTGTCGTTGGTATCTAATTTGTTTCATATCGGAGAAGTGTGCATGTTCGGATATCCGGTGGTACTGAACCCCATACTCATTATCCCGTTTATCGCTTCTTCACTGGCAAGCATTATCATGGGCTATGTGTTGACGGCAATCCATATCTGTCCCATTATGTATGTCAATATGCCGTGGACCATGCCTCCGTTTTTGCTGGGGTTCCTTGCTTCCGGCGGAAACATCATGGGAGGCGTGTGCCAGCTCCTTGCGCTGGCCGTATCGACCCTTATTTATCTGCCATTTGTAAAGTTATATGAGAAACAGAAGGCGGCGGCCGAATAAAAAAGAAAAAGTTGAAAAATCAGATGTGACACGGAAAGGGGAAAGGGACATGATTGAATCGGAGAAAAAGACAAAGGAATCCGCGCCGGGACAAGAAACGCTGGAACTGGAAAACTATCTGCAATTTGAGGAGTTTTCCCATGAGGACGCAAGGCGGACGGCGGAGAAAATCTTTGAGGGGTATGAGCGGCTGGTAGCGGGCAGGGAGATTAAGAAAGCCATCGGCGTGCGTGTCGTGGTGGACGGGCTTTTGGTGTATCAGTATTTGATGGACGGAAAGAAAGAGGACAAATGGCTGAAGCGCAAGGAAAACATGGTGTGGGAATTTGGGCACAGCTCCATGTACATACGGGAGGTCAATGACATTACCCATGAGTACGACCATTTAAAGGACGACGAGAACCTGGCAATCTGCGGAGGCGGCTTCCCCATTACCATCCGGGGGGAGATAAGGGGGACTGTCGCGGTGTCCGGCCTGGCCCATGAGGAAGACCACGGCCTGATTGTGGAAGCATTAAAAATATTAAAGGAAGAGGGGAAGTTAAAATGAGAGTCGGGATTCTGGGAACGGGGATGATTGTAAAATCGCTGATGCAGACCATAGGGAAATTGAATTTTTCTTATACGGCTTTGCTGGGAACCAAGGAAACGGAGGAGGAAACCAGGGCCATGTGCCGGGAGAACGGGCTGGACGCTTATTTTCTGGATTATGATGAACTTCTGGAAAGCGATGTGGATACTGTCTATGTGGCGCTGCCCAATCATCTTCACGCCGCTTTTGCGAAAAAGGCCCTGGTTCATGACAAGCATGTGATTATCGAAAAGCCGGTTACCTCCAACGCCGCACAGCTTCGGGAGCTGATGAGGATTGCCGATGAGCATAAGAAGATGATTTTTGAAGCCATGAATATTCACTACCTTCCGGCATACGGCTCTATTAAGGAGAATCTGGCCCAGGCGGGGACGCTGAAAGTTGTAAGCCTCAACTACAGCCAGTATTCCTCCCGCTATGACGCGTTCAGGCAGGGCCAGGTTCTGGCGGCCTTTGACCCGAAACGGGCAGGAGGCGCCCTGATGGATTTGAACGTGTACAATGTCCATGCAGTGGTGGGGCTTTTCGGAAAGCCGAAGAAAGTGGCTTATGAGGCCAATGTGGAGCGGGATATTGATACCAGCGGGATTTTGACCATGGACTACGGCGATTTTAAAGTGTCCGCCATTGCGGCCAAGGACTGCAAGGCCCCGGTGCGGTGTACCATTCAGGGGACAAAGGGGTGTTTTGTGGTTCCTAAGCCGGTAAATCAGATGGACAGCTATGAACTGCTGTTAAATAACGGGGAGACGAAAGAGTACAAGCCGGAGAATCCGGAGCATCGGCTGTATTATGAGTTTGTGGAGTTTGGGAGGATGATTGCCCAGGAGGACTGGGCAAAGCAAAAGGAGATGCTTGAAGTCAGCCTGACGGTGGCGGAGATTTTGGAAGAGGCCAGGAAGCAGAACGGGATTTTCACGGATTTTGAGGTTTGATGGCAGTGGGTTTAAGGTGGGGATAAACGATAAAGGTTATCATGAAAGGAAAATGGAGATATGATTAAAATAAGGTTGTTTTGCGCGGCGGGAATGTCCACAGGCATTCTGGTGGAGAGGATGATAAAGTCCGCCCGGGAAAGAGGGCTGGAGGCAGATATCGCGGCGGCTCCCGCAGCCGCCATGGAAGAAGAAACCCAAGGGATTGACGTGGCTTTTCTTGGACCCCAGGTAAGGTATAAGCTGGATGAGGCTAAAAAGATATGCGGGGAAAAGAAGATTCCCGTGGAAGTGATTCCCATGGCGGATTACGGCACCATGAACGGGAAAAATGTGCTGGATCTGGCAATGCGGTTATCCGGAGATAAGGGGCAGCAGTAACGGGCAAAAGCAGGATTCACTAGCTAAAGGACATGATGTTGGTTCAGCAGTTATCCGGACTGCCGCAGGCGGTAGTTCGAAGAGAAAAATCAAGAGGAGGAAATGCAATGAGCAAGGAAATGGTAATCGCATATATAGGGAACGGAAAAAGCGCCAATCGCTATCATATTCCTTTTGTACTGACAAGGAAGGACAAGATACGGATTAAAAAGATATTTACCCCGAACCATGGAGATGACCCATGGAAGGAGATACCGGGAGTGGAGTATGTGGAGGATATGAATGAGATTTTGAAGGATGAGGAGATTCAGGTGGTGATTCTCTCCACTCCCCACAGCACCCACTATTCCTTAGCAAAGCAGGTTCTCATGGCCGGGAAGAACTGTGTTTCGGAGAAGCCTTTTACCGAAACAAAGGCCCAGGCAAAGGAGTTGTTTGCCCTGGCAAAGGAAAAGGGATTGATGATGCAGTGTTATCAGAACCGCAGGTTTGACAGCGACTTTTTGACGGCCATTAAGGTGATGGAAAGCGGGAAAATCGGGGATGTGACGGAGATGGAGATTAGTTTTGACTACTACCGCCCGGAAGTTCCCCAGGGAAGAAAGTTTGAACCTTTTACCAGCTTTCTCTACGGCCATGCGTGCCATACCCTGGACCAGGTGATTTCCTGTTTTGGAAAGCCGGACCGGGTGCAGGCGGATGTAAGGCAGCTTTTGGGTGAGGGGTGCATGAACGATTATTTTGACGTGGATTTGTTTTATGGGCACCGCCTGAAGGCTACGGTGAAATCCAGCTATTTCCGGGCCAAGGCCCGTCCCTCCACGACCGTGTACGGCATGAAGGGCATGTATGTTAAGGAAGTAAAGGATAAGCAGGAGGAGCATCTGAAGATGTTCGTCATGCCCGGGGAGCCTGGATTCGGGGAGGATAAGCCGTCGGAGTACGGAACGATGATTTACTATGACGACCAGGGGACTTACCATGAGGAAAAGGTGCCTACCATCACGGGGGATTATGCCCGGTATTATGACGCTCTTTACGAAACCATTATGAACGGGAAGGAGCAGTTGGTTAAGCCGGAGGAAACCATTGCTCAGATTGAGATTATGGAGAATGCCATTAAGGGATTGAAATAGCATACCCTTTGGGGCATACCATAATACATGCCCTTCGGGCGGACGCACTCCCGCGCGAAAAGGTATACCCTTTGGGGCATACCATAATACATGCCCTTCGGGCGGACGCGCTCCCGCGCGAAAAGGTATAATTATTGTTGAACGCCATTTACAGGTTTCTTTCCCCAGGGAAGGGGATTTGCAAATGGCGTTTACAAAAATCGGCCTTATGATATACGGATTTGTAAACGCTGTTTAGGAATCATTGGGAAATATTGAAAAAGACTTTCCGATTTGGTTTAATATGTCCATACAAGTTTTTGAGTTTCGCAAACGTCCGGAATTAAAAAAAGAAGGGAGAGTTTACATGGGATTTAAGAAGGATTTTTTCTGGGGAGGCGCTACGGCTGCCAATCAGTATGAGGGAGGATGGCAGGAAGGCGGCAAGGGCGTCAGCATCATCGACGTGGAGCGGGGAGGCAGCCACGGCGTGGAGCGCAGGATTGACGATGAGGTGCTGGAGGGCGTGCTTTATCCAAGCCACGAGGCCACGGATTTTTACCATCACTATAAAGAGGACATTGCCCTGTTTGCCCAGATGGGCTTTAAGACCTTCCGCTTAAGCATCGCATGGACCAGGATTTTCCCAAACGGGGACGAGGAAGAACCCAATGAGGAGGGACTTGCCTTTTATGACCGGGTATTCGACGAGCTTCATAAGTACGGCATCCAGCCCCTGGTGACCATCCACCATTATGAGATGCCTTTGAACCTGGTAAAGAAATACGGTTCCTGGAGGAACAGGAAGCTGGTGGATTTTGCGGTGCGCTTCGGGAAAACGGTGATGGAGCGGTACAAGGACAAGGTGAAATACTGGCTGACCTTTAATGAGATTAACGCGCTGCTGACCCATTACAGGCCATGGCACCAGGGCGGGCTTGTGTTTGAGGAGGGCGAGAATCAGGAGCAGACCAAGCTGCAGGCCATGCATCACCAGCTTCTTGCCAGCGCCATGACGGTGAAGGCGGGCCATGAGATTAACCCGGATTTTCAGATCGGGTGCATGCTTATCTACCCCCTGCGCTATGCGGCTACCTGCAGCCCTGATGACCAGGTGATTACCAGGGAGAAGATGATCCCGGTGTACTACTGCGGCGACGTGCATGTGCGGGGACGTTATACCAATACCTGCCGCAGCCTGTGGAAAAAGTGGGGATGCCGGCCGAAGATGGAACCGGGGGATGAAAGGCTGCTGGAACAGGGAAAGGTGGATTTCATTTCCTTCAGCTATTATCAGTCTAATATTGAGGGGGCCACGGATATGGAGCGGGTTGACGGCAACCTTGTCTGGGGCGGGAAGAATCCTTATCTCAAATCCACGGACTGGGGATGGCAGATTGACCCTGTGGGACTGAGGGTGTCTTTAAATAATCTGTACGACCGTTATCAGGTGCCTTTATATGTGGTGGAAAACGGCATGGGTGCCATTGACCAGGTGAAAGAGGACGGCACCATTGACGATGACTACCGGATTGATTACCTGAAAGAACATATCAGGGCCATGAGGGACGCCGTGGACATTGACGGGGTTGACCTGATGGGATACACCACCTGGGGATGCATTGACCTGGTATCGGCGGGAACCGGGGAGATGCGCAAGCGTTACGGGTTTATCTACGTGGACAGGGATGATGAGGGGAAAGGAACCATGAAAAGGTCAAGGAAGAAATCCTTTTACTGGTATAAGAACGTGATTAAGACAAACGGCGAGGAATTATAGGGAAAGCATAATCCGAAAGAGACATAGACAGGAAGGACAGGCATGGGCATTGGGGAAGAGATAAAGAGATGGCAGGAGGCTGAATGCGTGGAAACCATGGAGCGGGGCGGGTTCAAGGCCGGAGACAGGATCGTGGATTTTGGCTGCGGCATCGGGAACTACACGTTTCCTTTATCCAGGGTGGTGCGGGAAAACGGGGAAGTCTATGCCGTGGACGTGGACCGGTATGTGCTGGAGAAGATCAGGGGGAGGGCAGAGAGGGCGGATATTCATAACATCCGCCTGATGCGGCCGGAACGAAACGGGCGTCTGGGGTTTAAGGACGGTTTTGTGGACGGGATACTCATATATGACCTGATTCATTCCCTGGACAGGAGGGAACAGGTTATCGGGGAATGCCGCCGGATATTGAAAAACGGGGGCATACTCTCAATCCTGCCGTTCCATATGTCCGGAAGCCAGATTGGGGGGCTGATGGATGCTATAGAAGGGCTTGGGTTCAAGCTGGACAACGTCCAGAGAGCCGGAGGAATCCATTTTGAGATGCACCGGTATCTGGGCAGGGGGTGGGAACGCTTAAAGGACTATGAGCGGGGCGACATCTATAATTTAAAGAAGGTGGCGGCCAGGGGCATGGAAAGCTAAAAGAAAGCCGCAGGGCGGTAAGTGAAAAGTGGGTAAGAAAAGATGAAAGATGAACGTATGAAAACAGGGGCTCCCGGAAGGCTTTTAATCGAACTTTCCATTCCGGCCATCTGTGCGCAGATTGTTACTCTTTTATATAATACGGTGGACCGGGTGTATATCGGAAGAATGGCTGACGGGACCATGGCCATGGCGGGCATCGGCGTATGTATGCCTATTACCATGGTATTATCAGGATTGTCATCCTTGTTTGGCCGGGGCGGTGCTCCCCTGGCGGCTATCAGCCTGGGGAAAGAAGACAAGGAAGAGGCGGAGCTTTTTTTGGGAAACAGCTTTCTTGGCCTCATCATTACTTCGCTTTTGGTCATGGCGGGCACCCTGGCATTTAAAGAACCTTTGCTGGCCATGTTCGGAGCTACGGCCAATACCATGGCCTATTTGACCATCTATCTGTACGGGACGTTATTTGTACAGATTACGGTTGGGATGAATTATTTTATTACCACCCAGGGGTTTGCAAAGACTGCCATGGCAACCACGATGCTGGGAGCGTTTTTAAATATTATCCTTGACCCCATTTTTATGTTTCGGATGAACATGGGAATTAAGGGAGCCGCCCTGGCTACGGTGGTATCCCAGTTGATATCCTGCGTCTTTGTGCTTCAGTTTTTGCTGGGAAAGAACACAAAGCTGCGGCTGGGGATGAAAACCATGAAGCTAAAAAAAGATGTCCTTACCAGGATTTTGGTTCTTGGGGCTTCCCCGTTTTTTATGACCACTTCGGAAGGGGTCATGCATATCTGCTTTAATATGCAGGTACTGAAATATGGAGGAGATATTGCGGTTGGCGCCATGACCATCTTGTTTTCCATGTTCCAGTTTATCAATCTGCCCTTAATGGGCATCTCCCAGGGGTCTCAGCCCATTGTAAGTTTTAATTATGGGGCCGGGGAGTATGGAAGGGTGAGGAAGACTCTGCGGTATGCCATTATTGCCTGCACCGCTTTCTCGCTGTGGGGCACCACCCTTATGCTGCTGTTCCCGTCTTTTTTTATCCGGCTGTTTAATACGGACCCGGAGCTTGTAAGCCTGGGGGCGGGGATGCTGCGGGTCTACATATCCGGCTGCTTCTTTATCGGCGCCAACAGTTTGTACCAGCAGACCTACACCTCTATGGGGGAGGGGAAAATGTCATTTTTCTTTGCGTTTTTCAGAAAAGTGATTCTTTTGATTCCCCTTCTGTATATTTTGCCGGCGGTTTTCCCGTGGGGAGTTTTTGCGGTGGCATTGGCGGAGCCTGTATCGGATCTTTTGACGACGCTGTGTAATAAGCTTTATTTTGACAGATTTATGAAGAAAAAGTTAAGCGTTTCCTGATAAATGGAGGGATTTATCTATGTTGCTGTCACAACTCAGCTATTCAAAAAACGCTTGTGTTTACAATAAAATTCAACCTCTTTGAGGGGAAACTTGATATATTGTTTAGTGAGCAATGGGCGAGGGGAGTCGTGAGGCCAGGGAGGGGAGGAAGGCTGTGTG
>CAJUFP010000158.1 GCA_910585645.1 uncultured Hungatella sp. | reverse complement strand
ATCTGAACCCGAACGGCACACAGCCTTCCTCCCCTCCCTGGCCTCACGACTCCCCTCGCCCATTGCTCACTCAACAATATATCAATTTCAAATCCCCCATGAATCGCAACTCTAAGATCTCCACCGCCCCCGGACAACATCCTCCCTCACAATCCGTCGTCCTCCCCCTGACAGCCGCTCTGGAGCGCGGCCAAAAACTCCCGCTCCTTCCCCGTCAGGTCAGCCTTCTCCAAAAGGTCCGGTCTTCTCTCCAGGGTCCGTCTTATGGACTGCTGCCGCCGCCAGGTCTCGATATTCTTGTGGTGGCCTGACAACAGCACCGAGGGCACCTGCATCCCCTCATAGATCTCAGGCCTGGTATACTGGGGGTACTCTAACAGGTTGTCGTGGAATGACTCGATCTGGGCGGATTCGTCGTTGTTCAAAACCCCTGGCACCAGCCTGGAAATGCAGTCGATCATCACCATGGCAGGCAGTTCCCCGCCGGTCAGGACATAATCCCCGATAGACAGATGGTCTGTGACGATCAGAGACAGCGCCCGCTCGTCAATGCCCTCATAATGGCCGCAGAGGAACACCAGATCCTCCTCCTTTGCCAGCTCCATGGCTATGGACTGGTTGAACACCCGGCCCTGAGGCGTCATGTACAGCACCCGCGGGCGCTTTCCCAGCCTCCGGCACAGATCCTCATAACAGTCGCACACCGGTCCCGGCTGCATCACCATCCCGGCCCCGCCGCCGTAGGGCGCGTCGTCCACATGCCTGTGCTTGTCCTTTGAATAGTCCCGTATATCCACGGCGTGGATGCCTATGATCCCCCTGCCCGCCGCTCTCCCGATAATGCTGGTGTTAAGCCCCTCCATCACCATCTGTGGAAACAGGGTGAGAATGTGATAATTCATGGCCTCTCCTTCCCCTGCCTTACAGATCCATCAGCCCGTCAAGGACATGGACCAGAACCTTTCCGGTCTCTAAGTTCACATCCAGGATACACTGCTTTATGGCCGGCAGCAGCACCTTTTTTCCGCTGTCCATAGTCACCTCATACACGTCGTTGGCCCCTGTCTGGATCACGTCCGTCAGGGTCCCCAGGTGTTCCCCCTCATCCGTGTCAACCCTAAGACCAATAAGATCCACGATAAAATTCTCATCCGGCCCCAGCTTCACAGCCTTGTCCCTGGTGACCAAAAGGTCCTTTCCCTTGTAGATCTCCACGTCATTTATACTGTCACAGCCTTTGAATTTCAGGATCACCATGTTTTTAAAAAACTTTACCTGGGTGATCTCCATGGGTTTTAACTCGTTCCCTGTATCCAAAAGCACTTCTTTCAATTTTTTAAACCGGGCGGCGTCATCCGTGGTGGGAAACACCTTCACTTCCCCACGGACTCCGTGGGTGGATGTGATCACGCCTACCCTCAAAGTGTCCTCCATGCCGTCTTCCTTTCCCCTGCGCCTTAGGGGCATATCGCATCTGCCCGGGTCCGCGCATAAAAAGACCGTCTTCCCCAAAGGGCGGCGGTCTTATCTCTCCTACTGGATCTCAACAACTACTTTTTTCTCTTCCTTCGAGGCTGCTGCCTTGACAACGGAGCGGATCGCTTTGGCGATCCTCCCCTGCTTACCGATGACTTTCCCCATGTCGGAGGGAGCCACCTTAAGTTCCAGGATCGTCTCCCCGTTTTTCTCGGTCTCCGTCACGGTAACTTCTTCGGGATGTTCCACAAGGGCTTTCGCCATTACTTCAACTAATTCTTTCATATCCCTCACCTTAAGATTACTGGATGCCAGCAATCTTCAAAAGCTTGCCAACAGTCTCCGTCGGCTGCGCGCCTGTGGCCAGCCACTTCTTGGCTTTCTCCTCATTGAACTTGATCACGCTGGGCTCCTGGTTCGGATCATAGTAACCAACCTCTTCAATGAACTTGCCGTCTCTCGGAGATCTGGAATCTGCAACAACAACTCTATAGAAAGGAGCTTTCTTATGTCCCATTCTTCTTAATCTCATCTTTACTGCCATGTCTGTCTCACCTCCTCATTCCATGGTATCGCGGCTTTTCCTCTGGAGATCTCTCCCCGAAAAGCTATCTATAGACAAAAACAGAAAAACTCTGCTTTGCTAACAAAGATCTGCCTGCCGTTTAAAACGGCATCTTAAACTTCCCGAACATGCCGCCCAGTCCGCCCCGCCGCTTGCCGCCCATCATGCCCGGCAGCTGCTTCATCATCTTCTTCATCTGATCAAACTGCTTTACGATACGGTTCACTTCCTGGATCTGGACCCCCGCGCCTTTTGCGATGCGCTGCTTTCTGGAAGGGTTTAATATAGAAGGATTGGCTCTCTCCTCCTTGGTCATGGACAGGATGATGGCCTCCACCCGGTTCATGGCAGACTCGTCAATATCCATGTCGCCTTTCATCTGGGGCATACCCGGCATCATGCTCATGATGCTTGCCATACCGCCCATCTTCTTGATCTGGTTCATCTGGTCCAGGAAATCGTTGAAATCGAACTCCGCCTTCTTAAGCTTCTGCGTCAGCTCCCTGGCCTTCTCCTGGTCCACCTCCAGCTCGGCTTTCTCGATCAGGGAAAGGATATCCCCCATCCCCAGGATCCTGGATGCCATACGGTCCGGATAAAACTGCTCCAGATCCGAAAGCTTCTCCCCCATGCCGATATACAGAATGGGCTTTCCGGTAACCGCCTTGATGGACAAAGCCGCGCCGCCTCTGGTGTCGCCGTCCAGCTTTGTCAGCACAACCCCGTCGATACCGATCTTCTTCTCAAAGTTCTCCGCCACATTGACCGCGTCCTGACCGGTCATGGCATCCACGATGAGAAGGGTCTGATGAACATCCACAGCTTCCTTAATGTCAGCTAACTCCTCCATCATGCCCTCGTCAATGTGGAGACGTCCCGCCGTATCCAGGATCACCACATTAAAACCGTTCTTCTGGGCGTGCTCCACAGCAGCCTTGGCGATATCCACCGGGTTCTGGTGACTGCCCATGGCAAACACAGGGACTCCCTGCCGCTCTCCGTTGATCTGTAGCTGCTCAATAGCCGCAGGCCGGTACACGTCGCAGGCCGCCAGAAGAGGTTTTCTCCCCTTGGACTTAAGCTTTCCCGCGATCTTCGCCGTGGTGGTGGTCTTTCCGGCGCCCTGAAGGCCTGCCATCATGATGACCGTGATCTCGCTCCCGGGCTTTAGGGCGATCTCCGTGGTCTCGGACCCCATAAGGTTAATCAGCTCCTCATGGACGATCTTCACCACCATCTGCCCCGGCGTCAGGCTGTTTAACACATCCTGGCCCACAGCCCGCTCCTGAACGGAGTTTATGAACTGCTTCACCACCTTAAAGCTTACGTCCGCCTCCAAAAGAGCCATCTTCACTTCTTTCAGCGCGGCCTTCACGTCCGCCTCGCTTAAGCGTCCCTTGCCCCGCAGGTTCTTAAATACATTCTGTAATTTATCTGATAAGCTCTCAAAGGCCATAGCGTTCTTTTATCCCTCCTGTCACCTGTGTTATCATACACGAAAACAGGGTGGGTGTCAAGTGTTTTTTCTTTACAAACATTTGTTTTCCCTCTCAATGGTATCTTCTCTTAACAAAGGGAAACAGAAAACTAACAACATAATGGGCTGTCAGCATTTGATTTTATGGGAGGTATCTATGAACGATAAAAAAGCAGCACCTTGCGGCCTATGCGCGGAAAATGGCCCTCAACTTATCATTGTATTTTTAAATATTATCATTTATAATAGAAGAAAGAGAAGTGATAAATTTGGCAAAATCGGCTGGATGTAAGTATGAGGGATCCTTCATTTTACCAGATGGCGATAAGGTAACAGACTGATATTGGCCCATTCTGATAAAGTATATCCCAATAATCGGTATCAGGGCTTTCACTCTGAACTTGATACAGAAGACCTCCAAATATCAGAAACCATGTAATACAATCACCCAGAAAGGAAGCGTTGCCATGTCAGCATTACAAGCCCAACAAGAACTTATTACCTTGGAACAATATGAAAATCTCCCAGAGAATGTAAGAGCAGAAGTGTTTGAGGGACAGATTTATTACATGGCTAGTCCGTCCCAGATTCACCAAACAATCCTTACAGAGCTTCTCGTCTCTATCCGATCCTATCTCAAAAAAAAAGGTGGCAGCTGCCAAGTATTTCCGGCCCCATTTGATGTAAAACTTTCAGACCATCCACTTACGACTGTTCAGCCAGATATTATGGTTATCTGTGATAAGGATAAATTGGACGGAAAACGATGCAATGGAGCTCCCGATTTTATCATTGAGATCATATCACCCAGTAACCCGTCAGATGATTATATCCGCAAGCTCTATTATTATAAAAACTATGGTGTTCGGGAATATTGGATTGTTGACCCAAGAAGCCGGACAACCCTTGTGTATTTCTTTGAACAAGATTCTTTTAACGTCCTGCAGTATTCTTTCCAGGACAAGATCAAGGTCAATATCTATGACGATCTGTGGATTGACTTCAAGGCTCTGGGTCTGTAATCCACCTCTCTGATGTTCCTCCGGAGTTCTTCTCTGGAGGGCTTTTTCTTTAGGCAAAGCATAAGCCTGCTGCCTCCTGGGTTACTTTCCCCGCGCAAAGGAACCTTTTTCCTTTTTCGCCGCAAAGTTGAGGAACCGCCCTTATATCTCCACAATCTTCCCTGCCAGCTCCCGGGCCATCTTAAGGCGCTCCGCCCCCTGCCCCTGCTCATACTCGTCCAAAAGCTCCTGGATGCGCCCCGCAAACTCCTTGGTCTTCTGAAACTTCTCTACCAAACGCAGCTTTTCCTCGTACCCCTCCAAAATCCGGTCGCACCGCCGCACCAGATCGTGGACTCCCTGTCTGGTGACGCCCTCCTCCCTGGCGATCTCGCTTAAGGACAGGTCATTAAATACCACGTCCTCATAAATATGTCTCTGACGCTCCGTCAAAAGCTCCCCGTAAAAATCGTACAAAAGTCCCTGCCAAACAATCCTTTCCATTTTCATCACCAAAGCCAGCATACCGAAAAAGACGGCGGATGTCAAGAAAAAGAAAAGAGAAAGCCCCGGCCCTCTCTTAGGCTCAGCTCTCTCTTTGCCCGCCCCTATCTGGCGGCTGCTGTCTCCCTCTCCTGATCTTTCACGCCGATCCGCTCTGTGATAAACCGCTCCACATCCTCCGCCGGGATCTCCAAAGGGATGGACAACTCCCGGTACAGATTATCCTTGGCTTTCTTCAGATACCGCTCGTCCACCTCAGTCAGCCTCTTCCCCCTTGCAAGCCTGTCCTTTTTGCGAAAATGCAGCGTCTTGATGATGCCGACCCACTCCCTGCAGTCGCAGGTCTTCAACGCCTCCTTGTACAGAACCTCCCTCTGTTTGTCGTCCGCGATCCGAAGCAGCTCCACCTCCAGAATACTGTCGATCAGCCGGTATGCCTCCTCCCTGGACATGATGGGCCTTAGGACGCTTTTATTGCCCTCCACCGGAGTCATGATCCTGCTGCCCGCAACCCCCACAGGTTCCAGAACATAGTACATCTTCTCCATTCCCGTCTCCCCTGATGCCATGGCTGTGATATCCCTCACCCGGCACACGCCGGTAGTCCCATAAACAATGTAGTCTCCTTTGCCAAACAATGTTCCCATCCTTTCTTCTAGTCAGTCAACGCAGTCATAAACAGGATATGAATCTTTCTATTTCTAATTATAACTCTATTCTACCACTTTATTCAAAAAAATGTCATCACTTTTTAGAACTATCATCTATTTTTGTGAATCTTTCTAAAAATATAATCCCAGTGTCTTGTGCATCATTACCACATAGGGCGATCCTTTTTCCAGGTCTCTGGTACAGTCGGTAATCACGCGCCGGTGCCGAATATTTTGTCAGCCTACAAGGCCATTGTTGACTGACAACAACGGGGCAGATGGCAGAATAGGCGGTGTTAAACGCGTGATCAATGACCGGATGGTGTACTAATACAGCAGGATCCGCCCCAGCTCCTCTACCGTCTCTACGATCTTCACAGCCCCGGCCGCCTCCAGCTCCTGCCTGTCGCCGTACCCGAACAGCACCCCAACACAGTCCATCCCGTTCTCCTTCGCGCCCAGAACGTCATGTTCCCGATCCCCCACCATAACGGCCTTTGAGACATCCCGGATCCCGGCCGTCTCAAGGGCATAGGCGATGACCTCCCCCTTTTTCACCCGCTTCTCATCCATGCTGGCCCCGCACACCCAGTCAAAATACCCGTCCAGATGAAAATGCTCCAGGATCTGTACCGCAAATGCCTCCGGCTTGGAGGTGGCCACCAAAAGCTTCCTTCCACGCTCCCGAAGCCTTCCAAGCAGCCCGGGAATCCCCTCATAGACCCGGTTCTCAAAGATCCCTTTCACCGCAAAATACTCCCGGTACTTGTAGATCGCCTCTTCGGCTCTCTCCCGGGAAAACCCATAGTATTTCATAAAACTTTCCCCCAGGGGCGGCCCGATAAACGGACACAGCGCCTTGAGATCAGGCTCTTCAATGCCATAAGCCCCTAGAGCGTACTGCACGGACCTGGTGATCCCCTCCATCGGATCTGTCAGCGTCCCGTCCAGGTCAAACAACACATAGTCTCTCTCCATGTTCTCCTCCTGCCAATTCCCGTCTCTATATTCCAAAAAAGGACGCAGCTATAGCTGCGTCCCCCTGAAATCGTAAACATCTGCCTCTCTTAATTCAGTTCCGCTACCACTTTCTCCAGAGCTGCCAGAGCGTCGTCCGGAAGCTTGTCATAGCCCTCTTTGGCGGTGGCGAACTCTTTGATCTCATTGACACGGTCGTTCATGCGGGCCTTCAGCTGGCTTACATAATCCCCGTCGTTCATATCCGGCACAAAGCCCTCCCAGTCAAGGATCTCGATGTCAGAGAACGGTCCCCACGGATGGAACTTGGCCGTGCCCTCAACAATGGCTTCCAGGATGCCCAGAGTGTCTGCCGGTTTTACTTTCTTGCCCATGAAATCGCCGGTGTTGACAATGTAGCAGTCCACGTTCTTCTCCTCCACCAGCTTTTTGAACTTCTCATAGTCATTGGCTAAAGGATACGTCCTAAAGGGGTTGGCGTAGGGAACCACCACCAGCTTGTTGGGGTCAACGCCGGGAGCCAGACGCTCCGCGGAAGAACGCTTGGTAGCCAGAGTCGCGCCCATGACCGATGCCAGGGAAGCGCCTTTTAACTTCACTACCGGCGGGATGGTGGGATCCTTCATGATCCAGAAGATGGCGTTAACCGGAGCTTCGATCTTATCCACCCGGTTAGGAGACCACAGTTTGGACTTGATGGCGCGGCCGTTGCCGTTGCGGATGTCCTCGGTCACCAGCTGGATCTTTCCCTCCTCATCCAGAGTCGCGGAGCAGTTCTGAGCCGTCAGAAGGTACTTGTTGTCCGCGCATCCTGTAGGATAGTCCGCTGTCTTGTCAAAATAGGTGGGCTCCAGGGCGATGGACGCGCAGGTATCGGTGTTGATGATAAACGCGTCGTCGTGGAGAACCTTGATCTCATACTTGCCGCCGTGCTTCGCGTGGGTCAGGGTGGACTTGCCGGAGCCTGACAGGCCGTACACGGACGCCACATACTTGCTGCCGTCAGCCAGGGTGTACTCCTTCTGTCCGCCGTGGCAGGAAGCGTAACCGTTGCGGTTGGCAATAGCCCAGGCCATGGTCAGAGTACCCTTCTTGTGCTCGCCAAAATATCTCATACCCAAAATGCAGGCGCAGTTGGTCTCCGTGTTAAAGTAGCACAGAGTCTTCTTCTGGGGGTCTGACAGGCAGTCCAGAGAGACGTTTGGACGGTCGGAGCCTGTCCACTGGGGATCGGAGAAGATGAAGATATCCGCTTCCCTGCCGTCGCCTACAGGCTTGGAGTTCTTATACATCTTCACATACTCGTCAGACATGTACTGGAAGTTCAGCATCCAGTTGTACATGATGTTCTCCTCGCCTTCGGGGATCAGAAGATGAGCCTTTACCATAAACTCCGGGTCAAGGCCCACAAAAACCTCCGCGTGGTACATGGTCTTCCAGCGGGACTCATAGACAGCGTCCATGGCCACGCGGTCAAGAGCCGCGCAGTTCACTCCCGGCTCGCCGGAGATGCGGCGGGCTGTGGCGTAGCGTCCGGTGATGGCTCCGTCGTTAAACAGAAGAACCTTGGCGTCCTTCTCAAGGCCGAACTCCTCACCTCTATATACAGGCATATCCGTAACAACCGTTCCCGGAGAATTCTTTGCTAACTCATAAGCCTCTTTTAAGGTATTTACCTTTACGACGTTGTTCCCATAGAAGGCAGCCTCAATGATGGACCTGGTGGTGGAAAAACCCGGCTTGCCTGCTCCGATTTCACTAATTGGGTAATAAGCTTTTGTTGACATTATGATCCTCCTTCATGAAATAGAAAAACAAAAATTCGTGTTCATTATCTCACTTTGTCAAGAAAAAGTCAATGGGGAGATGAAAGTTTTTCCATGTTATAGTGAGCAAAAGGGGCGAGGGGTGTCGCGGGGCCAGTCAGAGAAGGGAAGGATGGTCCTGTCCGGGTTCAGATATGCC
>CAJUFP010000157.1 GCA_910585645.1 uncultured Hungatella sp. | reverse complement strand
GGATTTATCGTGGATTGCGGCCTTAAAAGAACATTAGTTCTGCAAAAGTCAGGATTCTATCACCATAGATTTTACAAGACGCCAAAAGACCGCGCCGGCCTGCAGCATATCCCCGCAGGCCGGCACGGCCTTTTTCTGTATTCCTATCTGTATGCCATCAATTTCCCGCAGCCTTTTCTCCGGCTACCTTGCCAAAGCACAAAGCATCCGGAACGGCGTTTCCGCCTACACGGTTTGTTCCGTGAATCCCGCCTGTCACCTCGCCGGCCGCATAAAAACCGGGGATAACCTGGCCGTCGGTATTGATCACTTCCGCATTGCTGTTGATCTCCAGGCCGCCCATGGTGTGATGGACTGCCGGTGAGAACGAGGGCGCGTAGAACGGGCCCACCTCAATGGTATTCTCCCAGGTTGTACGTCCAAACTGATCCGGCTTATCAGCCTTCACCAGCTCGTTAAACTCTTTTACCGTCTCCTCCAGAGCATCCGCCGGAACCCCCATGTTCTCGGCCAGTTCCGCGATGGTATCGCCGCTGTACACCAGGCCGTTCTCCACCATGTAGCTCATAACCTCAGGAGTCCTGCCCCGCAGTTCCGCCTCCTTCTGGTCGCACACAATATAGAACAGTTTATCCGTCTGGGCAAGCACTGCCTCGGCCAGAACGTCGCGGCGCTGATCCTCAGCCACAAAACGCTTGCCTTCCTTGTTGCAATAGAGAGAGCTGTTTACATAACCGGAAATACCGCCGCCGGAAACAGAGTTAAGAGGCATAAGCTGAATCCATCCCATACCTACCAGGTTGGCTCCCACAGCCTCGCCCATGACAATACCGTCGCCGGTAGCGCCCGGCGTGTTGTTGGTTGTCAGGGACTCTCCGATGTCTTCCCACTGCTTGTTGTATTTTACCCGCATCTCCACATTGGCGCTGAAACCGCCTGTTGCCATGATAACGCCCTTTTTCGCCTTGACAGTCACTTTGTCGCCAGCCGAATTGGTCAGCACGGCTCCTGCCACCCGTCCGTCCTCCACAAGAAGCTCCTCGGCTTTGGTATCCAGATAGATATCCACTCCGCTTTCTGTGGCATTGGTCTCCAGAGCCGCGATAATATCCGCGCCGCTGTTGTTAGGCGTCTGATGGGAACGGTTCCACAGAGCGCCTACTACGGTGCTGACCTGATCCGTCCACTGAACCCCATTGTCGGACAGCCAGTTAAGGGTGTCCAGGGTATTTGAAGTAAAGGCGCGCACCAGCTCTACATTGCCCTCATAGTCGCCGGCGTCAATACTCTGAAGCGCGTGCCACTCCGGCGTGTCAAACAGCATGGTATTGCCGGAGGCCTTGTACTCATCCCACTGTTTCTGAACTTCCGCCTTCAGCTTGGCATGTTCCTCGCTGACATCCTCGTGGGCCAGAACTTTCTCCACTGTGGAGGAAAGGGCCTCCGTCATGGGAATATCCTTCTGTCTTTCCGGGTCGCAGGTATTAAAAGCACCGCCGCACCGGAACGTATTGCCGCCTAACGCTGACAGTTTCTCCACCAAGATAACGCTGGCGCCGTTCTGGGATGCTGACAGGGCCGCCGACAGACCTGCGCCGCCGCCGCCGATCACCAGCACGTCCACTTCCGAATCCGCCAAAACGGCTTTCTCCGCCTCGCCGCCGCCCTCAACGGCCACTGCCCGCAGCGCCTCCGCGTCGCCGCCTGCCTGGGTGACACAGTCTGCCACAGCGTCCAGAATGGCCTGGGAGGTGTAAGTGGCGCCGGATATGGTATCCACGCCCAGACTCTGGTTCTCGATGATAGCCGCCGGGATCTTCTCAAAGGCCGCGTCGCTGATGCCTGTGGTCTCCCCGTGCTTGCCGATGGAGATCTCCGTGATCTTCTCCTCGTCAAAAGTTACGGACAGCTCCACCGGGCCGTTATTGCCCTGAGCGCTGGCCGTGTAGGTTCCGGCTTTGTAAACGCCCTGGGCGGACGTCTCCTCCGCCGTGGTCTCTGCCGCTGTGGTAGTGCTTTCTGTGGACTCCGGCGCCGTAGTGGCGGCCGTCTGACCGTTCCCGCCGCATCCGCCAAGAACAAGCGTCATTCCCAACAGAATCGCTGCAATTTTCTTCATTTCTTTGCACTCCTTCCCTTCTTCTTTTTATGTGTCCACCCTCTCTATATGTGGTGTGTCAACTGTATCATGTTTTCGACATCCTGTCAATCTTTCGCCCTCTGTTGGTAGAAAGGAGATTTCCTGCGCAAAATACCATTGGACAACTCCGGACTTCACCTCTGCCCAAAATACTGATCCACCCCTGCCAGAAGCCCTGCTGCCAGCACATCCAAAGCAGCGTCCGAGTGGTCCGACGCCTTGTCTCCCAGCTCGATATCAATGGAGGGAACCGTGGAAAACGAAGTCTGAGTCAGGTCCATCTCCATGGAACCGCCGGAAAAGATCTTCACCCCCGCGGACTTAAGGCCGGCCACCAGGCTTTCCCCCAGGGCGTTGTGCTTCTCCCAGTTGGACTTTACCGGCTCCATGTTCCGGTAGGAGGCCACATTGGGAACGCTCATGTAAAAAGCTCCCTTGTTGCTGGAGGTGGAATCCCAGTGAAGGGCAATATGACAGTCCGCGCAGTTGTTGGCGATCACGGTCCGGGCAATGTTGTCCAGCTGCACGTCGTCGCTCTCCCGGATCATCAACACATCATAGCCTGCAGCCAAAAGTTTCTCCTTCAGCTTCTTTGCCATGGCAAGGGTCACCTTTGCCTCCGCCGTACCGTCTAAAAAGGTCGTGCCGCCGGAAACCGCCACCGCCGACGTGGCCCCGGCCCCTGTGGTTCCTCCCGTCACCTTGGGCGTGCCGTCCGGGTGACACAGAGTCTTCACACCGGAGCCTCCGCTTGTGCCGTGGCCCGCGTTGACGCACACGGTAATCCCCTTTCTGTTGCTGCCCTCAGCCTTGTAAAGTACGGCCTTGCCGGAATTGATCTTGGAAAACTCCCCGTACTTCCAGGCCGGGTTAAAGGCCACCTCTCCCCCTGCCAGGCTGCCGGAGCCTGTGAGGGCTCCCGCGGCCTGACCTGACTGACCGCCTGCCCCTTCCTGGCCGCTCCCCGCCGACGGCGCCACTGCCGAAGCAGATACATACCTGGTCGCGATATAACAGGTCATGCCCTCATACTCCACCCGGCTCCACTCATCGCCGTACCCGGTCCGCCGAAGCTTGTCCCCCTTCTTAAACACAGCCACCACCTTGGATGTGGTGCTGGCCGACGCCCGAAGATTTACGGAATCTCCGCTGACATATACCGTCTCGTCCACATCGCGCAAAGCCGGAACCGGCTCTCCCACCATGTTCTGCTCCTTCACACTGGTCTGGGCCAAAGGCTCTTTCCCCTGCCCCGCCGGATCCCCGGGTAAATCCTGGCCCGGATCTATCCCTGGCTGGCTGCCGGCCTCTGACGCCCCGCCGGTCTCTGTGGTCCTAACCTGTTCCTCACTGCCCAAAACCACAGGCTCATACTTTTTCTGACAACCGCCTGCCATCACAAGCACTGCCGCTGCCGCCAGGGCCCCAATCATCCTTCTCTTTTTTTTCATTGGATCACTCCTCCTCCCACAACATACTCCCCGTCATAGAACACCACCGCCTGGCCCGGGGTGACGGCCCTCTGAGGTTCTCGAAACCTGCACTCCACTCTGCCGTCTCCCAAGTCCCGGATCACGCAGGGAGCGCCTCTGTGGCTGTAGCGGATCTTGGCCGTCACCTCCATGGTTCCGCCGCCAAGGCCGTCCACTGCCATCCAGTTTAAGTCAGAGCAGGTAAGGCTGTCAGAAAATACGTCCTTCTCGTCGCCGATAACCACCTCATTGGTCTCCTTCCTGATCTCCACCACAAAAACCGGCCGTCCCATGGAAAGGTTCAGCCCCTTTCTCTGGCCCACCGTATAGTGGGTAATCCCCTTGTGCTGTCCCAAAACATTGCCGTTCCTGTCCACAAAATTTCCCTGGGGCAGCTCTCTTTTGCAGTGTTCCTTAATATATCCCGCGTAATCATGGTCGGGAATAAAACAGATCTCCTGGCTGTCAGGCTTTTGCGCCACATCAAGCCCTATCTTTTCTGCCATCTGCCGGATCTCCTCCTTGCCATAGCGCCCTGCGGGCATCAGCGTGCGGGCCAGCTGTTCCTGGGTCAGAGCGTACAGCGCGTAGGTCTGGTCCTTGCCGGCGGCCTGGGACTTTCGCAGGGCGTACCTTCCGCCTGCCAGCCTTTCCACCCGGGCGTAGTGGCCTGTGGCCAGATAATCCGCTCCGATATCCAGGCTGCGCTTTAGCAGCGCCTCCCACTTTACATGGCGGTTGCAGGCAATGCAGGGGTTGGGGGTCCTTCCCCTGACATACTCGTCCACAAAATAGGAGATCACATGGTCCCCAAACTCTTTCTTAAAATTCATCACATAATGGGGGATTCCCAGCTGCCATGCCGCCTTCCTGGCATCCTCCACAGCGCCGAGGCCGCAGCACCCTCCGTTCTCCTCCTGAAGGGTGTGGTCCTCATCCTGCCAGATCTGCATGGTCACGCCTATGACGTCATAGCCCTGCTCCTTCAAAAGCCAGGCAGCCACGGAGGAGTCAACTCCTCCGGACATGCCTACCACTACCTTCTTTCTTCTGTTCTCCATATTTGGATCAATACTCCTCATCTTCCTCGTGCTCGCTGATATCCGACTTAGGCTTCTCCAAACCCTCTATGACAATGCCGTTCTTCTGGGCATAATCCCAGAGCGCCGCGTGGATGGCCTCCTCCGCCAGAAGGGAGCAATGCACTTTCACCGGAGGCAGCCCGTCAAGGGCCTCCATCACCGCCTTGTTGGTCACCTCCATGGCCTCCTGAACCGTCTTCCCCTTTACCATCTCCGTGGCCATGCTGCTGGTGGCCACCGCCGCCCCGCAGCCAAAGGTCTTAAACTTCACGTCCCGGATCACCTGATTCTCATCAATATCCAGGTAGATCCTCATAATATCCCCGCACTTGGCGTTTCCCACGGTTCCCGTACCGCTGGCATTTTCGATCTCCCCCACGTTTCTGGGATTCTGAAAATGATCCATTACTTTTTCTGTATACATACCTGTGATCTCCTCTTTCAATCGTAGTTTATCAATTTACTGGTTCCTCATAAAATCCTCGTAGAGAGGCGACATATCCCGCAGTTTTTTCACGATCTCCTTGATCCTGTCCACCACCAGATCCATCTCCTCTTTGGTATTGTCCGGGCTCACGGTCAGCCGCAGGGACCCGTGGGCGATCTCGTGGGGAAGCCCGATGGCAAGAAGCACATGGGACGGATCCAGGGAACCGGAGGTGCAGGCCGAGCCGCTGGAGCCGCAGATCCCGCTGCCGTCCAACATAATAAGAAGAGACTCCCCCTCAATAAACTGGAAGGCAAAATTGGCATTGTTGCTGAGTCTTTGGTTCCTGTGGCCGTTGAGCCGCACAAAAGGAACCTCTGCCATGACCCTGCCGATCAGGTAGTCCCGCAGCCCTCTCTCCTTTTCATCCCGCTCCTCCATGGAAGCCATGGCAAGCTCCACGGCTTTGCCGTATCCCACGATTCCCGGCACATTTTCCGTCCCTCCCCGGCGTTTCCGCTCCTGAGCCCCGCCGTGGATAAAGGACCTGGTCTTTAACCCTGTCCGGATATACAGAAATCCAATGCCCTTAGGGCCGTTTAGCTTGTGGGCGCTGGAACTTAACATGTCAATATGATACTCATCCACATGGATGGGGATATGGCCATATGCCTGCACCGCGTCCGTGTGAAACAAGATCCCGTTGTCTTTCGCGATCTGTCCGATCTCCTTTATGGGCTCTATGGTCCCGATCTCATTATTGGCGAACATGACGGAGATCAAAATGGTGTCCGGCCGGATGGCTCTCTTTAATTCATCCACCTTCACGATTCCATTTTCATCTACATCTACATAAGTCACCTCAAAGCCCCGCTTTTCCAGATACTCACAGGTGTGAAGTACCGCGTGGTGCTCGATCTTGCTTGTGATAATGTGTTTCCCCTTTGAGGCGTAGGCCTCCGCCGTGGCTTTTATGGCCCAGTTGTCAGACTCTGTCCCGCCGGCCGTAAAATAGATCTCCCCGGGTTTTGCCCCCAGGCTCTTCGCGATGGTCTCCCTGGCCGCCCCTATGGCCTGCTTACAGGGGGTGGAAAATTCATACACCGAGGACGGGTTCCCGTAATGCTCGGTAAAATAGGGCAGCATGGCCTCCACAACCCTTGGGTCCGTCTTTGTGGTGGCCGCGTTGTCCAGATAAATCGTTTGATTCATGTGTGATCCGCCTTTCCGTAGTATTAAAGTTAAAAGCTTCATCTACATCTCTATATTATATACTATATTCCTATGGTTGCAAGAAAAATTATGTGTTCTTTCCCCTGAAAAACATTGACATTTTCTAACTATTTTGTTACGATAACCTTAATATTTAATAAACACAAGGGGGATAAATCTATGAAACTACGCAACAAGAAATTGCTGGCTCTGCCCACCGCCATTGTCCTGAATCTGGCCCTCTGCGGCACCATGGCTTTTGGCGCCGTCACCACGCCTGACGAAGGCCCGGGAGCGCCGGAACATGTGGCTTCCGGAACCCAGATCACCCAGGTAGAGGGATTTGACTGGGGACCAGGCGTTACCAAGACCATTCTCTCTCTGGACAAGACCGTCACCGCGGAGTCTGTTGCCGCGGCCAAGTTCTGCGCCATCGAGAACAAGCAGACCTACGACTATGAAGCATACGCGAAAGTTGCCAAGGAAGCGCCCTACACCCGTACCGAGGATCAGACTCACCGCATCATCACAGCGGCCTACACCTGCGACGCCAAGGGCAACCGCACAAGCGGCAGCTCCTCCCATATCGCTCTTGAACTGAGATGCACGCCAAGCGAAGGTTCCTCCTTCTACTTCAGCACCGGCACCTTCCAGAACTCCTGGTGCGGATTCTACAACCTTCAGGTTGACCTGATCGACGATGCCGCCCTTACCACGGAGGACGGGACAAAGATCGCCCTCCTGTCCGTGGATCCGGCCGTAAACTGGGCTGATTCCCTTATGCCGGATCTGGAAGGCTTTGACCTGTCCGGAACCTTCACCAGTTCAAATGGCGACAAGTTAACCTACGCTTCCTACGCTCCGGCCAATGCCAGCGAAGCCAACAAGAGACCTCTGGTGATCTGGCTCCACGGCGCGGGGGAAGGCGGCGCTGATCCCACCCTGGCTCTTCTTGGCAACAAGGTCACTGCTCTGACAGGAGCTAACTTCCAGGACCGCATGGGCGGCGCTTTTGTGCTGACTCCCCAGGTTCCCGATTTCTGGATGACCTATGACGAGAACGGCTCCTGGCAGGACAACCCAGGCACGGACTCCATTCATCTGACCGGCTTAAAGGAGCTGATCGACAAGTATGTTGCCGCGAACCCGGCTATTGACAGAGACCGTATCCTCATCGGCGGCTGCTCCAACGGCGGATACATGACCATGGATATGATCCTTAACTATCCCGACTACTTTGCTGCCGCTTACCCCATCTGCGAGGCCTACAAGGATTCCTCCATCACCGACGCTCAGCTGCAGGCCATTAAGAACGTGCCTGTATGGTTCGTGTACGCCAAGAATGACGACACCGTTGACCCGGAAGCCAACGCCGCGCCCACCATCAGCCGCTTAAGGGCTATGGGAGCCAATGTTCATGCCAGCGTCTTTGATGACGTTCACGACACCACCGGCCTGTACAAGGCTGAGGACGGCTCTGCCCACCAGTACGCGGGCCACTGGTCCTGGCTGTACTTCTTTAACGATGAGTGCGCCAGCGGAAATCTTCCCATGTGGACCTGGATGGCAGCTCAGAGCAAGTAGATCTGGCTTTCTACACTTAATCGGGCAGGGGAGTATTCTTCTCTCCTGCTTATGCGCCGGGTATCCGTCAGCTTACGCTGACACTCTTCCTCCAATCGCCCGTGTGCATATAAAAAATGGCTTTGGAAGTTTTCCGACTCCCCAAAGCCATTTTTATATTGTCTCAGACACAAGCCCTTTCTATCCCCTGGGCTTCCTTCCCCATCTGTCCATAGCAGTAGCGCATAATATCCTTTCTTGTGATGATCCCGATAAAATTCTTCTGGTCGTCCACCACCGGGACAAAATTCTGGTTCAGGGCTTTCCCGAACATGTCCTCCATGGTGGCGCCTATGGACACCGGGCAGTTGTCAGACCTTCTGGGAATAACGGTCACTGGCATGTGCTCCGCCTCCTTAAGGCTTAGATCATACTCGTTTTTGATGCCCCAGAGCATATCCCCCTCTGTGATGGTGCCGATGTATTTTCCCAGCCTGCTGATCATGGGGATGGCCGTGTACCGGTGATGCTCCATGATCTCCAGAGCCTGCCGCAGGGTCTGGTCGTCATAGAGGTAAGCCACTTCGCTTTTGGGGGTAAGAAAAAATAAGATGTTCATAAACAGTCTCCTCGTATGTAGATCGGTATGTCTGCCGTTTTGGAGACGCCCTTTTTGCGGCTCTCCCATCTCTACGGCAAGTAAAAGTATAACTCTTATCTCTGACCTGGCTGTGAACAAATTATTATTTTTTTCGAAATATGGGTGAAAAAATTGAGGGAGCAAAGGGCGGGGGAGTCGTGATGCCAGGGAGGGAAGGGAAGGATGGTCCTGTCCGGGTGAATTTATGCCATGGAGATGAGACCAGGG
>CAJUFP010000156.1 GCA_910585645.1 uncultured Hungatella sp. | reverse complement strand
ATCTGAACCCGAACGGCACACAGCCTCCCTTCCCTCCCTGGCATCACGACTCCCCTCGCCCATTGCTCACTCAACAATATATTAAGAAGAAGGCCTCCCCCGAAGCCTTCTTCTCCATTCCGTTCTATTATCAACCTTTTCCTTATTACTTTTTCTCTTCCTTTTCCACAACCTCAAACCGATAAGCCACGGCCTCATAGTCCTCGGAGGTTACTGGCACGGCCAGCCCTGCCTTCATCAGCACAATACCGGAATACGTCTCCCCACTCTCCTTCTCCCGGTAAAGCCTGTCCGGATTAAGCCCCCGAAACCGCAAAAAGTATACCGGCGGATTCACCTCGCTCCGCAGAACCACCCCCGACACCAGCACATCCTTCTTGTCCTTTGACACAAACTCCCAGAACACGGAATTGCTCCTGTCCCCAGGCGCGGACAGCCGGTAATAATCCCCGGTCTGCACCAGGCTTTCCGCAGCCTTAAACTGGGCGATCTGCGCTGTCGCCGCCTTTTTCTCCTCCTCATCCATATGCCCCAGATCCAGCTCATACCCAAAAGTCCCTGACCCTGCCACAGTCCCCCTTGTGCGCAGGGATGTGGTGCGGCCGGTCTGGTGGTTGGGACACACGCTGACATGGGCCCCAAAAGTGCTGATGGGATAGAAAAACGATGTGCCGTAGTGGATCTCCAGCCTGTCCGCCGCGTCCGTGTTGTCGCTGCACCAGATCTGCGGAGAATAATACAACATGCCGGCGTCAAAGCGGCCCCCGCCGCCTGCGCAGGTCTCAAACAGCAGATTTGGATATCTGGCGATCAGCCGCTCCATCATATCATAAACCCCAAGCATGTGGCGGTGGAAAACCTCCCCCTGTCTTCCGGCCTCCACGCCCTGGGAAAACACATTGCCAAGGGCCCGGTTCACGTCCCACTTAATATAGTCCGCCTGGCAGCTGTCAATGACCTTAAAGATCTGCTCCATGATATAATCCCGGACTTCCTTTTTCGTCACATCCAGGTTCAGCTGGGAGCGGCTCCTAACCGGCAGACGCCCCGGCACCCGCAGACACCAATCCGGATGCCTGCGGTAAAGGTCGCTGTCCTCAGACACCATCTCCGGCTCCAGCCAGATGCCGAACTTCAGCCCCAGATCCCGGATCTTTCCCACCAGTTTCGGCAGGCCGCCGTGGATCTTCTCCTCATTCACATACCAGTCCCCAAGTCCCGTGTAATCGCTGTCCCGCTTTCCAAACCACCCGTCGTCCAGGACAAACATCTCAATGCCCACTTCCTTTGCGGCCTTGGCGATATCGTAAAGCTTCTGCTCGTCAAACTCAAAGTAAGTGGCCTCCCAGTTGTTCACCAGAATAGGCCTGGGCTTTTTCACAAAACCGCTCCTGATCAGGTGCTCCCGAAACCCGTCATGGAAGTGATGGGAAAGGGTCTCTAAGCCTGTGCCGGAAAAAGACATGGCAGCCTCCGGCGACACAAAAGTCTCCCCGGGCTTTAACGTCCACGCGAACTGATACGGATGGATCCCCATAACCACCCTGGTCTGCTCCACCTGGTCAAGCTCCGCCTGGCAGATAAAATTGCCGCTGTACACAAAGGTGATACCAAAGCACTCCCCGTAATCCTCCGTGGCGGTCCTGTCGCAGAAGATCACCGCCGGATTATGGTGATGGCTGGAAATGCCCCTCTTGCTCTCCACAGACTGGATGCCGTGGCGAAGAGGCTGCCGCTCCGTAAGCCGCTCCATAGAGTGCCTTCCGTAAAAATGAATCATGTCCATGGGACGCCTGGGAAAGTCCAGCTCCGCGGACATTACCCGGCGCAGGGTGACGGAAGCGCTCCCCCGGTTTACCACTTCCACCGCTCTGGTGATGATGTCGCAGTCCCAGATCACACCGTAAAGCAAATTCACGCAGACTCCGCTTAACTCATCCTTTAAGGTGATCTTAAGCGTCTCGGCCTCATCCTCCCCTGCAAACATGGCAGGCATTCCTGCCAGAGCATATTTCCCCTTTCTGATCTCGTGGGAATCATATTTCAGCTGCAAAATATGGCTTCCGTCCTCATGTTCCGCCTCGATCCCCTGGATGCGGTAGTCCCCGTTTCCCTCCGCCGTGTACTCCTGAGGCAGCACATCAAGGGAAAAAGTCCGGTCCCTGTCAGCCTCGTAAGGATTGCCGGAAAATCCCCGGTCCAGATTAACAATGCCATGAGCCACCCAGGTATCCCCCAGCTCAACCCCATAATACAGATGCAGCAAGGTGCCAAACTGGCCTACCTGCATCTGGTACATACTGGTTTTGGTATGCAATGTAAATACCTTTGTATCTTCCTGAAAAGAAATATACCTCATAAGTTGCTTTGTGTCCTCCATTGAATGTTGTTGTATATCCGCAAATGCCCGGAACCAGGGAAACCATTGACGCAGACTCCACAGATGCCGGGCATTCCATCACCGCCTAAAAAACATATTGATCCGATTCATTTCCCACGTCTGTCAGTTCTTCCCTGTCCCCTTCCTGTGAAAAATAGGGGCGGAACAATCTCCACAGAAACCAGGAATTGGCGTAAGCTGTCAGGGAAAACCCGCACATAAGCCATACCAGCAGATAAACCGGAAACAGCTTTACGTCCACCAAGGTAAAATACATGGGAAGACAGGTGAGCAATGCCATACACAGGGCGTACCCGGGCTTTTTCGCCCCGAAACACAGGGCGTAGGGAATCAGCCGCCTGGTCTTCATCTCAAAAGCCGCCAGGGTCGGGAAACTATACAGGGCTATGATCACAAGAAGGATGGCCATGCCCCAGGTCACATAGGTAAACACCCCGGACATAGGCATCGGCATGGAAGCCACCGCCCTGCTCTCAAGCCAGACGCACACCCCCGCCGCCAAAAGCCCCAGCCACACAGCCGTAGCCTGAACAAAATTCCCCCTAAAGCTTTTCCAGTAACATTTCCAGATGCTGATATCCTTATCCTTGTGAAGCTTTAACGCGCAGTAATACAGCGCCGTCGTAGAAGCCCCGGCCGTGATCACCGGAACACTGGTTATGATCCACAGCAGATTCAGCCCGATAAAGCCTCCAGCTGAAAGGAAAAAACTGTGAAGAAAACTGTCCTCGTTAAATAAATTCATGCCGCTCCCTCTCTCCTATGGCGCCCAATGTGCCTTGCTGCCCGTCAGGACAAATTTTGCCATTCTGCCAAGCCCCGCCTTTGGGGACTTGGCAGAAACTCTCTTTTTACAGCTTCCCGCCGGAAGTCGCGATACCTTCGATAAACTGCTTCTGGAACACCAGATACAACACGATCATGGGAATACAGGCCAGCAGCGAAGCCGCCATCAGCTGCGGATAGTTGTTGCTGTACTGACCCTGCATCTTAGCCAGAGCCGCGGACAGAGGCATTACGTCCCTGTTACAGATCAACGGCCACATCAGGTCCTTGTAAGCGAACACAGCCGTAAAGATTCCCAGAGCTACCATGGAAGACCTGGTCAGAGGCGCCATGATAAACAAAAACGTCTGCCCGATATTACACCCGTCAAGACGGGCAGCCTCCTCCAGATCTCTTGGCAGGCCCATGTAAGCCTGACGAAGAAGGAAGGTACCAAAAGCCGTCACAAGACCCGGGAAGATCAGGGCAAAAATGGTGTTGAGCATTCCCATTTTGCTGACCATCAGGTACTGGGGAATGATAAAGATCTGGCCGGGAACCATCATCTGGAACAGGATCAAAGAGAACATAAAATCCCTGCCCCGAAACTGCAGTCTGGCAAAAGCGTACCCGGCAAGGGTTGCGGTCAAAACCGCCGCGATCACGCGGCCCGCGATCAAAAGCAATGTGTTAATGTACAGATTTACAAAATCCAGGTTGTTGATCACCGTGGTAAAATTCTCCGTCCTCCACACGCTGGGGAAGATCACGAAAGGAGATACGCTGGTAGCCTCTCCCATACTCTTAAAGGCAGTCAGTATCATCCACAAAAACGGAACCAACATGGTAATAGATACCAGGATCAGGATGGCGTGAATCAACGCCTGCATCATTTTTGCTCTTTGTTCCATATCAGCCTCTCCTTCCCTAATTGTAATAAACCCACTTCTTCTGGGCAATCATCTGGAATACGGTTACAACCATGATAATGGCGATCAGCAGCACCACAATGGTGGAGCCGTACCCCTTGTTGTTCTCAACAAAGGAGTTCTGATAGAACAGGTACACAATGGACTGGGTCTTGTAAAGAGCCGGGTTGTTCTTATCCATTACCATGAAGATCAAGTCAAACACCTGCAGGCCGCCGATCACCCTTGTGATGGTCACAAAGAAGATGGTGGGGGACAGCAGCGGAACCGTGATGTTGAAGAACTGGTTGATTCCGGTGGCGCCGTCGATGCTGGCAGCCTCATAGTAGTCTCTGGGAATCTCCTGAAGTCCTGCCAGAAACAGTACCATGTTGTAACCGATAATGGACCAGATACCGATAACCGCGATGGCGAACACCGCGATGGCCGGGTCGGAGATCCAGTTGATGCTGGTGCCGAAAATGTGATTCAAAAGACCGAACTCAGAGTTAAACAGCCACCTCCAGACCATGGCGATGGCAGCCGGAGCCGCGACCATGGGCAGGAAGAAGATGGTACGGTAGGCGGAAACGCCCATCATCTTCCGGTTCAGCAAAACCGCCAGAACCAGCGCGATGGCGATGGAGAACGGAACCTCCACAATGGCGTACTTGAAAGTGTTAAGAACCGCCTGCCACACCTCCGCGTCCCCGAACATCTTGACATAGTTCTCCATGCCGATGAAAATATTGCCCCTTCCGAAATCACCTGTCTTAAAAAAGCTCTGGTAGATGGTCTGGAAGATCGGGATAATATTCAGCACGATCAGTCCCAGCATGGTGGGGAAGATAAACGCCCATCCCCATACGAATTCGTTGCGTTCCCTGGTAGTTCCCTTTTTGATAGTACCCACAACTTCACCCCTTTTCTCTTATTGAACGCCTCCGAGCATCCGCTCCATTGAAAGTCGTCCCTGAAAAGCCCCGGACTTTCGGAGGCGTTTTTATTTCCTAACTACTCGGCTTCCCTATTCCTCTGCAATCTTCTCGTTCATAACAGCCGTGATGTTGGCGCAGGCCGTAGCCATGTCCTCCTCGCCGTTCCAGGGCTTCTTAAGCTCCTCAACCATGGGATTCCACCATGCCAGAGTGCTCTTGGTGGACGGACGGAACACCACGTCGTCCATAGCCTCCAGGTACGGAGTCAGGTTGAATTTGTCCGTGTTGTTTACCCAGGCGTCGGATACGCCGTCGTAAGCCGCCATGGTCACGCCCAGCTCAGCCTGCTTCTGCTGCATATCCTTGGTTGCGAACCACTCGATCAGCTTGTAAGCGCCCTCCGGATTCTTGGTGCCGGCAGATGCCGCCCAGCCAAGTCCGTTGTACAGGGAAACGCTTCTGCCTGTGGATGCGTCCTTGGGAAGCCTTGCCACGTCCGCGTTTGCCGCAATGTACTCATTATCCTTAAATCCCGCTACCATCCAGGAGCCCTGGGTGATCATGGCCACCTTGCCGGAGCCGAACAGAACGTCCGTGCCCGTCTCGGACATGGTGGACGCAGGAGGCATAACCGTATGTACCATCTTGTCTACAAACTCCATGGCCGCGATGGTCTTGGGATCGTCAAATCCGGACTTGCCCTCTTCGTTGAGCACACAGCCGCCCATGGTGTAGACGATATTCATCCAGGTATCCTGCTCGTTGGACGGGTTGGCCGCGAATCCGTACACGCTTCCGTCCTCTTTGGTCAGCTTCTGAGCGATCTCATAGAACTCATCCCAGGTCCAGCTTCCGTCCGGGTAGGGGATTCCCGCCTCGTCAAACAGGGTCTTGTTGTACCACACGGCGATGGTGTCCATATCCTTTGGCAGAGCGTAGGTCTTGCCCTCCCACTGGTACATGGCCTTCAAATCCTCCGGGAACTTGTCAAGCTCCAGAACCTCGCTGGCTGCCACCTTGTCCGTGATGTCCAGAAGGATGTCATTGGACATGTACTTCACCGCCTCGTTGGAGTGCATCCAGAACACGTCGGGCATGTCGCCGCCGCTGGCGCCTGCCTCCAGAAGGGTCCAGTAGCTGTTCCACTCAATAACCTGCAGCTGGGTCTTAATGCCTGTGGACTCTGTAAACGCGTTGAGGATCTCCTGAAGACCTGCCTGCTGTCCGCCGTCCCAGATGGCCACAGTCAGAGGAGCGTTTGGATCTCCGCTTCCGGAGCCGCCGGAACCGCCGTTACCGCCGCCGCAGCCGGCCAGGCTGGTGGCCGCCACTGCCGCCGTCAGTCCCAATGCCCAAAATTTGTTGTTTCTTTTCATCTTGCATTACCTCCCGTTTTCGTCATTTTGACTTGTTTTTTTGGTACAAATGCACGCTTTCTTGCGCCTCATCCATCAACCATTATCTGGTTAATGTCAAAATTGCTAGTTAGATTATAAAAAAAACTGGGCATTTTGTATATGGCAAGGTAAATACATTTTTTCCATATTGGTTATGGTAAAATAAATCATAGTATGGTAAAATAAAAACATCATAGCGAGATAACGGCTTCACCAGTACATCTACAAGGAGATGACATCATGAGAACCATCACGTACACAGACTCTGCGCAATTTCAATGTCTTGAACATCTGCGGGAAGCTTTTATGGACCTTTACCTGGTACACTGCGGCATCGAGCACTGTCAGCCAGGCCAATTTCTCGGACCGTCTTTCAGGGACGAGTACATCATCCATTTCGTGTTGGAGGGAAAAGGCAGCTACACCGTAGGCGGCATCACCTATTTCCTGTCCAGCAATCAGATGTTCCTCATCTACCCCGGCGAGGAGATCCGCTACGGCGCGGACTCGGACGAGCCGTGGACCTACGCCTGGATCGGCTTTAACGGCATCCGCGCCGAATCTACCCTTCGAAACTGCGGCTTTTCCAGGCAGTGCTATGTACTCCCTTTTAAAAAACCGGACCTTTTGGTGGAACACATCACCAACATTCTGACCGCTGCCCAGCTGTCCTTTTCCAACGACTTAAAGAGAAACGGCCTTCTTCTGCTGCTGTTCTCCTATCTTGTGGAAAACTACAACTGCATTTCCGATCAGACCGCCAAAAGCGGCAGCACCCGATATGACTACGGCAGCAGCGTCTATGTGGAACACGCCATTGACTACATAAAGTGGAACCACAACCGGGGCATCAACGTGACAGACATCGCCGACTACATCGGCATCAGCCGCACCTACCTAAACCACGTGTTCCAGAAAGAGCTGGGCGTATCCTCCCAAAAGTTTTTGATGGACTTCCGCCTCCACAAGGCGGCCAACCTTCTGATCTCCTCGGACCTTCCGGTGACCGAGGTGTCCAGCCAGGTGGGCTACGACGATTCCCTGGCCTTCTCCAAGGCCTTTAAGAAAAAATTCGGCTTAAGCCCCAAGAACTACCGGAGCCATAAGGAGACCATGCTTCACTTTTCGGAGAAGCAGTGAACCGGACGATAAGCTATATGATAAGCTATAAGATTAAGAAATGATACAGGTGACTGACTATGGAACAATCCTTTGTATTACAGCTTGCCAGCCGGCAGATCCAGGATTTTTACCTATGTTTTTGCGGCTACGCCAAATGCGAACCGCTCCACAGCCCCGGCTCTGGAGTAAGGCCTAACTATGTGATCCACTATATTTTGGACGGAGCCGGGATCTATAAAGTGGACGGGCAGAGCTTTTGTCTGGAGGCAGGCCAGGGCTTTATCATAGAACCTAATGTTCTAACCTTCTACCAGGCCGACCAAACACGGCCCTGGTCCTATGTCTGGGTGGGCTTTTCCGGCCCCAGAGCGCCTGAATATCTATCCTACCTGGGATTTAACCACAATCATCTGATCTTTAAGAGCTCTGAGTCAGAGCGCATCCGGGATCTGGTGTTTCAGATGCTAAGCTCCGGCAAAAACAGCCCCAAAAATGAGTTCTACCTCCACGGACTGTTTTTCGAGTTTTTCTCCTGTCTCATCGACGAAAATATGCCCCAGCAGCAGGAGGACCTAGACCACGAGCGCCAGACCACCAACCGCTATCTTCGGGAGGCCATTGCCTACATTCAGCAGCACTTTTCCGAGGGCCTGCGGATCTCGGACTTAGCGGACCATGTGGCTGTGAGCCGGGGATATCTCTACCAGATCTTCAACGAGACCCTGGGCATGTCCCCAAAGCAGTATCTGACCAATTTCTGCATGACCCGGGCCGCGGAGCTTCTGACCCTGGAGGACCTGCCGGTGGAGGAGGTGGCCAAAAGCTGCGGCTACCCCAACCCGGTGGCCTTCTCCGCCCTGTTTCGAAAGCGCATGGGCCTCTCCCCCACCCAATACCGGACCCAGGTGTCAGCCGGGTATCGGGAAAGGTTGAAGACAGAGCTTAAGAGCCTGAAATAGAATGGGGTGGAGGGGTGTTTTAGGTTTTAAGAGTGATTGAGCAAGGGCGGGGATTGTCGTGGGGCCAGTCAGAGAAGGAGAGATGTCCCGCCCATTGCTCACTCAATTATATATAGCTCATGCCAATGAAAAAATTTAGCACACAAACAATAAACTAACCCACTCCCCCCAAATTTTGTATTTGACAACTCCCAAAAACCGTGGTATGATTCTGTTATATATCCCCGTCTTTAACACTTGCAAGAAACAAAAGTGGCGTTTTCCCTCGATTTTATGGG
>CAJUFP010000155.1 GCA_910585645.1 uncultured Hungatella sp. | reverse complement strand
ATCAGCCCTCCTGTTTCCCTGGTCTCATCTCCATGGCATAAATTCACCCTGCCGGCACACAGCCTGCCTTCCCTCCCTGGCAAATGCAGAATTCGCTGGTCAGGATTTGCTCGCTTAAGGTTGTTCTGATAGGGGACGCTACCTCAACTTTGCAGTGAAAAATATCTGTTTTTATGGTTTACGTATATTGTTGAGTCATGTTAAGGCGGTGTTGTTGTGGACCTGGAAAGATCTGGCTCTCTGTAATTGAAAGGCATATCAAGATTCGGTTTCTTCCGTGGATCAGAGTATTCGAATTTTTATGTTCATATACATGCATGGATACTCCGCAGCTTGCTTTATAAAATGCTGAAAACCATAAAGAGGGCCGTGTTTTCCAAGGTTTTTACTTGTGTTATAAAATATGGTGTCAGACAGTGACTATGTTGACTGCCGTATTTTGACCATATTAAAAGATCATGTTTACGGCATTCGCAGACTCTGGCAACATATTTTTTGAGTAATACCCCAAATATAACAAGTAGGTTCTGCTTTAATAAATACTACGCACAAGCCTTGCTGCCGATAAAACAGTTATCTTTCCACTACAAAGTAGAAATCGCCCCATACCGGAAACACCTCAAGTGAGCAAACCTTAGCCAGCGAATTCTGCTTTTGCCAGGCAGAAAAGGAGAGATGTCCCGTCCGGGTGAATTTATGCCATGGAGATGAGACCAGGAAAGCAGGAGGGCTGATACCCGACTGATTTCCGCTTTAAGGGCTCATCGGAATGTTTGGCATATCTGAACCCGGACGGGACATCTCTCCTTCTCTGTCTGGCATCACGACAACCTCCGCCGTTGCTCACTCAATAATACACATTTTGCGCAAGAAATTCTTTTTAAGAGACTGAGAAAAAAGCAGACAGAAAGGACCAAGACAGAATGATGAAAACACAACAGCTTCTTTTGACCCCCACGCCGGTTCAGTATCTGGGAAAGCTTCCCGGAGGGCAGGATATTTTCATGAAGCGGGACGATCTGCTGGGATTTTCCTTTGGGGGGAATAAGTGCAGGATCGCCGTGGCGTTTCTGGAGGATATGGAGCAAAAAGGCGGGGATCTTATGGTGTCCTACGGAAGCCTGGGCTCCAACTTAAACCGGACCGTGGCCGCTCTGTGTAAAAGCAGAGACATTCCCTGTCTGTTGATCGTGTCAGCAGATGAGGGGGCTGATGAGCAGACCTTTAACCGGCAGATCGCTGCCGGTACAGGGGCTAGGCAGGTTCTGTGCGGCAAGGCGGACGTGGCATCCACCGTGGAACGGGTCATGGAGGAAGCCAGGAAAAGAGGGTATAAGCCCTACTACCTTTACGGCGACCAGTACGGTATGGGCAATGAGGCGGCCGCCAGAGAAGCTTACCGCCGGGCCTACCGGGAGATCCGGGGATGGCAGCAGGAGACCGGGCATCATTTGACCCACATCTTTCACGCCAGCGGCACGGGCATGACCCAGGGAGGCCTTGTGGCGGGAAAACGGGAGGCCGGGGGCAGGGAGGAGATCATCGGCATCTCCGTGGCCAGGGATGAGGCGAGAGGAGCCGCGGCTGTCAGGCGGTACGCGGGGGATCAGGGGGAGGACGGGGACATCCGCTTTGTGGCGGACTACCGGCGGGGAGGATACGGCCTCTTTGATGGGGATATCGAAAGGACCATTGAGGAGATGATGAACAGCCACGGCATTGCCCTGGACCCTACCTACACAGGGAAAGCCTACGCGGGGATGGTGAAGTGGCTTGAACGGTACGGCATGGGGACAGAGCAGGTGATGTTCATCCACACCGGCGGGCTGCCCCTGTATTTTGACTATCTAAACAGGAGGAGGGATCCATGCAAAAAGGCGGAAAAGTCAGCAGGCTGGCAGCAGTCCTGGCGGGAATCCAGATCATAACGCTGCTTGTGTTCGCAGGCCAGAAAAAGGGATATTTTATTGACGAGATCTATTCCTGGGGGCTGGCAAACGGGTATTACAAACCATTTGTGGCGTCCTATGACGTGTTTGATCAGTGGATCACAGGGGAGGAGTTTACGGACTATATCACAGTCCAGGAGGGGGAGCGGTTTGCCTACGGATCCGTGTATTACAACCAGACCCAGGATGTGCATCCGCCTCTGTACTACATGGCAATGCACACCATATGTTCCTTTACCCCCGGTGTTCAGGCTATGTGGCAGGGCATGGTATTGAACGCGTTCTTTTACGGAGGCTGTCTCTGGCTGATCTTTCTCACGGCCAGGGCTTTGACGGAAAGCGAGAAGGCGGCTATGGCGGCCATGACTGTGTGGGGGTTCTCCCCGGGGGGACTTAGCACAGGGCTGTACATCCGCATGTATATGATGATGACGTTCTTTACCATGGCCACCGTGTATCTCCATGTCAGGATGGCAAAAGAGGGACAGAATTTTAAGGGGCTTTCTCTGATCTGCCTGGCGACGTTTTTGGGGCTTATGACCCAGTATTATTTTGTGTTTATGGCCTTTTTTTTGTCGGCTGTGTATGTGCTGTGGAAGCTGTGGAGGAGAAGGTGGAAAGAGGCGGCTGTGTACGCCGCGGCCCTTTTTGGCAGCGTAGGCCTTATGGTGGCCGCCTACCCCGCCTGCATCGCCCAGCTGACCAGGACCGACGAGTTTGTGGCCAATGAGACCCGGAATAACTTTATGAACGGGGCTGTGATCGCCCGCAATCTTGTGTCCTACATCTCGGACATCAACCTGGATTTCTTTGGAGGAAGAATCAGGGAGACTGCCGCCGGGGCTGTCTTGCTTTTGGCGGGGATATGGCTGTGGAGAAAGCAGAGCGGGCAGAAGGATAAAGGAAGGGCGGGGCTTACCTGCAGCGACAGACTGGGGCTGGCCTTAGGCCTTGTGTGGCTTTTGGCGTTTCTGTCCGTGTCTATGGCTGCCGTGGTCACAGGCGTCAGGTATATCTACAACCTTTACCCTCTGTTTTCCATCCTGGCTGTGTGGGCCGTCCAAAAGGCGACCGGCTGGGGACTTAAGGGGACCAGGGCGCTGGGACCTGCGCGGTGGGGGATCCTGGCCGTGATGGGGACCCTGTTTCTCGGTGGGGTTGGCAGCGGCTGTGTGAGATACCTTTTTCCGGAGAATGAGGAGCGGGTAAGGTTTGCCCGGGAGCACCGGGATCTGTACTGCCTGTATCTGGATGAGTACGAGAACGCGCCTCTCACCCAGGACCTTATGGAGCTTGCCCGGTTTCAGGGAGTGTATGTGATGCCGGAAAGTGAGATTGAACATGTTCAGGATATTCTCTCCCAGAAAGATGTGAAGGACGATCTGGTGGTGTATGTGGATACCAGTCAGTTTTGGAGCAGCGGGTATGACGGGAGGGAAGTGATGGAAAAGCTGAAACGGCAGACAGGGGCAAAAGCGTATGAGTATTTGTATGGGAATGTGCTGTCAGAGACCTATTTATTGAAGGGCGTAAAGTGAGGCAGACAGTATGGCATCTTAGACCAGGCCCTATGAGAGCGGAGACAAAAAGGAGCAGTCACAGGGAATTCATCTCCTAAGTGACTGCTCCTTTTTATAAATTGCGGATAAGGTCAGATCCCAACCGTTTGTATGCCGCTAATTACTGCTGCTGTCCAAACTGGGCCAGAGCCACCGGATCCGTGGGATCCCAGTGCTGGTCGCTGGGGATCACTGCCTCGATGGCAGGTCTCTCGTAGGGGCCTGGGATCAGGGACTGGTATACTTCAACCGTAGTGCCGATGGGGCAGTGGTCATAGATCCACTTGGCGTCTCCGGAGGTGAAGCGGATGCATCCCGCGGAGCGGGCCACGCCCAGGTAGTTGTAAGTCTCAGGCCACATGGTGTTCACATCCGCCCGGTCGTAGATGATGGAGTGGAACAAAAAGCTTAAGCCAGAGCCGAGACGGGTGGCGTACTGGCAGGACACGCCGCTGTTCATCAGACGCCAGCGGTACTTCTCCGGCGTGCGGAAGGTCCCCACAGGGGTGTCGTCGCCGCAGGAGCACAGGAAGGACTTTAAGGGGATAATGTACCCGTTGGCCCCGTCCTGGACAAAGACCGTGGTGGTGTTCATCTCCTTGTTGATGCGCAGAAGGAACGGGCCGTTGGCCCCGATGATGGGTTCCAGATCCTGGACCAGCTTGCCGTCCTCGGCAAAGTAGTATTTGTAGCCGTCTATGTACTGCCAGCCTGTGACAGGATAGGAATCCACGAAGTAGTAGCGGTCATTGCCAAGCCAGCCCCATCCGGTAAAGTTGGAGCCGTCGCCGTGGATGTAGCGCAGCCCCCCGTCAATGGTCTGGATACCGTCCGCGTGGTCCGCGATGACCGTGCCGGTCAAATCAACGTCTGGCACATCGCCTTTGCGGAAGAAGGCCATGCGGAAGCCCTTTAGGGGCATGCCCTTGTTCATGGAACCTACCGTGGCGCCGTTCTTGCCCCAGCCGGTCTGGGTTCCGTCGGCAAAGACGCCGCTGTAGTAAATGTCGTGGTTGTTGCCTGCCGCGCCGCTGAACCGCACCTGGATCGCCTCGATGGGGGCAAAGTCAGCGGGGATGGCTGTCTGCTGGCCGTTCATGACCCAGTTTGTCCAGCCGTTGGTGGCGGTGTAGGCGCGGTAGAGGATGTTGCCCACCGCGTTCTCCATAAATATGGAGATGGAGTAAAACGTCTGGTCCCCGGCATCGCACCACTGGTCATTGACAAAGGGCTGGGACCACTGATGCTCGCTTAAAAGAATCGTGGTCTGAAGGCGGGGCTGCTGTAAAACGCCCACCGCCGGCTGAGTCGTGGCTGTCTCTGACGGGGCTTCTGACGGTTCCGGCGTGACGCCGGGTTCCGGAGCCTGGTTATTCTCCTCAGGTGCAGCCGTGGTCTCCTCCTGCATGTTCGGGTTGAGCTTCGGGTCAAAGCCCGGGCCCACGTTGCTGGCCGCAAGGGAACACAGGGAACCGTTCAGCGCCATGACGCCGGTTAACAGCAATGTCAGCTGCATTTTCCTTGTTTTTTTCATACAAAACCTCCTAAACAATAGTGTCCTTTGTTAATTTATCACATTTATGCAAAAAAAGCCATATAGGATTTACATTTTTTGGGGAATCATGTAAAATGAAAGGTATTGGCAAAGGAATCGTAAGAATAATGTCATACTTTGTCAACTGTCTGTCAGGAAGCGGACGGCTTTAGGGAACGGGCAGAGTGAAAACGGAACGTTTGAGGAGAATCAATGAAACAAAAAGTGATCGCGGGGCTGTTCTGGAAACTTTTGGAGAACGGGGGTTCCCAGGGCATCCAGTTTTTGGTGGCCATTTTGCTGGCAAGGCTTTTGACCAGGGCGGAGTACGGCACAGTGGGCATTATCATGATCTTTATCACCATTGCCAATGTGATCGTGCAGAACGGGTTCAGCACAGCCCTGATCCAGAGGCAGAAGGCGGATGAGACGGATTTTTCGTCAGTGTTTTATTTCAGCCTGGGGGCGGCTTTTTTGATGTATGGGATCTTGTGGGGTCTGGCTCCGTGGATCGGGAAGTTTTACGGCATAAGAGAGCTTTCGGATATTGTCAGGGTCCTTGCCCTGGTGCTGTTTCCCGGGGCGGTGATCTCGGTGCAGACGGCCTGGGTGTCCAGACAGATGGAGTTTAAGGGGCTGTTCTTGTCTACCTTCGCGGCCTCGGTGGTTTCGGGGATGATCAGTGTCTTCATGGCTTACCGGGGCTTTGGGGTGTGGGCCATGGTGGGGCAGCAGCTGGCTTACTATGTGTGCCTGATGGCGGTCCTGTTTGTCACCGTCACCTGGAAGCCGGCTTTTTTATTTGCCTGGAAAAGCATCCGGCAGCTGTTGGGGTTTGGATGGAAGCTTCTGGCGGCGTCCCTCATTGACACGCTGTACAATAATCTCTACGGCCTGATCATGGGTAAGATCTACAATGAGGAGGTTCTGGGAGTCTATAACCGGGGGGAGCAGTTTCCCAAGCTGATCGTCAACAATCTGGGGGCTGCCATCCAGTCGGTGCTTTTGCCGGCCTTTTCCTCAAAGCAGGGGGATATGCGTGCCATGCGGGATATGCTTCGGCGGGCGGTACGGCTTAGTTCCTTTCTGGTGCTGCCTATGCTTTTTGGGCTGTGCGGTGTGGCGGACACCCTGGTGCTGGCCCTTCTTGGGGAGAAATGGCTTGCCTGCGTGCCTTATCTGCGGATCATGTGCGTGGCATACTCTTTCTGGCCTATCCACATCACCAACCTTCAGGCCATCAACGCGGCGGGCAGAAGCGATCTGTTTCTGAAACTGGAGATCGTGAAAAAGGCCATGGGGCTTTTGGGGCTTTTCGCGGGCATACGATTCGGCCCTCTGGTGCTGATCGCCATCAAGGCGGGGCTGGATTTTCTCACCACCTTTGTCAATGCCTGGCCCAACAAAAGGCTTTTAGGCTACGGGATTTTTCGTCAGTGGGCGGACATTCTGCCGTCTGCGGGGATCGCCGCCGTCATGGGCCTTTTGGTGTATGTTGTGGGCTTTCTGGCGCCGGGCGGATCGTGGGTAAGGCTGGCGATCCAGGTGGTCTGCGGCGTTTTTATCTATGTTTTGCTGGCGGCGGCATTTCGGATGGAAAGTTTTCGGTATCTGCTTGGCGTCATACGCAGAGGAAAGGAGCAGGGAACACAATGAGTATTGACTATGAAAGAACGGATCGTCAGGATGGCAGCGCGCCGGATAAGCCTCTAGTGAGCATCTGCTGTCTGACGTACAACCATGAGCCCTATATCCGGGACGCGCTGGAGGGATTTTTAAAGCAGAAGGTTACATTTCCCTATGAGATCCTGATCTATGACGACGCGTCCACGGACAACACGCCGGGTATCATAAAGGAGTATTTCCTGCGGTATCCAAGGCTTATCCGGCCTATTCTCCAGGAGGAGAACCAGTATTCCAAAGGGATCACAAATCCCAGCGGGGCATTTAATTTTCCCAGAGTCAGGGGGAAATACGTGGCCATGTGCGAGGGGGACGACTACTGGACGGATGAGGGCAAGCTCCAGGCCCAGGTAGATTACCTGGAGGCCCACCCTGACTGCAGCCTGTGCTTTCACAGCGCCAAGATCATGACGGTGGACGGGTCTAAATCAGATAAGTACATGAGGCCCTATAAAGGGGACCGGATGGTGTCTCCGGAGCAGATGATCGATAAAAGCCGCGGGTATCCCACAGCCTCCATGGTGTTTCGGGCCAGCCTGGTTGAGAGTCTGCCCTCCTATTACAGGGACTGCCCGGTGGGGGACACGCCTCTGCAGCTGATGGCGGCGGCTTCGGGGTACGGCTATTACATGGACCGGGCCATGAGCGTTTACCGCGTAGGAGCAGCCTCCTCCTGGACCGCGGCGGGAAAGCGGGGAGATTATGAGGCCAAGCAGCGGGATTACTGTGAAGCCATGAAGAAAACATACCGGGAATTTGACCGGGCCACAGGGGGGCGGTTTCATGAGGCGGTGAAAAGCGCGGCCGTGCGGACCTGGTTTCTGACCAAGGTGAACACCAGGCGTTACAAGGTGGTGCTTAGCAGGAAATACCGCCGCTACTACAGAGAGTTAACAGGGCGGACCCGGTTTTACATCGCCATGGAAGTCAGGCTGCCGTGGATGTACGGCCTGCTTGCGCGGATTGCGGAGAGGAAGAGGAGTAAACGATCATGAATATATTGCTTACCAGCGCGGGAAGGCGGACGTATCTTGTGGAATATTTTAAGGAGGCTCTCCATATGGCCGGGGAGCCGGGGCTGGTCCACGCGGCCAACAGCAAGGTAAGCCCCGCGTTTTTCGCGGCGGACAGACGGGTGGTGACGCCTTTGATCTACAGCGAGGAGTACATCCCCTTTCTGTTGGATTATTGCCGCAGGTGGGACATCCGGCTTCTGATCCCTTTGTTTGACATTGACCTTCCGGTGCTGGCCGCTGCCAGAGACGCTTTCGCGGCCCAGGGTACCGTGGTGGTGACCGGGGACGCAGAGGCGGTGGAGATCTGCAATGATAAATGGAACACTTACCAAACGCTGACAAAACAGGGCATCGAGACGCCCAAAAGCTGGCTGGATGCAGAGGCTGTAAGGGACGCCGCGGCCGCGGGTCTGGCCGCCTACCCGTTTATCCTGAAACCACGGTGGGGCATGGGCTCTCTGTCCGTGTACCAGGCAGATGATGAGCAGGAGCTTTTCGTTCTGGACAGAAAGATCCGGCGGGAGATCCGGGAGAGCTATTTAAGATATGAGGCCGTTCAGGATGAGGCCAATGTGCTGATCCAGCAGAAGATCCGGGGGGCGGAGCTGGGCCTTGACGTGGTCAATGATTTGGACGGCAATTTCCGCGCCGTGGTGGTAAAGAAAAAGGGCTCCATGCGGGCCGGGGAGACGGACGAGTCGGAGACTGTTAAGATCCCGGAACTGGAGGCTCTTGGAAAGCGGCTGTCCGGGCTTTTGGGACACCGGGGAAACCTGGATGTGGACATCTTAGAGGAGGACGGAAGGTACTATGTGCTGGAGATGAACGCCAGGTTCGGAGGCGGCTATCCCTTCAGCCACGCCGCAGGCTTAAATCTCCCCTATGCCCTTATTATGTGGGCCATGGGGCGGGAGCCAAAAGAGGGCTGCCTAAAGGCCAGGCCAGGCGTTCACGCGCAGAAAGATATACGGCTGCTTGTGTGGGGGGAGTGAGTGAGCAAGGGGGCGAGGGTAGTCGTGGGGCCCGG
>CAJUFP010000154.1 GCA_910585645.1 uncultured Hungatella sp. | reverse complement strand
TTTTTCAATCAGCTTAACTTAATGACATTGGATGAGACCAGGGAAACAGGAGGGCTGATACCCGACTGGTTCCCGCTTTAAGGGCTCATCGGAATGTTTGGCATATCTGAACCCGAACGGCACACAGCCTTCCTCCCCTCCCTGGCCTCACGACTCCCCCGCCCTTTACTCACTCAACAATACACCAATATGACGAATTTAAAGCGCCATATTATCCGCAAAAAAAAGCTGCCATCCCGGGAATCTTTTCCTTCCCGAGACAACAGCCTCTCTTTCATCTATACTATTCAGCCCTCTCCTACTGCCGCACCTGCCCATTTCCATAGATCACATACTTGGTGCTGGTCAGCGCCAAAAGCCCCATAGGTCCTCTGGCGTGAAGCTTCTGGGTGCTGATCCCGATCTCGGCTCCAAAGCCGAACTCAAACCCGTCCGTAAACCTGGTGGAAGCGTTGACATACACTGCCGCCGCGTCAACCTCATTAAGAAACCGCTGGGCATTATCGTAATCCGAGGTGACAATAGCCTCCGAATGGCCTGTATTGTACTTGTTGATGTGGCTGATGGCCTCCTCCAGAGAATCCACGATCTTGAGGGACAGGATATAGTCTAAATACTCCGTCCCCCAGTCCTCCTCTGTGGCAGTCCCAAACTCCGGCACAAGCGCTCTGGCCCTCTCATCCGCCCTCACCTCCACATGATGCCTGTCAAGAACCTCCTTCAGCCTTGGCAGAAACTCCCCGGCAGCTTTCTCGTGGACCACCAGGGACTCGCAGGCATTGCACACCCCGACTCTCTGGGTCTTGGCGTTCTCGATGATATCCAGCGCCATCTTAAGATCCGCCCACTGATCCACAAACACATGGCAGTTTCCGGTCCCCGTCTCGATCACCGGAACCGTACTGTTTTCCACCACGGTCCTTATAAGTCCCGCGCCGCCTCTGGGGATCAGTACGTCCAGATACCGGTCCATGGACATAAATGCCCTGGTGCTTTCCCGGTCCGCGCTTTCGATCAGCTGCACCGCCGTCCCCAAAATCCCGGCTCTTTCAAGTCCACGCTGGATGCACCGAACCACAGCCATATTGGACTTAAGGGCATCGCTTCCCCCCTTTAATATGACCGCGTTCCCGGTCTTAAAGCACAGCCCAAAGGCGTCCGCCGTCACATTGGGCCTGGCCTCGTAAATGATCCCCACCACGCCAAGGGGTACCCGCTTCTGGCCGATCAGAAGCCCGTTTGGCCGCGGCTTCATGGAGAGGAACTCCCCGACAGGGTCCTCCAGGGCTGCCACCTGTAAAAGTCCCTCTGCCATGGCCTGGATCCTGGATTCGCTCAGCATCAGCCTGTCCATAAGCCCTGGCTTCATCCCTTTCTCCCTGGCTGCGGCCACATCCTCCGTATTGGCTTTCAAAATCTCATTCGCACCCTCCAAAAGAGCTTCTGCAGCCATCCTAAGCCCCCGGTTCTTCTCCTCTGTCCCAAGACATCCTAAGGCTTTCGACGCTGTCTTTGCCTGCTGCCCTATCCGCTCCAGCCACTCTGTCATACAAACCGCCTCCCTCCCCGCAAATCACGCTTTTATCCCTCCACCATCTGCCGAAGCGTTTCTATATCTTCCGGCGACAGCTGGGGAAAGAACTCACGGACCTCATCCATTTTGATGCGCTTTGCCTTTACCATTTTTGAAGCGTTCTCCATCATTTCCCTGATGGCTTTCTCCTCTACTGCTGCCCTGATTTCCTTCTCTGCCGCTGCCCTGACTTCCTTCTCCGCCTCTGCCCTGATTTCCTTCTCTACTGCTGCCCGAACCTCCTTCTCCGCCGCTTCTTTTGCCTCCTTCTCCACCCTCATGTGATACGCTCTCTGAATATACTCATCGTCAAACAACATCTTCATGATCGAAACCACCTCGCTCTCTCTGGTTTTCAGGTATTCTGTCAGCACATCCCTGTCCCTGCATATGCGGATCGTCTCCAGCACAGCCATCCGGCTATACCCATGCCGCTTCACCTGCGCTGTGTAAACCTTGGAAAATGTGACATACTGGCTTATGATATCATTCCCCTCATCTCCGTACAACACCTTTGCCCTGACTTCGACATCACAGGCTTTTCCTCCGAAAAACTCTCCTGACAGGGAAATGTATTCCGGCCTGTGAACTCTCTCCCCCGTAAAAACCACATACAGCTCAGCACTTGGCATCCTTACCTTTGTCCTGCTGTACAGATCCACATTTTTCCGCATAAAATAGTCATGGTATGTCTCGGACATATAAAACAACATTCGGATCAGGATATTCATTGACCACGAAGACTGAGCCTCCGTCAGGATCACAACCCTGTCTTTATTTCGAAAGCCGAGATCATTATAGATCCCATCTGTCAGAACATTCCGTATGGTAATGTCCGTAAGATCATCCTCCGTGGTCTCCGTATCTTCCGGATGCAAAGTCTGATAAAGCTGCAACAGATACTTTTTGTTTCTGAACAGATCGCAGAACACAGAGTCTTTTGCTGTGTATCTGGCAATACAGTCCGACTCCAAAAGTCCCGGACCCGGATCCGCCCCAGGATGCCGGATCTCCTGATGGGCGTCCGCTGTCTGGCCGCCTGTCACATTGGTTTGTTTTTTATCTTCCATAACTTCTCCTCCGGCGTGACCTCTCCTGCCACCATTATACCCGGATGCCCTGCCATTTTCAAGCAGATTCTAAACCGCGGATTCTAAACATCCTGAATTCCTCCAAACTTCTTCCCCAGATCTGTCACCGACCCGTCCGCCTCCTGTATGGAAATATTATTCAGGTTCGCCCGCATATTGGCCCGAATAGCCTCAATATACGCTCTCCTCAGCTTCTGCTGCTCCTCCTTCTCCTTAGGGCTAAGCCCCGGGCCCTGAGACTTGTGGTACAGCTCATTGATCCTGTCTATCATTTCCTGCGTGATCATGCCAACACTCCTCTCCCTCTAATACTCATTGTTCAGATAATGCATCAGATCAAAATCCACGTTCCTGTGGGCCAGAAACAGCGTTCCCGCCTCTTGTCCGGCCACGATTCTGTGGATCACTTCCACCTGCCCCGCGTCTGCGATAACCATGTCCGCCCCGCCGTCTGTGGCGATGCGGGCCGCCGCCAGTTTTGCCGCCATGCCTCCGGTTCCCACGTCGCTTCCCGCCTCCGCCTTGCCCATCTCAAGAAACTCACCGGTGATCTCCGGAACCAGGCTGATAAACTTCGCGTTCCTGTTCTTTCTGGGGTCATCTGTATAAAGCCCGTCAATATCCGACAACAGAATGAGAAGATCTGCCCCGATCAGGGCCGCCACAATGGCGGAAAGCCTGTCATTGTCCCCAAAATTATCTACCAGAGGGATCTCCGAGGTGGACACCGTGTCATTTTCATTGACAATAGGCACCGTTTTCAGAGCCAAAAGCTCCTCAAACGTATTCCTGGCATTGAATCTGGAGCCCTCATGGACCATGGTGTCCTTAGTCAAAAGCACCTGGGCCGCCACCTGGTTGTACTCCGCGAATAACTTCTGATACACCATCATCAATCTGGCCTGCCCCACAGCGGCAAAGGCCTGCTTCTGGGCCAGCTCCTTAGGCCTCCTTTTGCAGTGGAGAGCCTGGCGCCCTGCGGCGATGGCCCCTGACGACACCAAAACCACCTCCCGCCCCGCCCCCTTAAGATCACAGATGATTCTCACCAGCTGCTCCATCTTAAAAAGGTTCAGATCCCCTGTCTCCTGGTGGGTCAAAGACGAAGACCCGATCTTTATGACGATCCGCCTCTTATCTCTCAGCCTCTGCCGCTCCTGTCCGTTTATCACAACCATTCCTCCCTGTTCTGTCATTCATTATGTTACTTGCCCTTCTTTGCCGCAAACACATCATGGGGCATATCCACGCCCCGATAGCGCTTCACAAAAGAGCCCACCCGCTCCATCCCGTTTCTTTCGGCCACATTCCTGGACGGGGTGTTGGTGTCCCTGATAATGGAAAAAACCTCCTCCACATTCAAAACATGAAAGGCATACTCCCTGCAGGCCATAGCCGCCTCCGTGGCATACCCTCTGTGCCAGTATTCTTTCTGGAACAGGTATCCGATCTCCACTACCTGCCTTTCGGGGATATCCTGCATGGTCAGGCCGCACTGTCCGATCATCTCCCCGTTCTCCTTTAAGATCACTGCCCACAGGCCAAATCCGTCCTCCTCATACCGCCGAAGCTGCCGATTTAGCCAGTCTTTCGCCTCCTCATCCGAGAAAGCGCCCTCATAGGCGTACATCACCGCCTCATCCTGCAGGATCTTGCACAGGTCCCCGTAATCCGACGGCTCCATCTTCCGCAGGATCAGCCGTTTCGTCTCTGTAATGATATCCAAAGCCTTCCCTCCCTCTCTTGTCGCGCGTTTCCAGGGGCCAGTCCCTGCCTGCGGCGTCCTCCCTCTCCTGAAAAGTCACAGGGCCATTGCCAAAATCTCCCCGGCCCACACCCTTTTCATCAAACCGGACCGGCTCACTCCGGCAGGGCAAACCTTCCCCCTATCATCTCCGCCACCCGGATCCCGTCCATGGCCGCGGAAGTGATCCCTCCCGCGTACCCCGCTCCCTCGCCGCAGGGATACAATCCCCGCACCCTGCTCTGCAGCGTCTCGTCCCGGCCAATGCGCACCGGCGACGAGGTACGGCTTTCCACCCCGGCCAGAATACTGTCATACCTGGAAAATCCCTTTATCCGCCCCTCGAACTGCTCCACCCCTTCCATAAGCGGCAGGGACAGACACTCCGGAAGGACCTGACGCAGATTGCCAAACCTGTATCTTCCTTTTATCTGGGGTTCCACCTTACCAAACTCCTTTGAGCATAGGCCTTTCTTAAAATCTCCGTACAGCTGCACCGGGATCTTTCCCTGCCCGCACTCATATGCCAGCCGCTCCAGCCTTCTCTGAAATTCCACCCCCGCCAGAGGCGAATCCCCGGAAAAATCCCCTGGCCCCACGGTGACGATCAGGGCGCTGTTGCCGTTAACCCCGCCCCGGTCGTGGTTGCTCATGCCGTTGACTGCCACCATCCCCGGCTCTGACGAGGCGTCCACCACATACCCGCCTGGACACATGCAGAACGAGTAAACCCCCCGCCCGCTTTTTGACTTCCATGTAACCTTGTAGGGCGCGGGGCCTAAGATCTTTGCTCCCTCTTCGCCGTACTGGGAAATATTGAGCATGTTCTGTGGGTGTTGAATCCGAAGCCCCACGGCAAACGCCTTGGACTCCATGGGAATTCCCCTGTCAAAAAGCATGGAAAAGGTATCCCTTGCGCTGTGTCCCACTGCCAGGACCACCTGCTCTGCCGGGATGGTCTCCTTACCGTTTACCACCACTGCCCGCACCTGCCCCTCCTGGATCACAAGGTCTGTCACCTGACTCTTAAACCTGACGATCCCTCCCAGGTCTGTAATGTGGTTCCGCATATTTTTTACCACTTCGCTGAGAACATCCGTCCCCACATGGGGCCTCTGCACATACAAGATCTCCGGGTCCGCCCCGTGCTCCACCAGGATCTCAAGGGCCTTCTGATTGCGCAGCCCGGGATCTTTTACCAAAGTGTTCAGCTTTCCGTCGGAAAACGTCCCCGCGCCGCCCTCTCCAAACTGCACATTAGTCCGGATATCCAGGACTCCCTCCCTCCAGAACCGTTCCACCTTCTCCTTCCTGGCATCCACATCCTCCCCCCGCTCAAGGATCAAAGGCCGAAACCCTGCCTCTGCCAGCATCAACCCGCAAAACAGGCCTGCAGGCCCGCTGCCGATGATCACCAGCGGGTGCAAAAGCCGCTCCCTGCCAGGAAGGGGAAAGCGATACCTTTCACTGCGTACAAGCGCCGCCTGGCCGCTCCTTGCCCTCTTTATGATCTGGCTCTCCTTTTGAACCTCCACGTCCACCGTGTAACTGTATAAGATCTCAGCCTTCTTTCTGGCGTCAACCGACTGCTTCACGATCCGCAGGGACCTGATATCCCCGGGGGAGATGCGCAGAAGCTTTGCCGCCTTTCTTTTTAGGTCCTCCCCTGTGTGACTGATGGGCAATTTCAGCTGAGTGATCCGTATCATAGGCTGTACCATCCCCTTCTTAAAATCCTTTGGAAAACAAGTTTCAAACACGCTCTAATCTTACCATTACCGCCTGAATTTCGCAAGGGCATCCCGGCATTAACAAAATGCGCCCTCTGTCTGCCGGACAAACGGTTATCTGATTGGCCTACCTGTTGCCCCTTGTCTCCACCAAATTCCCATGGTACAATAAAAAGGGGATCACGCAAAGGAGGGAAAACAGCATGGGAATCTATGTAAATCCAGGAGGCTGTCATCCGTGAACTTCGCCTCACCTATGGAGACTGCTTCCAAACGGATCAGTATGGTCTTCCCGGCGTGCTAAACCAACTGTATGCCCAGACAGGCGAAGGCTTTATATTCGTCATTGATGAGTGGGACTATGTGTTTCGCATTGCAAAAGAACGCGGCGACATACAAAAAAATTATTTAGATTTCCTCAGAGGGTTGTTTAAGGGTTCTGATTATGTAGAACTGGCATACATGACAGGAATCCTCCCGATTAAAAAATATGGGGAGCACAAGGTGAATTCTGCCATAGGCAGAAGAGAAGGCCCTCTGGGGGTTCTGCCATCAATATTTTCAGTGAATACTCCATGACAGATCCCAAAAACCTGGTATACAAATCCTATCATGGAACTTCCCTCCGGAAAAGGATTTGCAGATGTGGTATATCTTCCCAGGAAGAATGTGAATAAGCCAGCTCTGGTGGTAGAGCTAAAATGGAACAAATCAGCACAGGGAGCTATCCAACAGATCAAACAAAAAAACTATGCTGCCTGGATAGAAGGATATACTGGGGACATCCTTCTGGTTGGGATCAATTACCATAAAAAAAGAAAACTCATGAGTGTATCATTGAAAAACATTATAAAAATACCGGACCGTGATACAAAAATCAAAAAACACTGGGCAGGAAACTGTCATAAAAACACAGCAGCCTGTCCAGCGTTTGTTTTGGTGATTCCATCACCCTTAAAAGCCAACGCTCAGGAGCCCACATAAACCCCCGCCTCCCCCGAAACGCACGCCCTCATCACATAGCAGGCCCGCCCGTTTTCCTTTGCCTCATACAGCATATCGTCCGTCTCTGTCAGGATATGCTTCACATCCTTTGGAAATACAAACTGATAGGCGCCGATGCTGCAGCTGGTCTTCTTCTCAGGCACAATGCCGGAAATATCCTTAAGAAACTGTTCCAGCCTGCGCCTTAGCTCCGCAGGCGCCATATGTTCCCCGATAAGGACGGCAAATTCATCTCCCCCAAGCCTTCCCACTTTTCCGCTGTCCTCAAACGTGTTCTGCAGATTCGACGCGATCTCGCTTAAGACCTTATCCCCCACAGCATGTCCAAAGGTATCATTAATGGACTTAAAGTAATCCACATCCACAAACAAGAACCACCCGTTCCTCTCCTGGTTCCCGTCTTCCGCCGCCTGAGCCTTGTTGCAGTGGTAGAGAAACATCCTTCTCCCCATAACGCCGGTCAGCTCATCCATCTCCCCCCGGTACTCTTTGTACGACATGTATTTGTAGACAGAGAGCAGCAAGATCACAGAAATGATGTTCAGGCACAGGGAGGCGACCAAAAACTGTATCTGCAAATGCAGCAGATCCAAAGAGATGGTGTCCGACACCGCTATGCCGTGGCGCTCCAGCATATAGGACGCCCTCTGGGAAAAATAGATAGCCGCGGAGACTGCCATGCACAGCAGAAAACACTCAAACGCCACCAGAAACAGATTCATCCTTCCGGACGCGTAGGGATTGTTCACAGACTGATCAATGCCGAACTTGATCTCCTGTACCGTGTCGCTCTTATACACTGCCCAGAGCAGCTCCACAATAACAACACAGATCAGGGCAAAAACCGCGTCATCCCAGTCCCACTGAAGGGCCGAACGGTAGCGGTATCCAAGCTCCGGAAATAAAATTCCCATGGCGGCGTACACAGACAGGGAATGGACCTTTGGCGCAATGGCGGAGATCAGGCCTGCCCACAGACCGTACCTCTTCCTTTTTCTCGCGGCCGAAAACGCCAGCCCGATCACAAGGCCAAAGAACATCCGGGTCCCCACGCTCAACAGCAGGCTGGCAGCCGGAGAACCGCTCAAAAACGGAGAAAACACCGCGTCCGCCGGCAAAACGTAAGACGCGGACGCCTTGTACATGCTGGCCAGGCCAAAAACCGCTCCCACGATAACTGACGCTGTGGGACCGAAGATACACCCCGCCGCCAGGATCGGTATGTAAGCAATGGTGACGGAAATGGGCGGTATATGAATATATCCTAAAAACGTAAATGACATCAGAAGTTCCATGGCAATCAGAAGGCCCAAAATATATCGGTCAAAACAGGAACTATCCCATATCTTTTTTATCGTATTCATCAAATATCCCTCTCTGAATCAGCGGCGTCATCCTTCGCAACAAAAGACAGTTGCATGATTATAGCCTATTTTGGGTAAAAAGTCAATCCCATTCTCACACTCTGTATAATTGAGTGAGCATGGGGCGAGGATGGTCGTGAGGCCAGTCAGAGAAGGAAAGGATGGTCCTGTCCGGGTTCAGATATGCCAAACATTCCGATGAGCCCTTAAAGCGGGAACCACTCGGGGTTAGGCCCTCCTGTTTCCCTGGTCTCATCTCCATGGCATAAATTCACCCGGACAG
>CAJUFP010000153.1 GCA_910585645.1 uncultured Hungatella sp. | reverse complement strand
GGGTGAATTTATGCCATGGAGATGAGACCAGGGAAACAGGAGGGCCTAACCCCGACTGGTTCCCGCTTTAAGGGCTCATCGAAATGCTTGGCATATCTGAACCCGGACAGGACCATCCTTCCCTTCTCTGACTGGCCCCGCGACTACCCTCGCCCATTTACTCACTCACCAATACACCCATCCCGTTCTCTAAGTCCTAAGCGATGTCCCAGACCGAAAAACCCTCACAAAATAGAAGATCTCCGCAGCCGCGGTAATGATCCAGGAAAACACATACAAAAGATACAGCGACTCAATGGTCCTGAAATACGCGAACACGGTCCAGATCCACAAAAGCCGGAACACCGTGGACCCTGCCGTCACGATAAGCATAGGCACAATGGTCTTTCCCAGCCCTCTGGAAGCGGCGATGGCGCAGTCCATAAACGCGCTGACACAGTAAGAAAGAGCCATAACCGTGATCCGCCTGATCCCCGCGTCCACCACAGCTCTCTCATTGGTAAACAACGACAAGAACGGATACCGGAACACATAGATCCCAACACCCAGAACTAACCCCAGACCAAACGAGTACACCAGGCAGATCACAAAACTCCGCTTGATCCGGTCCCGCTTCCCCGCACCCAGGTTCTGGGCAATAAAGCTGGTGCAGGCCATATAGAAGGCCTCCATCATGTTGTACACCAGAGGGTCCGAGTTGGCTGCGGCTGAATTGCCCTCCACCATCACGTGATCAAAAGAATTCACGCTGGTCTGCACAAACAAATTTGCCACCGCAAACAAAGCGTACTGGATGGCAGAAGGGATTCCGATCCGCAGGATCCGGCGCATCTTGTCCTTATCTACGCCCAGACAGTCAAGGCGCAGACCAAAACTTTCCTGGCTGCGCAGCAACAGCCAAAGGACCAGCCCTGCGGAAATATACTGGGAGATAATGCTGGCAATGGCCACGCCGCTGACCCCCATATTGCAGACAATCACAAACACAAGGTTCAGCGCCACATTGACCACCCCGGCAAAGGTCAGATAGTACAGAGGCCTTCTGGTATCCCCCGCGGCGCTAAGCACTCCGTTGCCCAGATTAAACATGGCCAGGGCCGGCGTACCCAGAAGATAGATCCGCAGATACAAAGCCGCGTCCTTTATCAGCTCATCCTTGGTGTTCATAAGCCTTAAGATACCGCCTGCGAAAACCATCCCAAGGACCATGATCGCCAGGCCGAAAAACGCCATCACCACAGCCGCCGTGTGAACCGTCTGTTTCACGCCCTGGCTGTCCTTTGCGCCGATGTACAGGGCGGTCAGGGCGCTGACGCCGCTTGCAAGTCCCAAAAGGATCCCTGTGGACAAAGTCACCAGAATACTGGTGGAACCTACGGCCCCCAGGGCGATAGGGCCCGCGAACTTGCCCACCACCGCCACGTCGGAGATATTAAACACTACCTGCAGAATATTGGAAAACATCAGCGGCACGCTGAAATACAGGATCTTTCTCCACAGAGAGCCTGTACACATATCCATCTCGTAGCTTTTCATCTTACTGTCCCAATCAGGCAAAATGCCTCCGGACCTGCCAGAGACATCTCCCCTCTCTTCCTCTCTCCTTCCCGTTTCCCATTTTGCGGCCTGTCAAAGCCGCCTTCCTAAAACCTTCCACTCACCCTGCGAATTTGGCCCAGTACCCCTGGAGGAAAATGACCAGGATCACCACGGGAAGCACATAGCTCACATAGGTTCTGGCCCACCTCGGGAACTTTATGCCTGTGCCCTCATTGGCCTCTGCCAAAAACTTGTCAAATCCCCACCCGTACCTGCTGGTGCAGAACAAAAGATACAGAAGGCTTCCGATGGGAAGCAGATTGTTGCTCACCAGAAAATCCTCCAGATCCAGCACTCCCGTGCCATCCCCAAGAGGCATAAAAGAACTCCACACATTGAAGCCCAGGACGCATGGCACCGACAAGAGGATCATGGCCGCCACATTGCACACCACCGCCGTCTTCACGGAACACCCGGTCAGGTCCGTGGCAAAAGACACGATATTCTGGAACACCGCGATCACTGTGGACATGGCCGCAAAGGACATAAACAGAAAGAACAGGCTGCCCCAGACCCGTCCGCCTGCCATGTGGTTAAATACATTTGGCAGAGTGATGAAAATAAGGGAAGGCCCCGCGTCCGGCTGGATGCCAAAAGCAAAGCAGGCCGGGAAAATAATAAGCCCTGCCATAAACGCCACCAGGGTGTCCAGACACAGAACGCTGACGGCTTCCCCGGTCAGCCGCTTCTCCTTGCCAATATAGCTTCCAAAAATCGCCAGGGCGCCGATGCCGATGCTCAAAGTAAAGAAGGACTGCCCCAGGGCAGCAAACACCGCTTCCCCGATCCCGGCCTCCCGCACTCTGGCAAAATCCGGCTTTAAATAGAACTCAAGGCCTTCCCCGCCGCCTTCGATCATCATGGAATTGACCGCCAGCGCCACCATCAGCACCAGGAGGCAGACCATCATCCACTTAGTGATCTTCTCCACCCCGTTTTTAAGGCCCATGCCGCAGACCGCAAACCCTAAAAGCACCACAATCACCATCATGGCCATCATAAGGATCGGGTCAGCCAGCATGCCTCCAAACTGCCCGGCCACCTCGTCCGCCGAAAGCCCTGTAAAATCTCCCATGAGCATTTTCACGAAATACAGGATCATCCACCCTGCCACTGTGGTGTAAAACATCATCAGCAGATAATTTCCCCCAAGGGCTATGCATTTTCCCCAATGCCATTTACTCCCCTTTGGCTCCAGCACCTCAAAAGAAAGGGCCGCGCTTTTCTGGCTGGCCCTTCCCACCGCAAACTCCATAACCACCACGGGAAGTCCCAAAACCAGCAAAAACAACAGATAGATCAGCACAAAAGCCGCCCCTCCGTACTGCCCTACAATATAGGGAAATCTCCAAACGTTTCCCAGCCCGATGGCGCATCCCGCCGATATGAGGATGAACCCCAGCCTGGATGAAAATTTTTCTCTCTCCACGATCCGTCTCCTTTGTCCGTAAATATTTGGCAATTTTTGCAAACACGCTCTCCATTATAACAGCACCCAGGGGAAAACACAAGAACCAGTCTTCTCTCCTATACCAGCTGCCCGTAAAGCTCCGCCGGCACATAGGCCTTCACAAAGATCCCGTCCTCCTGGTACTCCTCCGCCAAAAGCTCCCCATATTTCCGGATGGACTGGATCTTTCCCGCGTCCCCGTAACCGTACACCTTTTCCAGATAGATCCTGTCATTCCTTAAAATGTTCTCCAGAGTCTCCAGCAGTTCATCCGCCCCCTGGCCGGTCTTTGCCGACATCTTTACCTGGTAATCCGCCGACAGATCCTTTAAGATAACCTCCCCCTCCAGCTTGTCCGTCTTGTTAAACACCGTGACCAGGATCTTGTCCGTCACCTCCAGCTGCTTTAAGGTCTCATACACAGTATGCATCTGTATGTCCATCTGAGGGTTGGAACAGTCCACCACATGGAGGATGATATCACAGTACCTGGCCTCCTCCAGAGTGCTCTTAAACGCCTCGATCAGGTGGTGGGGAAGCTTGCGGATAAACCCCACCGTGTCCGTCAGAAGGATGTTCTGGCCTCCCGGCAGAGTCACGTTTCTGGTGGTAGGGTCCAGAGTGGCAAAAAGCTTGTCCTCCGCCAGGATCCCCGCGTCCGTCAGATAGTTTAACAGCGTGGACTTTCCCGCGTTGGTATACCCAACGATGGCGGCCGCCTTTGTGTGGGCCCGCTCCCTCTGCCGGCGCTGCACCTGCCTGTGGCACTCCACCTCCTTAAGTTCCCCCTTAAGCTGGCTGATGCGCTCGTGGATCAGGCGGCGGTCCATCTCCAGCTTTTTCTCCCCGGGCCCTCTGGTGCCGATGCCGCCGCCCAGCCTGGACAGGGAATTTCTAAGACCCACCAGCCTGGCTGCCCGGTATTTTAACTGGGCCAGCTCCACCTGGACCTTTCCCTCCCTTGTCCTGGCCCTGCCCGCGAAAATATCCAGGATCACCATGGTCCGGTCCATAACCTTTGTCTCCAGCATATCTTCCAGATTGCGCAGCTGAACCGGCGACAGCTCGTCGTCGCACACCACCCCTGTGGCCTCATATTCCCACAAAAGTTCTTTTACCTCGTCGATCTTTCCCTTTCCCAGATACGTTGCCGGGTGGATCTTCTCCCGGTTCTGGATCACCCGCCCCACGGTCATGGCCCCCGCGGTCTTTACTAACTCCTCCAGCTCGTCTAAGCTCTTCTCCGTGTCATCATTCTCCCCAAGGCTTACGGCAAACAAAAGCACCCGCTCCTTCGTCTCTTTCAGATCAATTAATTCCGCCACAAAAACTCCTTCCTGTCTGTCTCATTTATCTGGTCTTTAAAAAATCCATCTCCTTCTGAATCTCCGGGTCAGCCCCATAGGCAGCGGTATACTGCTCCAGGATCGTCAATGCCCTGGCAAAGTCCAGTTTTTTCTCATAAGCCGCCGCCTGATTCAAATACAGACTTCCCATGACGGACTGGTCGCCGGTCTTCACCCCCTGCTCCAGATACTGAAGGGCCAGGTCCGTCTCCCCCGCCTCCAGCTCACACACCGCCATACGGTTATAAAGTTCCCCGCTGGCCACGCCGCCATTCACCGCCTGCTCATAAAGGCCCATGGCCTCATCAAACCGCCCCGCCTCTGTCAGCGCCTGCCCCAGAGCCAGAAGGATCCGGGCCGTCTCCTCACTTCCAGGCCCGGCCTCATACAGCTTTGTGTACTCCTCCACAGCCTCGTCCAGCTGTCCCGCTAAGATGCGCAACCGGCAAATCCGCGTCCGGTACTCCTCCCGCTCCTCATCCACCTGCAAAAGCACCTGGTAGGTGTAGGCAGCGGCCTGATAGTCTCCGGCCCGGTACTCTGCCTCTGCCCGGTATTTCAGGATGTCCAGCTCAAACTCTCCCACCACCTTGGAGGACAATGCCAGAGCCTGCTCAAAAGACCGGATCGCCTCCTCATAATTCCCTCCGTCCAGCTGTTCGATGCCCAAAAGGCGGATCTCCTCCCGCTCCTTCTGACTGCCGCCGCAGCCTGACGCCCCTATGACCGAGACGGCGCAGACTGCCGCCAAAAGAGGGCGGACCTTCCCCAGGACGGCGCTGATTCCCGTGCTCCCCAGCCCGCCCCGGTTCTGTCCCTCCAGCTCCTCCACCTCTTCAAAGACCACCTGGGGCTGATGCTCCATGATCCGAAACTGGCATATCCTGTCATTGACCCGGATCTTGGTGTCCCTTAAGGCATACGCCGGAAAATACCACTGGTCATTGCCGCCGCAGTAACTCTCATCAATAATCCCCATATGGTTGGTCTGGATCACGCCGAAATTCTTAAATGTAGAGCTTCTGGGCACAATATGGGCCTCATACCCTTTGGGAAGTTTCATGGCCACCCCCAGAGGGATCAGCCGGAACTCCCCGGCCGAAAGCTCCACATCCTCAGCGCACCGCAGATCGATCCAATCCGAGATCCCCCCTATATAGGTCAGTCTGTCGATCTTATCTGTAAAATACTTTATCTGAATCCTCTCCATAGCCGCCCATCCTCCCATGCTTACCGGTTTCCCCCAATTCTACCATACCAGGGAAACCCTGTAAACAGCTTCTAAAAAACCCAAATAAAAAAGGCCGGAAGCCGCAGCCTTTTTCGCCTGCTCTCCGGCCTTTTTCTGATCTGCCCTTTTTTCTCTACTGGATCCCCAAAACCTTATAATCCTGGTCCTCCACCGCCTTTTTCAGCACGTCATCCTCCACCTGGCCGCTTAAGGTGACCACAGCCGTCCCGGCCTCATGGCTCACCACAGCCGCCGTCACCTGGGGCAGAGCCTCCAGGCACTTTTTCACTCTGGCCTCGCAGTGTCCGCACATCATTCCCTCGATCTTCAATGTCTTTTCCATGGTTGATTCCTCCATTTTCTTTCCTTTGATTTTTTTATCTCTCCCCGGGTCATGGACCCGGAACAGATTCAGCCTTAAAGCGTTGCTCACCACGCAGAAACTGGACAGGCTCATGGCCGCCGCCCCGAACATGGGATTTAACTTCCATCCAAATACAGGATACCACAATCCCGCCGCCAGGGGGATCCCCACCACATTGTAGAAAAACGCCCAGAACAGATTCTCATGGATATTTCGCAGAGTGGCCCGGCTTAAGCGGATCGCCGCCGGAACATCCGTTAAGCGGCTCTTCATCAGCACCACGTCCGCGGCGTCGATGGCAATATCCGTCCCCGCCCCGATGGCGATCCCGATATCGGCTCTCGTCAGCGCCGGCGCGTCGTTGATGCCGTCCCCCACCATGGCCACCTTTCCCTTTTTCTTCAGAGAGCGGATCACACTCTCCTTGCCCTGTGGCAGCACCCCGGCAATCACCTGGTCAACCCCCGCCTGGGCTCCGATGGCTTTTGCCGTCCTCTCATTATCCCCGGTCAGCATCACCACATGGATCCCCATGTTCTGAAGCTCCCTCACCGCCTGGAGACTGTCCTCCTTAATCACATCCGCCACGGCAATGATCCCCGTAAACTGTCGGTCCCTGCCGAAAAACAGCGGCGTCTTTCCCTCCCGGGCCAGAGCCTCTGACCGCTCCTTTAACTCCCCCGGAATCTCCACATAACCGCCTATAAAGTTCAGGTTGCCTCCCACAAGCCGGCACTCCCCCATCCGGGCAGTAAGCCCGTTGCCCGGAAGGGCTTTAAAATCTGTCACCTCCCGGCTCTCCACGCCCATCTCCTCAGCCTTCAACAGGACAGCCCTGGCCAGAGGGTGCTCGCTCTTTTTCTCAAGCCAGTAAGCCTCCTTAAGAAGTTCCTCCTGGGAAATACCCGGGGCAGGTATCATGTCCGTCACTTTCGGCTCCCCGCTTGTAATGGTTCCCGTCTTGTCAAGAGCCGCCACCTGCACCTTTCCGGCCTCCTCCAGGGACACTGCCGTCTTAAACAAAATACCGTTTTTCGCCCCCATGCCGTTGCCCACCATGATCGCCACCGGCGTGGCCAGCCCCAGGGCGCAGGGACAGCTGATGACTAACACCGAGATCCCCCGGGCCAGGGCAAAGCCAATGCTCTCCCCGGCCAAAAGCCACGCCGCCAGGGTAATGACCGCGATGGCTATAACCGCCGGGACAAAGATCCCGGACACCCGGTCCGCCACCTTGGCAATCGGCGCCTTGGTGGCAGCGGCGTCGCTGACCATCTGAATGATCTGGGAAAGGGTGGTGTCCTCCCCCACCCTGACAGCTTCGCAGCGGATAAATCCCGACTGATTCACCGTGGCCGCGGACACCTTATCCCCGGCCTCCTTATCCACGGGAATACTCTCCCCCGTAAGGGCCGACTCATTGACCGCGCTGTTTCCCTCCAGCACCACGCCGTCCACAGGGATATGTTCCCCGGGCCGCACCACAAAGACGTCGCCCTTTCTCACCTGCTCCACCCCGACTTCCACCTCCGCGCCGTCCTTTATGACGGTAGCTGTCTTTGGGGCCAGCTTCATCAGGCTTTTCAGCGCGTCCGTGGTCCTGCCTTTGGACCGGGCCTCCAGCATCTTTCCCACGGTTATCAGGGTCAGGATCATGGCCGCGGACTCAAAATAAAACTCGTGCATCCACTCCATGACTCCCGCCATATCCCCCCGCGTCTGGGCGTCGGACATGGCAAACAGGGCGTAGCTGCTGTACACAAAGGAAGCGCCCGACCCCAGAGCCACCAGCGTATCCATGTTAGGCGCTCTGTGCAGCAGGCTTTTAAACCCGCTTATGAAAAACTTCTGGTTGATGACCATGATGATAACCGTCAGATACATCTGCAAAAGTCCCATAGCCATGTGGTTGCCCTCCAGAAAAGCCGGAACCGGCCAGTTCCACATCATATGGCCCATGGAAATGTACATCAGCACAGCCAAAAATCCCACAGAGTACACAAGCCTCTGCCTTAAAACGGGAGTCTCCCTGTCCTTAAGCATCTCCTCCCCGGCCCCGGGGGCTGCCGCCGGGCTGTCATTGCCCGGGCTTCTCCCCTTCTCTAAGGCTCCATACCCCGCCTCCTCCACCGCCGCGATCACATCCTGGGGCGAAACGTCCCCCTCCACCGCCATAGAGTTGGTCAGCAGGCTCACAGAGCAGGAATCCACCCCCGGCACCTTGCCCACCGCCTTCTCCACCCGGGCGCTGCACGCCGCGCAGCTCATACCTGTCACTGTATACTGTTTCATCTCGATCTTTCATACCTCCTTGCCTCTACTTCATCAATTTCTGCAGCGTGGCCACCAGCTCGTCGATGGTCTCCTCTTTTCCCTCCCGGATATCCCTGGCCACGCAGGTCCGGATATGGTTTGCCAAAAGGACTTTATTAAAGCTGTTGAGGGCCGCGTTGGCCGCCGCCACCTGCACCAGGATCTCCGGACAGTAGGCATCCCGCTCCACCATCCCCCGAATCCCCCGGATCTGTCCCTCGATCCGGTTCAGCCGGTGGATCAGGTCCTTATACTCCTGATCCGGCCGCTCCTTGGTCTTATGACAACACCCCCGTCCATCCCTCTGCTCCATATCGTTCCCGTTTTCATGATTCATAAACCACGCCACCTCCATGTCTCCATTATATACCCCATAGGGGTATATTGCAACCATTATTTTTCCCATCAGCAGCAAACAAAAAGGCCGCCCCGCTTTTACGGCGGAACCAGCCTCACATATTCCCCGGTTCTTCTTAGCCCGGACAAAACACAACTTTAAGTTCATCATGATATATTATTGAGTGAGCAAGGGGCGGGGTAGTCGTGATGCCAGACAGAGAAGGGAAGGATGGTCCTGGCCGGGTTCAGATATGCCAAACATTCCGATGAGCCCTTAAAGCGGAAATCAGTCGG
>CAJUFP010000152.1 GCA_910585645.1 uncultured Hungatella sp. | reverse complement strand
AAATGGGAGGTTTTTTTATAAATTTCTAAAATTATTTTTTAATCGTCAGACCTGAAAAATGGTATTGATTTTTCCTACTGCTCCGCCAGTTCCCTCTGTTTATGCACAAAGATCGTGGCGGCTGTAACGCCGATGCCTGCCAGCCCAAATGTCAGCCCTATATCGGAATAATCCAGCAAAATTCCAAACAATATCATAGCACAGGGTATCGTGGCGGTTGAAAGTGTCTTTCTGAACGCCATAACCCGCCCCATATATTTTTGCTCTATATTACAGGCATATATGATATTGGTAGAAATCTGGATGACAGCTAACACAAGACCGAAAAGGAATGCCATCATAACAAATATCCCATGAAAGGCCACCACGTTAATGCTTCCAATGGCAAAAAGCATATAACATACAAACATACTGGAAAATATGGCTGAAACCACGGAAAATCCTTTTATTATGTTTTTCCCCTTATCTTTAATCTCCATCTTTGTCAGCCGTGCCGCCATCAGAATACTCCCCGCAGACATGGCAATTTCGATAGTCGCAAGATATACTGCCGGCAATCCCAGTGTGGTATTATACAAATACGGCAGGGTTGTTGAAAAAATTCCGCTCATAAAAAAATTGATGATAACGGCACAGGACAAAATTTGTAACAGCACTTTTTGATTCTGAAGGTAACCAAAGCCTTCCTTTAAATCCTGTATGTAACGGGTCTTCTCTCCTTCCGCCCCATTGAAGCCAATATTTTCATTTACGACAATGAAATACTCAAACACCGCCGATGTCCCTATCAGACATCCGTTTATCACAAGTATCCATTGATATGAAAACAGGGAAAACAGGACCGCCGCAAACAGCGTCGCAAAAATATTGGCAAAATTGCCAACTATGGAAAATAAAGAATATGCTTTCGTTAATTTTTCCTGCTCCATAATCATCAGCATCAACGCTGCAGAGGCAGGTTCAAATAATGCATTCATGATTGTATTAACCGTCGCATTCATGTACAGCCCGACCATAATGATATGACTTATACTGGTTGAAAAAAGCAAACCCGCCAGCAAAAAATCGGTGAGAGCAAAGATACCGTCCGTGATATACATAATCTTCACCTTTTCCCGCCTCTCAATAAAAACCCCAGCCAACGGCTGGACTGCCAATCCTAAAACCGTCGAATATCCCATAAAGACTGACATGGCAAGGGCGCTTCCGGTTATATCAAGAATAAACAGCCCGGTGCAAAAATTATATAATACCCCGGCCATGGTTGATGCAATATTTCCTGCCAGATTAAGCTTGAAATTTCTGTTCATGATGCCCCCTTATTTACTCAATACTCTATAGTAATTATATCAAAACATACAAAAAAAGGAACAGGAACCTGCAAATTCCTGTTCCTTAACATTTCTGTAATTTTATAAGTTTATACTGGCTCCCAAAGATAATAGAAAAATTTCCTGCCCTGTGCTCCCGCCTCCAGAAGAGTCCAATACTGATCCCATGGAACCACCTGAACCTCCACACTGACACCGCTTATGGCCGTAAAATCATCCATGATCTCCTTTAACCCCGGAAGCTGGTTATTATCCCAGATGGCAACGGTAAGAGAATTTCCGGAATCCTTACCTTTGCCTCCCGCCCCATTTGCGCCTCCCCCGCAGGCCGCCAGTGAAAGAGTCATTGTCCCTGCCAACACCGCTGATAACCATCTTTTTCGATTCATCTTTCATTCCTCCACTTTTATGTATTTCCGGAGTCTGCATCCTTTCGCATCCCCTTCATGTGCCAGCATTATATCATGAGGAATGTCAGAAAAAACATAATGTTATGTGTTCTCCATATAGACTATCCTGCTTTTTACACAACCATCCCTCTCATCATCGAAATTACTCCTACCCACCAAAAAGGTTAAAAAACCGACATTCCCCCAACCCTTTTTGGAAAGAAAAACACAGCCCTTACCCCTATACTATTAATCAAGATGCAGCCGCGTCCTCAACTCAAAAAAACAAAAGGAGGGTTTCAAACATGAACTTTTTTAACAAACTGCAGGGATTTCTGGAAAAATTTATAGGTCCCCTGGCTGAGCGCCTCAACCGCAGCGATATCATCGGCGGCCTGTCCTCCGGCATGATGCAGACACTGCCCATTACGCTGGGGATATCCGTCTTCGCCATTCTGGTCAACTTCCCCATCCGGCCATGGCAGACATTCCTGATCAATACCGGACTGTACGCCGTGATCCAGGAAATGGTCTCCGCCACCATGAGCATGCTTGCCATTTACATTGTCATCTGCGTTGCCTCCTGCTACGCAAAAGCCAAACACCAGTCCAGCCTTACCGCATCCGTTCTCTCCATGGGCGCGTTTCTCTGCCTGATGCCTCAGAGCGTGGAGGGAAAAGACGGGATCATCAGCGCCCTTCTCACAAGCTACCTTGGAAGCAGCGGAATCTTTGTGGCAATGCTGACAGCCCTCTTCATCACCTCCCTCTACTGCTGGCTGATGAAAAAAAATATCTCCCTGAAAATGCCGGACTCCGTGCCTCCCATGGTCTCTGACTCCCTGTCTCCGGTGTTTGTATCCATGATTGTCTTTGGCTGTGTGCTGGCAGTAAAATACGCCGTGTCACTGACCGGCTTCGGAAATGTATTTGAGCTTTTAAACGCAACCATCGCCAAACCCGTGATGCTCTTTGGAACATCCCCGCTGGCCCTTATCATCCTTTACACCTTTACAAATATCCTGTGGTTTTTCGGTGTACATCCAAGCCCCATTGTCAACATGTACACGCCTGTTCTCATCGCGTGTGTCACTGCCAATGTGGAAGCCTTTATGGCAGGAACCCCTTCCACGGATCTGCCCCATCTGGTGTTCCAGGTCGTGTTCCTGTGCATGAATATCGGCGGAAACGGAAACAGCATCGGGCTGGCCATTGATATGATCATGGCAAAATCAGAGCGCTTCAAATCCATGTTCAAACTGGCCTTTGTCCCCTGCCTGTTTAACATCAATGAGCCTATGGTATTCGGCGTTCCCATTATGCTGAACCCCGTATTCTTCATTCCCATGGTGCTGACCACGCCCATCACCGGCGGCCTGGCCTGGCTCATGTGCAGCCTTGGACTGGGAAACGGTTTCAATCCCACAGTCTCAGCCCCCTGGATCATGCCGAATGTCGTCTCCGGCCTTCTGGAAGGCGGGATTCTCCTGGCTCTTCTGGTAGCGGTATGCGTCCTTGCCAATGTGATCCTCTATCTTCCGTTCTTTAAAATCGCGGACAATATGGCCCTAAAGGACGAAGCACAGTCAGCCAAATGACACTCATAAAATTTTCACAATAAGGAGCGTATTCACATGAAAACAACCAGAAAATTCCCAAAACATTTCCTGTGGGGAGGAGCCACGGCAGCCAACCAGTTCGAAGGCGCCTATCTGGAGGCGGGAAAAGGATTAAGCTGCAGCGATGTGCTGAAGGCGGGAGAAAGCGGCACGCTGCGCAGTCTCACCTACCGGCGTGCCGACAAAACCGCCGGGGAGGCGGGTATATTTTCCATGGAACAGTTTCCAAAAGGGGCTGTCCCCGATGTGATCGAAGGCTGCTACTATCCCAACCACACCGGCTCCGACTTCTATCACCATTACAAAGAGGACATTGCCCTGATGGCGGAGATGGGCTTTCGCTGCTACCGCATGTCCATTGCCTGGTCCCGCGTCTATCCAAACGGGGATGACCAAGAGCCCAATGAAGCCGGCCTGGCCTTCTACGACTCTGTGTTCGACGAACTTGAAAAATACGGCATTGAACCTGTGGTTACGCTGTCCCACTACGAATCCCCCCTGAATCTGACAAAAAAGTGGGATTCCTGGGCAGACAGACGAAACATCGACTGCTTTATGAGATACTGCAAAACCGTATTTGAGCGGTACAAAGGCAGAGTCAGATACTGGATTACCTTTAATGAAATAAACTCCATTGTCCACGGAGGATGGCTGGAGGCCGGAGTCATAAGCTGTGAAAAGCCCATCCTGGAGCAGGCCGCGTACCATCAGTTTCTGGCCGGCGCCATGGCTGTAAAACTGGCCAGAGACATAGACCCCCTGGCAAAAGTTGGCTGCATGATCGCCTACACGCCGGCCTATCCCTACAGCTGCAAACCCTACGACACCCTTGGCTGCCTGGAATACATGAACGAATCCTTTTTCTTCTTCTCCGATGTGATGGCACGGGGATACTATCCCGGCCGAAAGTTAAAAGCGCTGGAGAGGAACGGAATTACCCTTCGGACAGAGGAAGGGGACCGTGAGATCCTAAGGCAGGGAACCGTGGATTATATCGCCATCAGCTACTACATGTCCTCCGTGTACAGCTCCTCCGGTGAGGGCATGGAGGCAACCCGGGGCAATATGCTCATCGGATACAAAAACCCCTATCTGCCGGCCTCACAGTGGGGATGGCAGATAGATCCCACAGGCCTGAGGGTTGCCCTAAACCAGCTGTATGACCGATATCAGAAGCCGATTTTCATTGTGGAAAACGGCCTGGGAAGCGTCGATCAGGTGGAAGCTGACGGGACTATAGAGGACGATTACCGGATTTCCTATTTAAAGGCTCACATTGAACAGATGTATGAGGCCATTGCCACCGACGGCGTAGAGGTCATGGGATACACGCCCTGGGGCTGTATTGACCTGGTCAGCGCCTCCACCGGCCAGATGTCCAAACGGTACGGCTTTGTCTACGTAGACAGAGACGACGACGGCCACGGCGATTTCGCCAGAAAGAAAAAGAAAAGTTTCCACTGGTACCGCCAGGTTATCGCCTCAGACGGAGAGCAGCTATAACTTATGTAAAAACAATATAAACTCCCCCCTTTCCCTACTTGTACCACACCCCAAAAGCAGGTATAATAAATGTACTTTTGGAGAAACGGGGGATTATTTTGAAGGACCGATACGCAAATAATGACTTAAAAGAATACAGAAAAGAGAGCAAAAACCGCTCCTTTGTCATGTGTGAGTATGAGGCGGTCGCGGACTGTGACATTCCTCCCCACTGGCATACCAGCGTGGAGATAATCTATGTCCTTCACGGTGAGCTTTCCGTCACGGCCGCAGAAACCTGGATGCTCCAGGGAGGGGAACTGCTGTTTCTCAACTCCGCCCAGATTCACTCCCTAAAGTACACCAGGCAAACCAGAACCGTCTCCCTGCAGGTCAGCCCTGTATGGCTGTACAGTGTGATACCGGAATTTTTAACCGCGGACATCCATCTGACGCCCCAGATCCTGCGGGGATTAAGCGACCTTCAGCCCTGCGAAGAGCTTGCCCGCTCCATCCTTCTTTTGAAAGATGTGTTCTACTCAGACGAACCATTTGCCGATATCGGGGTAAATGGCTATGTCTTTTTAATCCTGTACCATCTGATTACCCACTTTCGGGCAGGGGAAAAGAAAAACCCAAAAGAACCCTACCAGTATCAGCAGAATATCCGCCGTCTCCTGCGATACATAAATGAACATTACCAGGAAGACATCAGCCTCCAGAGTCTGGCTGACTCCCTCTATGTGTCTCCCCAGTACATATCCAAACTCTTCCGGCAGAATTTCTCCATGACATACAAGCAGTACCTTATGAAAATCCGGCTGGAACACGCGGTTTATGAGATGACCCATACAAAGGACAGCCTTTTGGATATATCCATCAAATGCGGCTTCAGTAGCCAGCATGCTTTTATAGAGCTGTTTAAGAAAAAATACGGTATGACGCCGGGAGAATTTCGGAAGCTGAGGAGTGAACCCTGAAATTTACGTTTCCCCCTACCGAGCCGCTCATCCAACCTTACCATGTTATTAAATTCCATAAAATCCCTCACATACTTTCATCCCGCCATTCCCATACTAACATCGAGGTGATAAAATGACAATCTACAATGAAGACAAGGACGATTATCTGAACAACCCGGCAGCCTCCGCCATGGAGTGTACCGGGCTGATTCCCGCCCTCCCTGAAACCGAAGCAGAACTGGAAGCCTACGAAGAGATCTTCCCCTATCTGACTCCCGCCGCGTCCAAAGACCCGGAAGCCTTTAAGTAACCCCAAAACCACCCTTCCCACTCTCCCAAAAGGGCTGTGTCTCCCACGGAAACACAGCCCTTTTGCCAAATCTCATCCCTACACAAACACCCTCTGCACCAACGCCATATACACCACGGTCCCCGCGCCGATGCTTAACAAAGAATTGCCCTTCCACCAGTGAAGCCCCACGATCACAGACACCGCGATCATCTCCGGAAGCCCGTGAAAAGTCCCTGCCACCTGCACATCCTTCAGACAGTACACCACCAAAAGCCCAATGGTGGCATAGGGCAGCGTCTTCCCCAGATACTCCACATATCTGGGAATCTCCCTGCCTGCCGGAAACAAAAGAAACGGCAGAAACCGGGTGATCATCGTCGCAAAGGCAAGGGCGGCCACGATCCACACACCGCCGTTTATATGCATTGCCGCATTATCCATTTTCCTCCACCTCCCTATGTTCACCCTTCTTTAAACCGCCGTTTTTCCAGTACCACAAACTTAACCCTGCCAGAATCAGCGCCATGGCAGGAATGAGAAATCCCTGACTGCCAAACATCATCACACAGGCCACAGAACTGACCACGCCCACCATAGCCGGTCTGTGATCCCTATGACTCTTCCACTGATCCGTAAAGATCACCACAAACAGAGCAGTCAGCGCAAAATCCAGTCCCTTGGTGTTAAACGTGATAACGCTTCCCACCAGACTCCCCAGAACACTTCCCAAAACCCAATAACACTGGTCCAAAACCGACACCCACAGATACACCCACTCCCTGTCAATGGCTCTCGGCGTCTTTTCATTGCACAAAACCGAGAACGTCTCATCCGTAAGGGCAAAGATCAGGTACGGCTTAAACCGTTTCAGATCCCGATACTTTCCCAGCATGGAGATTCCATAAAAGAGATGGCGGGCATTGATCATCAGCCCCATAAAAAACGCGTAGATCGGATGAACCGCAGCCGTCAAAAGCGTCACCCCCATATACTGGAGGCTTCCTGCGTACACAAACAAACTCATGGCCAGGGACCAGAACACTCCATATCCGTTGACCCTCATCAAGATCCCGTACGCCATCCCCAGAAACACATACCCCACCATCACAGGGATTGTCTTTGGAAATACGTAACCCAGTGCCAAAGCCGCCTTCTTTTTCATAATCTCCATTTCCTCTTCTTGCATTTTTCCTTCCCGCGTTTATAATAGTATCAGTATTTTAGTCCTTTCCCCACCATTTGTCAATGAAAGCGAGGGTAAAAATGAACAAATCAGCCACCAACGCCCCATTTCCCTATGATTACAAAAACTGCCGGCTCTGCCCCCGCCAATGCCGCGCCGACCGAACGCAACTTTCCGGCCAAAAGCAGGAGGGATTCTGCCATAGCGGAACACAAGCCAAGATCGCCAGGGCGGCGCTTCACCACTGGGAAGAGCCCTGCATCAGCGGAATCCATGGCAGCGGAACCGTCTTTTTCAGCGGATGCACCCTGGGGTGCTGTTTCTGCCAGAACCACGTCATCAGCCACCAGCGTTTTGGCAAAGAGGTTACGGTCCGGGAGCTGTCCGCCATCTTTCTCCGCCTTCAGGCCCAAAACGCCCACAACATCAACCTGGTCACCCCGACCCACTACCTGCCGTCCGTCACCGCGGCCCTTGATCTGGCCAGACCTGAACTTACCGTTCCCGTGGTCTGCAACTGCGGCGGCTATGAAAGACCAGAGATCATAAAAGCTCTGGCCCCCTATGTGGATATCTGGCTCCCCGACCTGAAATACCACAGCCCTGTTCTGTCTGCCCGCTATTCCAAGGCAAAAGACTATTTCGCCTTTGCCTCCCAGGCCATCACACAGATGATCGCCCAGACCGGACCTCCGGTTGCAGACGAAAACGGCATCCTCCGATCCGGCGTTGTGATCCGCCACATGGTCCTTCCCGGCCAGAAAGAAGACTCCTTAAAACTCCTTGAATGGATAAAAGATACCCTCCCCCAGGGCCATTACCGCCTAAGTCTTCTCAGCCAGTACACCCCCTGCCACCTGGCAAAGAACACCTGCGATTACCCGGAACTAAACCGCAGAGTCACAACCTATGAATATGAAAAAGTAGTGGATCATGCCATTGAACTTGGCTTGACAGACGGATACATGCAGAAAAAAACCAGCGCCAAAGAAGAATACACCCCTCCGTTTGATCTGGAAGGCGTCTGACTAAAACAAGAAACAAACACAAAAAACAAACAGAAGCAAGTATCGTTCTCTCTTTGCCGATACTTGCTTCTCATACTATCTCATCCATTGGACTATACCTCTCTTGTCTTGGATTTCTCAAGAATCAATCCGTCTCTTTTGACCTTGCTCCTGAGATTTCTATATTTAATTGTGTACCTTTCCTATACCCTGCTTCCCTTTCCGCGAATATCCCTCTTCCTTCTCGCTACTCCTATGTTATCCTCCGGAAAATCCCTGTCGCACCGGCAATACTTTCTCGTCATACTGCCAAACAACGTTTCCTCTTAACATCTCAGAATCGGAATCCACAGCCTTTATGTACCGGGCCTGCTCATGTACTGGTATAGTGTAAGGGGGTCCTGGTCTCATCTACCTTCTTCCGATCAACATCTTCCTAAGATAAATGAAACAAATGTTAAGTTTTTGGTGGTCCGTACCTCCTTCTTTCAGATTTGTCAGTTCTTGAATATCTGTGGGATATTGTCTCTAACTTTTTGTTTCTTTTTGATGTCTTTATTATAGTCAATCTCTCCTGATTTGTCAACACTTTTTTTGCATTTTTTCAAAATAATTTTATTATACTTCTAATTTGTATAAATTGAGACTATTAATTTGAATTATTGAAATTATTTCTGCACTTTATCGATTTATCGCCATTAATTTCAGTTAATTCCCGTGTTTCGAAGTTAACACCATATTTTTTAGGAAGCAATCCCCCTCATATTTT
>CAJUFP010000151.1 GCA_910585645.1 uncultured Hungatella sp. | reverse complement strand
TCCCGCTTTAAGGGCTCATCGGAATGTTTGGCATATCTGAACCCGGACAGGACCAACCTTCCCCTCTCTGATTGGCATCACGACTCCCCTCGCCCCCCCCTTTGCTCACTCAACATTATCACCAAAATATGAAAAATTTGAAGAAAATACTTGACACATTGTACAAAGAATGGTAACATACACTCATAAAGTACAAAATAATGAACATTCAAAGGAGAATATGGTATCCGTTTTTTAGCTCTTTGTGAAAGGTGAAAGGTTTGACGCCGCGCTCTTTGGATACCAGAGGATATTGTTATGAAGTCTGATGCCAACCAGATATTATACCAGAAAAAAGGGGTAACCGTCAGCAATCTGGCCCTTGATCTGCTTTCTAAGGATGTGGGGGACCGCATAGCGCCGATCTCCTGTTATCAGGAGGAGTTTCAGGTTTCCAGAGGGACCATGCAGAACGCGTTTAACTACTTAAAGGAGATTGGAGCCGTAGGGCTGACCCATCACGGCCATCAGGGGACTTATATAGAGGCCCTTGACTACGGAAAGCTTCAGGAAAACTGCGTGCAGCAGGAGCTTATGGGCATCATGCCCCTGCCCTATTCCACTACCTACGAAGGGTTTGCCACGGCCATATACGCGCAGCTTGACAGGCTTAAGTTTAACATGGCCTATGCCAGAGGCGCTGTGGGAAGGATTCAGCTGGTGGAGTCGGGAGTCTATCAGTTTGCGGTTACATCTCTGTACGCGGCGGAGCACGCCATGGCCTGTGGACGGGAGATCGAGTGTCTCATGGAGTTCGGGGCGGGCAGCTATCTGTCGAGACATGTCCTGCTTTTGAGAGACCGGCAGGCAGAGGGGATTTGCGACGGCATGAGGGTGGCATACGATGAGGATTCCTTGGACCAGAGCCGCATCACAGAGAATTTGATCAGGGGTAAGAAAGTGGAGAAGGTAAACATCAGGACGCAGCAGACCATATTTGCTCTGGCGGACGGGGCGATTGACGCGGGCGTGTGGAATTATGACGGAACCATAGAAGACCGCTATCTAAGTCAGTGGAATATGGTATTTTTAAAAGAAGATGAGTACAATAACCAATTTTCCACAGCAGTGATCGTCATAAAAAAGGGCAGTACAACCCTGGCAAGACTGTTGAAAAAGAATATCACTGTGGATATGACTTTAAGGATTTTAAGTGAGGTGAGATCAGGCAGGAGAAGACCTTATTTTTAGATTGTTCATTATGTGGATGGCATATTGGCGTCGGTGCGGGAGTCCGGCAAAAAGGACTCTCGATTTATAAAAGTCAATATACAAAAAAATGTATATTCGTGGAAAGAATGGCAATTTCAGGAGGGAATATGGATTTAAGGGAAATGGTTGAGGAGAGGCTGGATTTGATGCTCCAGGCAGATATGATATCAGAGGGGACCAGAGCATTCTGCAGGAAAGCGGCGGAAATTCTCCTTGCGGAACAGAAAGACAGTGATGTGGAGAAACTGAATATGTTCATCACCCATCTTGCCATGGCATCAGACCGGATGGAGCGGGGGGAGATGGGGGAGACGGCCATTGGAGAAGAGACTTTTGAGGCAGTGAAACGAGAGCCGTGTTTTGAGCTGGCCGTCCGGCTGGGAGCGAGGATCTTAAAAGACGCTCCCTGGGCGTTTACGGAGACAGAAACGGATTTTCTGACGATCCATTTGTGTAACCTTTTTATGTAAAACCGTAGGTTTAACAGACAATGCTACACTAGATACATAGGCGCGGCGAAGGAAAGGAGGAAAAGGAGCCGGGCGCGGGAGAAACGAAAACCAAAACAAAACGAAAATGGAGGAATGATCATGTTGAATTATTTGCTGGCAGCCGGGATTGGCGCGATGTCTTCGATCTTGGCCAATAAAAACGTAGCGGTGTACAATGACGGATTCCGCCCTGTGTACACGGAATATTTCAGCGGAAGGATGGACCGGAAGTCACTGGCAGCCACATCCTTTGCCGTAAGTTTCGGATTGATCGTGGGATTTGGATTTACCAATTCCATAGCTATGGGGATCATTATCATCCACACATTTCTTCTGATGGGAGATATTATCGGAACCTGGTGTCCGGATTCGCCTAAGGGAACCGTGATCTCGGCGGCAGTGGGCGCTGTGTGGGGACTTCTGGTTGTGGCGTTTATGTCGTCCATCTCAGGGCTTTTTGCCGCTCTGCCGGTAAATTTCCTTCCCTACATCGGAAATGTGGCTGATATTGTGGTGGCTACCTTTGCCATCTTCCCGGCTCTGGCCACAGCTTATCAGCATGGGGTGAAAAAGGGAGCTGTAACGGCAATTATCACCCTGGCAGTTTATGTATTGATTAAAAATTTCGGAGTTTTTCAGTTTGGGGAGTTGAAACTTTCCCTGAACGCCGACGGCATGGCCATGCTGGCGGGAACCATTGTGATGATCGTGTTTACGGTGCGGGTCAAGAGTGAGGCCATCGGCGCGGACCTGACCAATATTTTTGCGGATAATGTAAACCGCATTAAGAAGAACTGGAAGTATTTTCTGGTTATGGGCGGACTGCTTTCCGTGGCTTCCTCCCAGTGCCTTCTGACCACGGACGTAATCTCAGGACCACTGCAGATGAAACATGAGTTTGCCCAGGCGGCTTTGGTTTCCTGCATACGGGCGGTAGGGTATATTCCGCTGGTGTACACCACCGCCATCGTTACCGGCGTGTTTTCACCGGCAGGCGCTTACTTTTCCGTGGCGATCGGAATGTTCTGCGCTTCCATGGGGCTTTCTACCCCTATAACCTGTGTTTTGGCTTTTGTAAGCGGCGCCGGGGTCATTACTCTGGAGACTTTTTTCCTGGGAAGCGTGGGAAATATGCTGGACCGGTTCCCTGCCTTAAGAGAGCTTGGCGACCATATCCGCAATGCCATGTCTCAGATCCTGGAAGTGGCCCTGCTGGTGGGAGGATTTACGGCCTCAGCGGCCATCATGAATGAGGTGGGCATGTCCTATGTAGGATCCATGATCGTGATGATCGTGTGGATGATGAACAAATGCGCGAAAAAACCTTTCCTTATCCCTATGGCGGTGGGACCGGTGGTTACGATCGCTATGGGATTTGTGGCAAATCTTATTAAGCTTTTGGGGCTTTCGTTACTGTAAAGACGCAGATATTTGAAAAGAATGGAGGACACGATGAAGATTGTAGTGGGCGGAGCACTGAATAAAAAAGAGAATGCGGAGTTGATTGAAAAATACGGAGACGGCCAGGTGGAGGTTACGGTTATGCCTGACCTTCAGGCAGCCATGGCTTTAAAAGGCGGTCAGGCGGATTATTACTTTGGCTCCTGCCAGACCGGGGCCGGCGGGGCTCTGGGGATGGCCATCGCCATGAACGGTATGGATAAATGTATTACGGTTGCCATGGTAGGGAAGGTTTTAAAGGATGAGGAGATTTTGGACGCCGTTAAAAACGGAAAAAAGGCTTTTGGCTTTGTACCGGAGGCGGCAAGCCGTGTGATTCCCGTTATTATGAAGGGGATCCTGGGATGAGGCGGGCCATCGGGCTGGCCCAGCAGACATTTCTGGCGCTGAAAAACCCCTATGGTTCTGTGAAGAAGGTGTACCCCCAGGCGATTCACGCCGCAGAGCGGTTTGACAGGGTGCATTATCTTGGGGTGAAGGATGTGGCGCCGATTCCTCTGAAACTTCTGCGGACTTTGCGGGAAAAGGGGTATGAGCTGCACACGCTGGACCAGTGCAGCGTCAACGGGAGAGCCGTGGACATGATGCTGAAAAATCCTCTGACCGGCATGCCTATGACCGGTTCCAGCAGCGGCACTGCCATCAATGTGTTTCTGGGCATAAATGATCTGGGAATCGGGACAGACGGAGGAGGATCCGTGCTGGCCCCGGCCATGAGTTTACAGTGTTACGGGTTTATCAGTCCTCTTCTTGAGCGGGAACACATGAAACGATACGAGAAGCGCTCTACCGACGGACTGTGCTTTACGCCCTCCCTGGGATTTATCGCCAGGGATCTGGAAGTGCTGGAGGAAGCGGCGGGACTGGGGCTGGAAATCGATCTGAAAAGCGGCGGTTTTGAAGAGGAGCAGCAGTGGTCTGTGGTGTGTCCGGATTGGGTGAAGGAGAAGCTCCGGGGCGATCTGGGCAGGCGGCAGAAGGCGGACGGACAGCCGGAAGGCGGCGCAGAGAGAGGGACGGGGAGCATCCGTCTGGAAGCCAGGGAGTTTCCTCCTCTTAATCATGAGCGGGAACCGTTGATCGCCTTTTTGCGGGAACAGCTGCCTTTGTGGGACGTGGTGATCCACTATGAGAAGAGGATTGATGTGGACGGTCTGGGGGACAGTATTCTGGGGCATTTTGACCGGGAGACTCAGGCGGATCAGGCAAAAAGCGGAAAGTATTTTATCCGTGCAGCCAATATGGCGGGAGCTACGGCTTTGTGCATCCCCGATGGCGGTCTGGCAAGCGGCTATGTCCTGATGTGTCAGTCAGAGCCTGAGAAGATCCGGCGGCTGTTTGGGATCGCCCGCAGATTTCCGGCGGTGAAGGATGAACTGTTGGAGCGGTATTTCAGAAACATGGACGCGTATTTCCCTTATGGGGTGTTGGAGGCAGGGCTTTATGACAGCTAATGCGCATGGCAGTCAGGGCGGAGGGGGATTCGGCAAAGGCATGTATGGTTACACGCTGATGCATGAACACATGGCGCTGGATCTGTCCGGGATAAAGGGAGACGACGACTGCCGCCTGGACTGTTTTGAGGAAACGGTAAAGGAGTTAAAGGAGCTTTATCAGTACGGTGTGAGGAATATTCTGGAAGTGACCAATATCGGAATGGGAAGGGACGTCGCCTATATCCAGGCGGTCGCCAGGGAATCGGGGATCAACATCCTGCCCTGTACCGGGTTTTACAAGGAGCCGTTTCTGCCTCCATGGGTTCGTGAGCAGACCGCGGAGGAACTGGCAGTTTTCATGGCGCAGGAGATTACCTGTGGGATAGAGGGCGGCAGCATAAAGGCCTGGGCTGTGGGGGAGATCGGAACCAGCAGGCAGGAGATGAAGGATCAGGAGGCAAAGATCCTGGATGCTGCCGCAAGGGCCGCTGTGATGACGGGAGCGCCTGTAACTACTCACACCACTCTGGGGACCCTGGGGAGACAGCAGGCCCAGTTTCTCATAGAGCGGGGGGTTTTGCCTTCAAAGATCATCATCGGACATATGGACTTGTCCCAGAATATGGAAACCATTTATTCGGTTCTGGAGACGGGAGTAAATATCGGTTTTGACACGATCGGAAAGGAGGGGTACTGTCCGGACTCATTTCGGGCCAAGGCCCTTTGGGAGATTCAGGAGAGGGGAGCGATATCCCAGGTGGTGCTTTCCATGGATATTACCAGAAAATCCCATTTGAAATCCAGAGGCGGCCTGGGGTATGCGTATTTATTTACGGATTTTCTTCCCATGATAAAGGCATATGGAGTGACCGCGGAAAGTATTGACATGATGCTGCTACATAATCCCAGGCGGATCCTGGGGGAAAGAGGGTGAAAGGATGCGGACGTATCCGTTGAGAAGCATGACAGTGGAGGAAGCCACACAGCTTCAGTTTAAAGTGATCGACAGTATTACAAGGGAGTTTGAGGGGCATCAGGTTTTAAGCAGAGGCGATCTGGGGCTTTCGCCGGAGGCGGGAAAGCCGGTCACGACCCGGAAGGCGGAGAAGGTCATTGCCCGGATCTTTGACGCGGAGGCCTGTATGCTGGTGAGAGGGGCGGGCAGCGGGGCTATCCGTCTGGGGCTCCATGCCATGATGAAATGCGGGGATAAGATATTGGTACACAAGGCCCCTATCTACAGCACGACGAAGACGACTCTGTCTATGCTGGGCCTTATACCGGTGGAGGCGGACTTTAACGACTGCGTTCAGATTGAGGAGGTCTTAGGAAGGGAGAAAGACATAAAGGGTGCGCTGGTGCAGTACACCAGGCAGAAGCCTGACGACAGGTATGACATGGAGGAGGTGATCCGGACCATTCAGAGCCGGGCATCTGTCCCCATTCTCACAGATGACAATTATGCCGTGATGAAGGAGCCACGGACAGGGGTGCAGTGCGGCGCGGATCTGTCCTGCTTTTCGTCATTTAAACTGCTGGGGCCGGAGGGGATCGGGATCATAATAGGTAAGAAGAGCTACATGGATAAGCTGGTTTTGGAAAATTATTCGGGAGGGATGCAGGTTCAGGGGCACGAGGCTATGGATGTGCTTTTCGGTCTGACCTACGCCCCGGTGGCTCTGGCCATCCAGGCTTCGGTGGGTGAAGCGTGTACAAAGCGGTTGAAAGCCGGGGAGATCGCCGGAGTTCGGGACGCGTTTCTTGCCAATGCCCAGTCCAAGGTCCTTCTGGTTGAATTTGAGGAGGATATTGCCGGGGCAGTGCTTAGGGAGGCCCAGAAGCTGGGGGCGGCGCCAAGCCCTGTAGGGGCGGAGTCAAAGTATGAGCTGGTTCCCATGTTTTACCGGATATCAGGGACTTTCAGCCAGGCCGATCCGCTGCTGGAGCGCCGGATGATCCGCGTCAACCCCATGCGGGCAGGGGCGGATACCGTTATAAGGATCATAAAAGAAGCCATGGAAAGGGTGAAAGCAGATGTTTCTTCATCAGACGATTAGGAGAAATGAAAAACTGGTAGAGACGGCGTTTTGGCTGCACCAGAAAGGCCGGATCCTTCCGGATTCTTATGTGATCGATGTGGATATGTTTCTGGAAAATGCCGCAAAGATCCTGAAAAAGGCCAGGGATGGCGGGATAACCTTATATTTTATGTTGAAACAGGTGGGAAGGAACCCGTACCTGGCCAGGGAACTGGTGAACTTAGGGTATGAGGGGGCGGTGGCGGTTGACTACAGGGAGGCTCTGCTTATGATGGAGCATAAGATCCCTCTGGGCAATGTGGGCCATCTTGTGCAGCCTCCCAGGGGCTTTGTGGAGCAGCTGGTGGCCTGGGGGCCAAAGGTTATGACCGTCTATTCCGGGGAGAAGATCCGGGAGATCGAGAAGGCGGCCGCAAAACTTGGAAAGAGGCAGGCCGTGCTGCTGCGGGTCTATGAGGAGTCGGACATGATCTACTCCGGACAGTCGGCGGGATTTCCACTGGAGGAGCTTAGGGAGACAGCACTGTGGATGAAAACCCATTGTCCTCATGTGGACATAAAGGGCGTCACCTCATTTCCCTGCTATTATTATGACCAGGATGCAGGGGATATCATGCCTTCAAAAAACCTTGAAACAGTGTTGAAGGGGGCCGGGATTTTAAAAACCTGCGGGGTGGATGTCTCTATGATCAACACACCTTCCGCCACCTGCTGTCGTACTCTGGACAAGATGTCCCGCTTTGGCGGCAACTGCGGGGAGCCGGGCCACGGGTTAAGCGGAACTACCCCTATCCATGGGGTAAGGGATCTTGAGGAGCGGCCGGCGGTGGTGTATGTCAGTGAGATCTCCCACAATTTCCTCGGCAGCGCTTATTGTTTCGGAGGAGGCCATTACCGAAGGTCCCATGTGAGAAATGCCCTGGTGGGGAAAGGGATGGGGAACTGTCAGGAGGCTGAGGTGAAGCCGCCTTCAGACGAAAGTATTGACTATCATTTTGAGCTTCCCGGAGAATACCAGGTGGGCGATACGGTGGTCATGGCATTTCGCTTTCAGATCTTTGTCACAAGGAGCGATGTGGTGCTGGTTAAGGGGATCGGAAGCGGCAGCCCTAAGATCGTGGGGATCTATGACAGCCAGGGAAGAGAGAGGGATGAATGTTGAAACGATTTGTGATAATTGTGCTTGACGGGTTTGGGATCGGCGCCATGGATGACGCGGAGGCGGCAGAAAGGGGAGATGACAAGGCCAATACCTTAAGAAGTATTCTTAAGGACTGCCCTGATATGAAGCTGCCTGTCTTGGAGAGACTGGGGCTTATGAATGCCTATGGGGCCGAGAGTCCCGGGATGAAGTTTTCGCCGTCCGCTAATTTTGGGCGGGCCAGTCTGATGCACTTTGGCGCGGACACGTTTATGGGGCATCAGGAGATCATGGGGACATTACCTAAAAAACCGGATGCCCATCCCTTTCAGGAGAAGGCGGATCTTGTGGCTGCCCACCTGAAAGCCCATGGCCATCAGGTGGAGATCCGAAAGCGGCAGGGGCTTAAGCTTTTGCTGTGCGATAAGTATGTGACCATTGGCGACAATTTGGAGGCGGATCTGGGCATGTGCTACAATGTGACGGCGCCGCTGGATTTTATTTCCTTTGAGGAGGAGTGCCGGATCGCCGAGCTGGCGCGGCAGGTGGTGACGGTTACGCGGGTGATCGTGTTCGGGGGCAGAGGCAACACCATAGAGGATCTGTGGGCGGCAATGGAGGTTAAGGAGGGAAAATTTATCGGGATCGCCTCCGCCAGATCAAGGTCTTATGAGCGGGGATACCAGTGTCTGCATCTTGGTTTTGGGGTTGATAAAAGGGTGCAGGTCCCCACGATCCTGACCGGAGCCGGGATACCGGTGACGCTGATCGGGAAGGTGGCGGATATTGTGGCTAATGATATGGGAAAGAGCATTTCCTGTGTGCCTACTGAGGAGTGTATGGAACACACCTTGAGAGAGTTTGGGCGGATGGAGGAAGGATTTATCTGCACCAATATACAGGAGACGGATCTGGCCGGCCACGGACAGTCCTCGGTCCGCTACAGAAAGGTGCTGGAGGAGGCGGACCGAGGGATCGGCCGTGTGATGGAGCTGATGGGGCCGGAGGATGTGCTTCTTGTGATGGCAGATCACGGCAATGACCCGGACATCGGACACAGCCGCCATACCCGGGAGCGGGTGCCTCTTCTGGCATACAGAAAGGGAGTGGAGGGCGTGTACCTTGGGACGCGGGACACGCTGTCCGACGCAGGAGCCAGCGTCTGCCAGTATTTTGGGGTGGCCAGGCCGGAGAATGGGGAGGGATTTGCGGGGATGCTGAGTGAGTAAAGGCGGCTTTAGTCGCAGGCCAGGTAGGGAAGGCAGGCTGTGTGCCGTCCGGGTTCAGATATGCCAAACATTCCGATGAGCCCTTAAAG
>CAJUFP010000150.1 GCA_910585645.1 uncultured Hungatella sp. | reverse complement strand
AATATGAATATAGGGCTTTGGTTGTGCAGAAGAAAAATTTAATCGTCAGTGCTGATGGAAGAAACAAAAATCTTGAATTCTTTCACAGAATGTGCTATATTATAAACATAGGGAAAACAACCGCCCACAAAGTGGTTGACCTCCAGTATAGCTTATAAGCCTACCTTCACCGGGCAAGTGACAAGGTAGGCTTATTTATTTTCGCTTGTTGTTCCTATCTATGTAGGCAAGCAATGCGACAAGAAACGTTCCGAATAGCATTAATAATGTCAATACTTCGTAGGTACTCATCTGCACCACCTCCCCTCTTTTGCAAGTTTAGGGAGGCTTACCACCTTGTAACACGGTTGTTTTCTGGGAAATAGTATAGCATGAAAGAGGGCTTTATACAAGAACAAATAAAATAGTAAATCGTACTCTGGAAGGATATGAAATGAACTGTAGACAGATTGTAGACGCACGATAGACAGTGTGCATTCTCCTCTAATTTTATTGGGTTTTTAGACCTTGCTAAAGTTCGAATCCCGTCTCGCTCTTAAAAAATAAGTGGGAAGTCCTAAAAAGTCAGGGACTTCCCATTTTTTGCGTTGTGTCCTTTACTACAGATGAATACAAACGAATACAGGTGAATAAAGACATGGTAAAGCCAAATTAAGAAAGAGGCTGACCGTCGCTGGGGTGAATACAGCGGTGGTCAGCCCTTTTTGACTGCTGCCCGGAAGTGTATCGAAATAAATTTTCGAAAAAACAATAAAACTTTTGAAATAACAGTTGACAAAGGCATAAAATGTTGCTATTATAGGGTTGTAAATGTTGAAACAAAAATATTGACTGTTGAAACAACAAGTCAAAGGAGAGGGAGCTATGATCTACACAGTAACGCTTAACCCGGCTCTGGATAAGACAGTGGAGATTCCGTCGTTTGCTGTTGACAGCGTGAATCGCATCACTGCTATGAGGATAGATCCGGGGGGAAAGGGCATCAATGTCTCCAAGGTGATCGACAAACTGGGAGGAAAGAGTATTGCGGCAGGGATTCTTGGCGGGGGTACAGGGAAAACCATTTTGTCGGCGTTAAAGGAGATGGGGCTTGAAACACTCTTTAGCTTTGTGGACGGGGAAACCCGTACCAATCTGAAGGTTGTGGATAAGGTCCTGCACACCAATACGGACATCAATGAACCGGGGCTTACGGTTACGGAAGGATTTTTGGAGGGCTTTTTAAAAGAATTATTGGCGAAGTTTCATAAGAACGACATCGTGGTTATGGCGGGAAGCCTGCCCAAGGGGGCGCCGAAGAATACATACGAAACCTGGGTGAGATCCTGCAGGGAGGCAGGGGTTAAAACGATTCTGGATGCGGACGGAGAACTTTTGATGGAGGGGCTTAAGGCGGCGCCCTATCTGATCAAACCAAACAACCATGAGATTTCCAGGCTCATGGGAAAAAACTTAAAGACGCCCCAAGAATTGGCGGCGGCAGCCAGGAAATTGATGAAAGACTACGGAGTGGAGAAAGTAGTGGTGTCCATGGGAGGGGACGGGGCTCTCTATGTGACAAAGGATGCCACCATCTACGCCCAGGGGCTGAAGGTAACCGTAGGCAGTACGGTGGGCGCCGGGGACAGCGTGGTTGCGGCTCTGGCATTTGCGGAGGAGTCGGGCATGAGCTTAGAGGAGACCGTCCGGTTGTCCACAGCCACAGGAGCGGCCAATGTAATGTGCAGCGGCACGCAGGCCGCGGAATATCAGGTGATACAGGAGCTTATGCCCAAAGTGGTGTTTCGGCCGCTTTCGGATTAAAGTAATTGTTGCAAAAACAATCAATTATTATTATGATTAAGAAAGGAGTTTTAAAATGAAAGCAAAAGGTGTTAGACTGCATGGAGCAAATGATTTAAGGCTGGAGGAGTTTGAACTTCCTGAGATTACAGATGATGAGATCCTTGTGAAGGTGGTTTCTGACAGTATCTGTATGTCCACCTACAAGTGCGCGATCCTTGGGGAGAAGCACAAACGGGTTCATGACGATGTGGCAGAGCATCCCGCTATTATGGGGCATGAGTTTGCGGGGGATATTGTCAAGGTGGGGAAGAATCATCAGGATACCTTTAAGCCGGGCATGAAGTTTACATTGCAGCCGGCGCTGAACTACAAGGGAACCATGTGGAGTCCGGGATATTCCTATGAGTTTTTTGGCGGGGACGCCACATACTGCGTTATCCCGGCAGAGGTTATGGAGCTGGGATGCCTTCTGGAGTACAAGGGAAGAGCTTACTATGAGGCGTCCCTGGCAGAGCCTATGTCCTGCAGCATCGGCGCGTTTAACGCTGCCTACCACACCCAGATGGGCGTTTATACCCATCAGATGGGAATCCGGGAGAACGGCAAGCTGGCCATCATGGCAGGGGCAGGGCCTATGGGTCTGGGCGCATTGACGTATGCCCTTCACCGTGATATCCGCCCGTCCATGGTAGTGGTTACGGACTTAGATCAGGAGCGTCTTGACCGGGCGGCTCAGTTGTTTGCGCCGGAGGAGTACGCGAAAGAGGGGATTGAAGTCCATTTTGTAAATACAGGAACGTTTGAGGACCCTGTGGCGGAACTTATGAGAATCTCCGGCGGCACCGGGTATGATGATGTTCTCTGCTATGCCCCTGTGGCGGCGGTTGTTAAGCAGTCCAGCGATATTCTGGGGCGGGACGGATGCTTAAACTTCTTTGCGGGTCCCACGGACAACAAGTTTAGCGCAACGATTAACTTTTATGACGTACACTATAACTCCACCCATGTTATGGGGACCACAGGCGGCAATACCGCGGACATGATCGAGTCTCTGGAGCTGACTGCGCAAAAGCGCATTAACCCGGCGGTTATGGTGACCCACATCGGCGGCCTGGACGCGGTGGCGGATACCACGCTGAATCTGCCGAAGATTCCGGGGGGAAAGAAGCTGATCTATACCTGGCTTTCCATGCCGCTGACAGCGCTGACGGATTTGCGGGCCAAAGGAGAGGAACAAGGGGATGACCGCCTGATCGCTTTGGCTGATATTGTGGACGCTCACCAGGGACTCTGGTGTCCTGAGGCGGAGGAGTATCTGCTGGCCAACTTTATCGAAAATTAATAAGTGCAGGAATCCCGTCTGGGGGTTTCCGGCACAGACGGGAGGTATATTTTGGATTCTATGGAAACACGCAGAAACGCGATTGTAGAACTGATCAATGAAAACGGAACGGTTACATTTTCCCAGATAAAGGACGCGTTTCCCAAGGTGTCGGAGATGACCCTCAGGACGGATTTGAAGGCTTTGGATGAGGCAAAGAAGATCGTGCGCATTCACGGAGGAGCCAAATCCGTCCAGGTGGTCATCGGGACGGACGACTATCTAAGCAACCGTTCCGTCCGCAATATTCCGGCAAAGCAAAGGGTGGCAGAGAAAGCTCTTTCCCTGATCCGCAGGGATACCACGGTCTTTCTGGATTCCGGAAGCACGGCGACTTTGATGGCCCATCAGTTTCCCGACCAGTCTAATCTGATCTACACCACCGGGTTAAGCTGCGCCACGGAGCTGGCGAATCTGTCAAAGCCCACGGTCATGCTGCCTGGAGGGAGGCTAAACCGGTACAGCCAGAGCGTGTACGGTATATCGGCGGTGAAGGAGCTGGAACGGGTGAATTTCAGTCAGACCTTTCTTGGGGTGACGGGATACGATGCTTTTGCTGGGTTTACCTGCGGGAGCAACGAGGAGGCGCTTCTGAAAATGACGGCTATAAAGCAGTCAGAGCAGACGATTGTGCTTATGGATTCATCAAAGGTGGGGATGAAAAGCACGTTTCGCGTCTGCGGCCTGGAACATGTGGATGTGGTGGTTTCCGACGGAAATCTGCCTGAGGCATTTTTAGACCAGTGCCGCCAGTTCCAGGTAGCGGTGATGTAACGCTCTCCTATAGCCCCGTAAAAACAGGTCAGTTCTCCATTGCTCTGTCAATGTGAGGAGGGGTATTTTGAAAAATAGTGTACAGAAGTTCGGAAAATTTTTATCGGCAATGGTAATGCCCAACATCGGCGCTCTGATCGCGTTTGGTTTTCTTGCGGCATTGTTTATTGATACCGGGTGGATACCTAATGAGGGATTTAACCGTATGGTAGGCCCTATGCTTACATACCTGATTCCAATCCTTATCGCGTCTACCGGCGGACGGATGGTGGGCGGAGACCGGGGCAGGGTGGTGGGAGCCATCGCGGTGATCGGCGCCATCATGAGCAACACGGACATTACCATGCTGATGGCGGCCATGGTCATCGGCCCTCTGGCAGGATACTGCATCAGCAGATTTGACAAGGCCATGGACGGCCATATGCCCGCGGGATTTGAGATGCTGATCAACAATTTTTCTGCCGGGCTCATGGGAATGGCGCTGGCTATGCTGGGATATGTGGTCATCGGCCCTGCTATGAGCGGGCTGCTGCAGATTTTGTCCGCAGGGGTTAACGTGCTGGTGCAAAATGAGCTGCTGCCTTTGGTTGCGGTGTTTATTGAGCCGGCAAAGGTGCTGTTTTTGAACAACGCCATTAACCATGGTATTTTTACGCCCATTGCGACGGCGCAGGCGGCTGAGGCCGGGAAGTCCATCATGTATATGCTGGAGCCTAATCCGGGGCCGGGCCTTGGCGTTCTGCTTGCCTATATGTTCTTCTGTAAGGATAAGGCTACAAAGGATTCGGCTCCCGGCGCGGTGATCATCCACCTGCTGGGCGGCATCCATGAGATTTATTTTCCGTACATTCTCATGAATCCTCTGGTGATCATAGCGCCTATCATAGGCAATATCGCCGCCATCTTTTGGTTTAATATGACGGGTTGCGGTCTGGTGGGGCCGGCTTCGCCGGGGTCGATCATTGCCTATATGATGATGGCTCCGGGGTCGGATATGCTTAAGGTCCTGGTAGGAATCGGTTTGTCGGCCGGGATTTCTTTTGCCATTGCTTCGGTGTTTGTGCGGATGGCCGGAGGCAAGAGCCTGGAGGAGGCGCAGCATGAGATGGCTGCCAGGAAGGCCCAGGCAAAGGGGCTGGCAGCGGTGCCGGGAACCATTGAGAAATCTACGGAGATCAAAAAGATCGTCTTTGCCTGCGACGCCGGAATGGGTTCTTCCGCCATGGGGGCTACCAAGTTCCGCAACCGCATTAAGGCGGGGCGGCCAGATATTACGGTTACCAATACTTCTGTGGATAATATTCCCGCGGACTGCGATATTGCCGTGGTCCAGACGACCCTGGCTGACAGGGCGAATAAGTCCGCGCCCCAGGCCCAGTTGATCACCATCGGCAATTTCCTTGCGGACCCTGCCCTGGACGCTTTGTATGTTCAGCTAAGCACCGGCGACGCTCCGGCAGCGCCTGCAGGGGAGAATACGGATATCGTGATTCCCGACGTGCCGATTAAGAGGCAGGTGATCATACGAGAAGGCATCCATCTGGGTCAGAAACCGGTGACCAAGGAGGAGGCGATTCAGGCCGCGGGGGAGATGCTGGTAAAACTGGGGTATGTGGACAGCACATACATTGACGCCATGCAGGAGCGGGAGAAACTGGTGTCTACATACATTGGAATGGGGGTTGCCATTCCCCACGGAACGACACAGGCCAAGGGGACTGTGAAGAAGACAGGCATTGTGTGTTTCCAGTATCCGGAAGGAGTTGATTTTGGGGCGGAGAAGGCCCAGTTGGTGTTTGGCATTGCAGGGATCGGAGATGAGCACCTGGATCTTTTGAGCAAGCTGTGTACGCTTTTGGAGGACGCGGCGCTGCTTGAAACCCTTAAGACCACAGATGATGTGGGATGGGTGCTGGATCAGCTTTCGTAAATATGTGGGAAGTCCTGTGCGGTTCGGGACTTCCTGTTTTTTTGTTTTATAGGGCGCGCACAGGACCGCCGGCCTCTTTATTCTTGCCAGAACTTTCGGGATGTGATAAAATAGCCCAAGTTGACAGGGATAAAAGCCGGAAAGCGGAGGCAAGGCTTATGGAAGAAAAGAGACGGATGAAGGAACGATGGATTTGGACGGCCATATTGATTTTGTATGTGGGATTTATTTTTCACAATTCTCTGACGCCGGCAGACGAATCTTCCCGCCAGAGCGGCGGCGTGCTTCGGATGATTCTTGGGATGGTTCGGTGGATTGGTCTGGAGGGGAGCTGGATTACCGAGCATCTGATCAGAAAGACGGCGCATTTTGCGGAGTATACGGTTTTTGGAGGGCTCCTTGGGATTACCCTGCGCAAGTATGGGGCAGGGACGGTTCTGAGAAGGGTTCTCCAGTGCTGGCTGGGCGTTATGATACCTTTGGTGGATGAGACTCTTCAGCTATTTACCGAGGGGCGGTCAGGACAGATCAGCGACGTGTGGCTGGACGCGGCAGGGGCGTTTACGGGATTTTTGGCCATGGGAGGGATATACTGGTGGTTGAGGAGAAGAGGTGAGAGATCGCGATGAAAAGGAATCTGTGCTTTTTGCTGGAGTATGACGGAAGCCGCTATGACGGCTGGCAGAGACAGGCAGGCAATGACAATACGATTCAGGGAAAGGTGGAGCGGGTCCTGGAAAAGATGACAGGGACTTTTCAGGAGGTTCACGCATCGGGAAGGACGGACGCGGGGGTCCATGCCAGGGGCCAGGTGGCCAATGTGCATCTGGAAACAGAGATGACAAAAGAGGAGGCAGGCAGGTATCTGAACCAATATCTGCCGGAGGACATCCGGGTGATTAAGACGGCAGTTGTGCCAGAGCGGTTTCACAGCCGCCTGTGGGCCAGGGAGAAAACCTATGCTTACTGGATTGATATGGCCCCGAAGAGCCCGGTATTTCAGAGAAAATACATCTATACTCTGGGGGAGAGCCTGGATGTGGAGGCCATGAGGCAGGCGGCAGGGGCTCTGCGCGGGACTCACGATTTCGGAAGTTTCTGTACAGGAAAGAGCAAAAAGAAATCTACCGTGAGGACCTTAAGCTCTCTGGAGATCATACCTTATGGGACGCTGCTGGAGATCCGCGTGACCGGCGACGGGTTTCTGCACAATATGGTGCGGATTTTAACGGGAACCCTGATCGAGGTGGGGCAGGGAAAGCGGGAAGCCGGCTCCGTGGAGGGGCTTCTGGAAGAGGCTAACCGGAGAGAGGCCGGGTTTACGGCTCCGGCTAAGGGATTATTTCTGATGAACGTGGTCTATGACCAGGAGATCTTCTGCCATGGGGAGGAGGAATGAATCGGGGATGACAGAGCATTTGGTAAGACGGTTTGTAAAGGATTATGAAAATACGGAGAACGCCCAGGTGAGAACCGCCTACGGGGTGCTGGCCAGCGTTGTGGGGATTTGCTGCAATCTGACGCTGTTTGCTGCAAAGCTTATGATCGGGATTATGGTACACAGTATTTCCGTTATGGCGGACGCGTTTAATAATCTGTCGGACGCCGCGTCCTCCATTATCAGTTTTGTGGGGGTGAAGATGGCACAGAAGCCGGCGGATGAGGACCACCCCTTTGGCCATGGGAGGATTGAATATATCTCGGCGTTTATTGTGGCGTTTTTTGTGATTCAGGTGGGGTTTTCTTTGTTTAAGAATTCTGTTGGGAAGATACGAGATCCCCAGGATATGGTGTTTAGCCAGATATCCGTGGCGATTTTGCTGTTGTCCATCGGAGTGAAGTTTTGGATGGGGATGTTTAACCGGACTTTGGGAAGGAAGATCCATTCCACCGTGATGATGGCGACAGCGGCAGATTCTCTGGGAGATGTGGCTGCCACCGGGGCTACGATGGTGTCCCTGGTGGTGTTTGGCATATGGGAAGTGAACATTGACGGCATCATAGGGCTGGCAGTGTCGGTGGCGGTTATGATAGCCGGGATCAATATTGCCAAGGATACTCTGGCCCCCCTGATCGGGAAAGCCATTGACCCTAAGGTGTACAGGGAGATCAAGGAGTTTGTGGAGCAGTATGACGGCATTGTGGGAACTCATGATCTGATCGTCCACAATTACGGGCCGTCAAAGAGCATGGCGTCCATCCACGCGGAGGTGCCCAGCGACGAAAATATTGAGGTGAGCCATGAAATCGTGGATACCATTGAGCGGGAATGCCTGAAAAAGCTGGGAATCTTCCTGGTGATTCACATGGACCCTGTGGAGACGCACAATGAACAGGTGACAGCCATCAAAGAAGAAGTGACGAGCGTGCTGGAAGGGCTTGATTCCAGGCTGGAGTTCCACGATCTTCGGGTGGTGGACGGAAGCCGGCGGATCAATTTAATCTTTGATCTTGTGGTTCCGAGGGATTATAATGAGGCCATGCGGGATACACTAAGAACCAGGGTTTCGGAGGAGATGCGTAAGAGAGATCCAAGGTTCTGCTGTATCATGACCATGGAGAGCAGCTTCTGCGCGGAGAATCCGGAATCAATCTGATGATCGGTGAGGGATGGCATGGAGAGAGAGGCAGGCAAGGAAGCATATGAGAAGAGCCGGACCGAGGAGGACCGGCTTTTGCTGTTGATGAAAACAGGGGATCAGGAGGCGTTTCGCAGGCTGTATGAGTTGACGGCAAAGGGGATCTACAGCTATGCCCTGTCGATCCTTAGGCATCCCCAGGACGCGGAGGAAGTGATGCAGGATACGTACCTGACAGCCTGGAATCAGGCAAACCGGTACGAGTCGGAGGGAAAGCCTATGGCCTGGCTTTTGACCATTGCCAGGAATCTCTCCTATATGAGGCTGAGAAAGCAGAAAGAGCACCCCTATATCAGTTATGAGGACCTGGAATGGGAAGAGCCGGGAGAATTGTGTCCAAACATTGAGCTGGCGCCGGAAAAGCAGATGCTTTTGGACGCCCTGGCGGTTCTGGGGGAGGATGAGAGAAACATCGTGCTCCTTCACGACGCGGGCAATATGAAGCACCGGGAGATCGCGGAGGATCTGGGGCTCCCGCTGTCAACCGTGCTCTCAAAATACCGGCGGGCGTTAAAAAGGCTGCAAAAGCTGCTGGAGGGGGAAATTATGACAGACTGTACCTATTTTTGAAAAAAATGAAAAAATTTGAAAAAAAGGGTTGACGAATCTTTAAGGGTGTTATATAATGTAACACGTCGCCGGGGTACGGCGGCAGGAAAGAGAGATTGGGCTATCGCCAAATGGTAAGGCAACGGACTCTGACTCCGTCATTTCAAGGTTCGAATCCTTGTAGCCCA
>CAJUFP010000149.1 GCA_910585645.1 uncultured Hungatella sp. | reverse complement strand
AAAATCGAGGGAAAACGCCACTTTTGTTTCTTGCAAGTGTTAAAGACGGGATTATCATATCATGGAAATGCGTTTTGAACAATCTAATCTATTGAAACTCATAATTAAATTCCCTCCAAAAGAAAACCCCGGTCAGCCCAAAGCTGCCCGGAGTTCCCTTTGCGTATCTTATTTCATTTTACTTCCCAGCCATCTGTCTCTCCTGGGCCTCGATCATCTTCTTCACCATATAACCGCCCACGGAACCGTTCTGCGCTGATGTCAGGTTTCCGTTATAGCCGTTGGTCAGCGGTACGCCGATCTCGCCTGCAACCTCCATCTTGAATTTGTCCATTGCCTCTCTTGCCTCAGGTACATTTGTAGTGTTCGTAGATTTGTTAGACATAATAAACGCCTCCTTGATTTAAGTGTGTTGGTTAATTGCTACACTCCTATTATGTGCCTCACAAAAAATAATACACTAGAAGGTTCTGCGTAAAATGTCATTTTTTAACAAATCCCCATTCCATGTCCTTTCGATACGGCTGCCGCAACCCTCCGAAGGTTCCGTCTCCTGTCCAGGTTCCGATCTGCTGCCATTACGCTTTCGCACGGTCAGCGCAGTAAACACGCAGACCTGTCTGAACGATTCCGATCTGCTGCCCTATAAGCTTATAAATTCACCCTGTCATAGCTGCTCTCCAGATATCGGGAAAGGCGCCGTTTTAACTCCTGGTGCTCTTCCCGCAAAAGCTCCCCGTCCTCCAGAAGAAGCCGGTCCACCTCATCGGACACGGTCTTTAAGATATTGGCGTCCGTAAAGATATCCGCCAGCTTAAACTCCATGTCCCCGCTCTGACGGATGCCGAAGATATCCCCCGGGCCCCGAAGCTTCAGATCCTCCGAGGCAATGTAAAAGCCGTCGTTGGAGCGGTTTAAAATACCCAGGCGCTCCGCCGTCCCCTCCTGGTCCCCGCAGTTGACCATAATGCAGTAGGACTGATGCTTCCCCCGGCCCACCCGGCCCCGCAGCTGGTGGAGCTGGGCCAGGCCGAACCGCTCCGCATTCTCGATCATCATCACCGTGGCGTTCGGCACATTGACCCCCACCTCGATGACCGTGGTGGACACCAGAACCTGGATCTGGCCTGCCGCGAACCGCTCCATGATCTCATTCTTCTCCTTCCCCTTCATCTTCCCGTGGAGAAGGTCCACCGAGATCCCGGGCAGCGCCTCCCGAAGGGTCTTTGTGTAGTCCACCACATTTTCCGCCTCCATAAGCTCGCTGAACTCCACCATAGGGCAGATCACATAAGCCTGGCGCCCCTGCTCCACCTGTTTCCTGATAAATGCGTAGGCGTTGGGCCGGTAGCCTGTATTTACCACGCAGTTTTTCACCTGCAGCCTGCCTCCCGGCAGTTCATCGATCACAGAAATATCCAGATCCCCGTACAGGATGATGGCCAGAGTCCTGGGGATGGGGGTGGCGCTCATGACCATAACATGAGGCTCCTGGCCCTTGTCCCCCAGCATCTGTCTCTGGCCCACGCCGAACCGGTGCTGCTCGTCCGTGATCACCAGGGCCAGCCGGTCATAGACCACCTTATCCTGGATCAGAGCGTGGGTTCCCACAATAATATCCGCCTCATGGCTTTTGACCTTCTCATAGGCAGCCCGCTTCTCCTTTGCCGTCATGGAGCCTGTGATCAGCACAGGAACCTTGTCAATCCCATGTTCCGCAAAAAGGCTGCGCATGCCCTCATAGTGCTGTCTTGCCAGAACCTCCGTGGGAGCCATAAGCGCCCCCTGGCAGCCGTTGTAAGCAGCCGTCAGAAGGGCCAGCACAGCCACAATGGTCTTCCCGGAGCCCACGTCGCCCTGGATCAGCCGGTTCATCACCAGGCCTCCCGACAGGTCCCCAAAAACCTCCTGTAACACTTTCTGCTGGGCTCCCGTCAGGTCGTAGGGAAGGTTCTGGATCAGCCTTTCCACCTCCCTTGACGGTTCCATGACCCAGGCGCTCTTTTTGTCCTGCCGTTTCTCCTTCAGCCTGCGCACAGCCAGGACAAAGAGGAAAAACTCGTCGAACACCAGCCGCTTTCTGGCAAACAAAAGCTGCTGCCGGTTCTCCGGAAAATGGATGTGCTCCAGGGCAAAATTGTACTCTGCCAGCTCATACCGCTTCCGGATGTAAGCCGGAAGGTACTCCCGCTCCATCTGCCTAAGGCCCAGAGCCTGGGCCACAGCCTTTGAGATGGCCTTGTTGCCCAGGCCCTTTGTCTGTCCGTACACCGGCTGCATGGACTCCATCATGGCCTCATAGCCTTCCTTCGTAAAGATCTCCGGCTGCTCCATGGTCAGGCGGTTGTTCTTTTTAACCACCTTTCCGTAAAAAACGTGGTACGTCCCTGCCTGCAATGTATTCTTCAAAAAAGGCATATTAAACCAGGTCAGCTGCAAAGACCCTGTGGGATCCCTCAAGGAGGCGGTGATCACTTTCTTGTTCTGAAAAGCGCGGACCGACGCCGACTTCTGCAAAATCCCCGCCGCGGCCCCCGTCATATCCGGCTTTAGCTCCCCCACAGGGGAGGGAGGCCCATAGGTATGGTAATCCCGGGGATAATAGGTAAGCAGATCCCGGATCGTAAAGATCCCCAACCGCTCAAACAGCTTCCCTGTCTTGTCCCCGATCCCCTTTAAAGCGCGGACCGACTCCTGCTCTCTCTCCATAATATCCTCAAACCTCACACAAGGGGCCTTACCCATCCCCGGGCCCGGCCCCTGCCATTTCTCCTGTCTTATCTTTTCCGTTGCCGTCACTGGGCTTCTCACGAGGCCTGTGACAAACAGATGCTTACGCTCACTCTACGGACATGAGATAGTAATAGATGGGCTGTCCGCCGCCATGGAGCTCCACCTCGCACTGAGGCCAGGCTTCCTCCACCCGCTCCAAAAACTTCTCCGCCGTCTCGTCCTCAATATCCACGCCGTAGTAGATGGTGATCAGCTCCGACTCCTCATCCACCATGGCTTTCAGCGTATCCAGGGCCGTGTCCATGACAGACTTGCCCACGCACAGGATCCCTGCGTCGCCGATGCCCATGATGTCGCCTGCGTGGATCTCCTTGTCGTCGATCACGGTGTCCCGCACCGCGTACGTGATCTGGCCCGTCTTCACCCGGCCCATCTCCGCCATCATGGCCTCCTTGTTCTCCTGAGGCGAAAGGTCAGGCACAAAATTAATGATAGCCGTGATGCCCTGGGGAACCGTCTTTGAGGGAACCACCACAATATTCTTATCCTCAGCCAGGGAAGCCGCCTGCTCCGCCGCCAGGATGATGTTGCTGTTGTTTGGAAGGATGTAGATCGTGTCCGCGTTCACCTTGTCAATGGCGTTAAGCATATCCTCGGTGCTGGGGTTCATGGTCTGGCCGCCCTCGATCAGGTAGTCCGCCCCAATGCCCTGGAAGATCTCCCCAAAACCTCTGCCGATAGACACCGCGATAAAGCCGTACTCTTTCCTGGGCTGCTGCTCATCCCCCTGGCTTAGGGCCGCCTCCGGGTCACCCACAGCTTCCAGAGCCTTCTGTTCCCTGGCCTTTCTCTCCGAATCCTTGATCAGCCGCTCCTCATGCTCTTCCCGCATGTTGTCGATCTTCATCCTGGACAGGGAGCCAAAGGTCAGGGCTTTCTGGATGGCAAGACCCGGATCGTTGGTGTGGACGTGAACCTTCACCACATCATCGTCAGACACCACCACGATGGAATCCCCAATGGACTCCAAATACGTCTTAAACTCCCGCTCCTGTCTGTCCCCGTACTCCTTCTCCACGTTGATGATAAATTCCGTGCAGTAGCCGAACTTGATATCCGCCTCCTCCAGAACCGCTCTCTGCTCCGCATTTTCCCCGGTCCGTGAGGGCGCGGCTTCTGCCTTGGGCTCCACATGAAGGTCTGTCTCCTTGCCTAAAAGGCCGTCCAGACATCCCTTCATCACCTGCATCAGACCCTGACCGCCGGAATCCACCACACCGGCCTGCTTTAATATAGGAAGCATCTCCGGCGTCTGGCTCAGCACATGATCCCCGTGGGCAATAACCTTCTGGGCAAACTCGATCACGTCCTCGGTCTCCGTCACCAGCTCCACAGCCTTGTCAGCCATGCCCTTGGCCACCGTCAGGATCGTACCCTCCTTTGGCTTCATGACAGCCTTGTAGGCAGTCTCCGTGGCCCGTACAAAGGCGTTGGCCAGGGTGGTGGTGGTGATGGTCTCAAGGGACTTGATCTCCTTGGTAAATCCCCGAAACAGCTGGGACAGGATCACGCCGGAGTTGCCCCGGGCGCCCCGAAGGGAACCGGAGGAGATGGCCTTTGCCAGGTTCTCCATGGTAGGCTCTTCAATGGCAGCCACTTCCCTGGCTGCCGACATAATGGTCATGGTCATGTTCGTGCCCGTATCTCCATCCGGAACAGGGAACACGTTCAGCTCGTTAATCCATTCCTTTTTTGCTTCCAGGCTCTTGGCTCCCGCCAAAAAAGCCCTTTGAAGAGTTTTTGCGTCAATCGTATTCATACCCACCAGCTGCTCCTCCTTAATCAATCACTCTGACGCCTTCGACATAGATGTTGATCTTGTCAACGGTCATCCCGGTGAATTCTTCCACTTTGTATTTCACATTTTCGATCAGATTGTCCGCAACCGCCGAGATGCTGATGCCGTAAGCCACGATCACGTGGAAATCCAGCAAAATGTGATTGTCCCTGATCTCCACGTTGATCCCGTGGGTCAGGCTCTCCTTTTTCAAAAGCTTCACAAGGCCGTCCTTCATGCTGATGGCCGCCATACCCACAATGCCGAAGCACTCCACTGCCGTTGTCCCCGCGTAAATGGCGATGACTTCCGGATTGATCAGGATCTCGCCTAATTTGTTGCTGATCCGCCCTTTCATGAAAAAACCTCCCATCTTCCTTATACGTGATCCGCCGCCGTCAGCTTTCGCGTTCCGCCCCGCAAGCGGCAAATCCCGCTATGCTTGATCATTCCTTATGCTTATTCTGCCCAGGCTAAGTCCTGCTATACTTTATGAAACGCTCCGGGCAGAGGTATAGGTAAAGTATACCACACCGGGCATATTGTGTCTATGACAAAGATTTTTAAAATTTCGCTTGCAAATTGTGGCATAATCTGTTATTATACATATTGTTGTGGGTTCCGTGTATTGGAAGCCAAGTAGCTGTTAAGGAGGTGCGATCATGGCTAAATGTTCAATTTGCGGTAAGGGCGTTCACTTTGGCAATGCAGTGAGCCATTCCCATAGAAGATCCAACAAGATGTGGAAACCTAACGTGAAATCCGTCAAAGTAAAAGTGAACGGCGGCGCGAAGAAGATGTATGTATGTACTTCTTGCCTGCGTTCCGGCTTAGTTGAGAGAGCTTAATGAAATACGATGTTTAAACTCCAGGGCATGGCGCTCTGGAGTTTTTTTTCTGAAAAGAACATGGGCCGTGGCAGTCCCGATTTTGCGCCAGAGCCCGGCAATGGGCCGCGACAAAAAGCCCGGATCCGGGCGCTCCCTCTCCTGAGCGCCCGGCCGGGCTTTTCCTGCTGTATTTATTTTGCGTTGTCAACAGCCTTTACCGCAGCTGTCTTGTACCCGCCGATGGATACCGTAACGCCTGCCAGAAGGTCCGCGTCCGTTGGCTTGGTGGACTCGTCCACTGCAATGCCTTCCACTTCGGCGGCAGTCTTGCCTACAAAGTATTCCTCCAGAGTAGCAGCCTGCTCAAACCACTCTTTGCCAATGCCGGAAGCGGGCTTCATGTTGTAATCATTGCCAAGCTGTCTCTTGGTCTTTACGCCTGCGGTCAGATCGGAAGTGATCTTGCCCTCCGCGTCAAACTTCACCGTTCCCTGGGTGGAGTCGATGATACAGGTCGTGATCTTCCCGTCGCCGTCCGTAGTCACAGCCACATATGTAGAGTATGCCTGGCACTGTCCCTCAGCGTCAGCCTCAGCGTCCTTGGACTTATCCATGTTGGTGATGATGCCAAGACCCAGCTTGTCGCCCTCGCCGGCGCCCTCGGCCTTGGCGTTCTCAGCCGCCTCGGCGATGGCTTCCTTGTAGCTGCCGATCTTAACCGTAACGCCTGCCACCAGGTCTGCGTCCGTTGGCTTGGTGGACTCGTCAACCGCGATGCCCTTTACTTCCTCGGCAGTCTTTCCGATCACGTACGCCTCCATAGCCTCTGCCTGCTCGTACCACTCCTTGCCGATCCCGGAAGCCGGCTTCATGTTGTAATCCTCTTTCAGTTCCTTCTTAGTCTTAAACTCCTCGGTCATAACTACCTTGCCCTCGGCGGTAAATCCCATCTTGTTCTGAGCCGTATCCAGTTTACAGCTTACGATCTTCCCGTCAGCGTCGATCACAACAGCCGCCGCCACGGAATCTACCTGAGCCAGGCCGTCCCCGTCCTCAGCATTCTTGGAGCTTCCCATGGAAGACACAACAGCCAGACCTGTCTTGTAGCCCCCTGCGGAAGCTTCCTTGGCCTCGGTCTCTGCCTCTGTCTCCTCAGCCGTAGTGGTCTCCTGGGCTGTGGTGGTCTCTGCCTCGGTCTCAGCGGCTGTGGTAGTGGCCGCCTCTGTAGCCGCCGATGTCTGAGCCGTCTCCTGTCCGCCGCATCCCGCTGCCAGAGACACGACCATCATAGATGCCAGTAAAATGCTTGCCTGTTTCTTCATAATATGAAATCCTCCATTGTTATATTGCGCGCTGACCAAGATCCCCGTATCCTGTCACCGGGGCGCGGATATGGACAGCCGCTCTTTTATACCTTTATCATACCGGCAAATTGTATCAAAAATGTGTTTTTATCAGTTCGATTTTGTGATAAAATACAGGAGGAAAGACACAAAAATGACATCTTTTTAAGCTATAGTATTTATGGAAAGGAGTCACTTATGGATAAAATCCTGATCGCGGATGATAACGTGCAGATAACCAGAATCTTAAGCGAGTTTGCCAAAAAAGAGGGCTACGAGCCTGTGGTGGCCTTTGACGGAGACGAGGCTTTGGAACTGTTTGAACAAAATTCTTTTGCCGTGGTCCTGCTGGATGTGATGATGCCCAAGCAGGACGGTTTTGAGGTGTGCCGCAAGATCCGAAAGACCTCCGGCATTCCCATCATCATGGTGACCGCCAGGGGGGAGGACTTTGAGCGGATCATGGGACTGGACATCGGGGCTGACGACTATATTGTAAAGCCATTTTCCGGCGGGGAGGTCATGGCCAGGATCCGGGCCATCCTCCGCCGCATTGACGGCTCCCCCAAAGGCGGCGCGCCGCAGTGTCTGACCTGCGGCAACCTTCAGGTATCTTTAGACCAGGCTGCCGTGACCATTGACGGCCAGAACATTCCCCTGACCAAGAAGGAACTGGAGATCCTCTGGACGCTGCTTGCCAATCCCGGAAAGATCTTTTCCAGGGACAATCTTCTAAGCACCCTTTGGGGCTATGACTACCTGGGGGACAACCGGACGGTTGACAACCACATCAAGCGGCTTCGGGCCAAGCTGGACAAGGTCCCCCACCCGGACTGGCAGATCAAGACCATCTGGGGCATGGGCTATAAATTCGAAGGCGGCGTGGCATGAAATACAAGATCACACACCGCCTTATCGGATATTTTTCCGCTGTGCTCCTCCTCTTCTCCCTGATCACGGGCATCCTTTTTGGCATCCAGTTTACGTGGCACACAGCCCGCATCCACGAAGGGGAGTTAAGAGAACAGGCCGTATCCATGGCCGGCACCATCTCCCTGTTCAGGCAAAGGCAGTCCCAGGGCGGAGGGAAGGGCTACGGCGCTTACCTGCGTTTTGTCAATGACACGGCCAAAGGGGAGGTGTGGCTGGTGGATGAAAACGCCCGGACCATTGAGCTGGACACAGGCAACTACTCTCTCTCCTACTCCAAACTGCCCGAGGGCACCGAGACCCTGATCCGCCGGATCTTTCAGGGGGAGGTGGCCTCCAACAAAGCCTTCTCCCCCCTGTTAGACCAGTCCTCCATCACCGTGGGAGCGCCGGTCCTGGACGGGGAGGGCAATGTCATCGCGGCTCTGCTCCTCCACAGCCCGGTCAACGGGATTCTTGACGCCAAACTCCAGAGCGTTTTCATGCTTATTGCCTGTATCCTTTTGGCGCTGGTCCTGTCCTTTGCCCTGTCCGTGCTGCTGGCCCACCATTTTATCACTCCCTTAAAGGACATCGGGCTGGCCGTAGGGCAGGTCATGGCAGGAAACTACTCCGCCCGGGTTCAGGTGGACCAGAACGACGAGATCGGAGCCCTGGCTTCCAATATCAACAATCTTTTTGCCCGGCTGGCTGACATCGAACAGGAACGGAAAAAGCTGGACAAGATCCAGAAAGATTTTATGTCCAATGTGTCCCACGAGCTGAGGACCCCTCTGACGGTGATCAAGGGCTCCCTGGAGGTGTTAGAGCAGGGGCTTGTGACAGACCCGCAGCAGATGGAAGAATATTTCCATCAGATGCTGTCAGACGCCGCCCACTTAGAGCGGCTGGTCAATGACCTTTTAGAGCTTTCCAGGCTCCAAAACAGCAGTTTCCAGATCTCCAAGACTACCCTGAACCTTACGGATATCCTGACAGAATCCGTCCGCTCCATGCAGATGGTGGCAGACAAAAAACAGGTGAAGATCTGCTTTGACAATGAAGTGGGGCTGGCTCTCTTTCAGGGGGATTACGGACGGCTGCGGCAGATGTTCACCACGGTTCTGGACAATGCCGTCAAATTTTCCCCTGCGGGCGCCGTTGTGACCGTGGCTCTCTCCTTTCAGGACGGCCAGTACCTGGTGACGGTGGCGGACCGCGGCAGCGGCATCCCGCCGGAGGATATCCCCTACATCTTTAACCGGTTCTACAAAGATCATTCCACACAGAACCGAACCGGCAGCGGCCTGGGCCTGCCCATCGCCAAACAGATCGCAGACCGCCACGGCATCTCCATCTCCTGCGCCAGCAACTGCCGGGACAGCACCGTCTTTTCCTTTCTTCTGACACAAAAAGAAGGGCCGGAGTCTCCAAAACTTGGATGAGTTCCGGCCTTTTCTTAAGGCTTTGAGGGGGAATTTTGGCGCAAAATAAATTGGTGTATTGTTGAGTGAGCAATGGGCGAGGGGAGTCGTGAGGCCAGGGAGGGGAGGAAGGCTGTGTGTCGTTCGGGTTCAGATATGCCAAACATTCCGATGAGCCCTTAAAG
>CAJUFP010000148.1 GCA_910585645.1 uncultured Hungatella sp. | reverse complement strand
AACCCGTATAAGAGCGGATCTCGGCGCTTGAAAATAATTGTTGTACAAGGGCCCGAAACATGGTAGAATAGGGATTGTCGAGAAACTTATTACTACCATTTGATCGGGCCCGCTACTACCGGTAGAGTAGCAGCTTGGTGCTTGTAGAGAGAGATTCCTTTGCTTTGATGCGGAGGAATCGCTTTCTATAAGTATATTATACTACTAAAAAAGTGAGTAGTCAATTAAAATATCCCAAATATAGGAGTATTTTATGATATTTATAAATTGTGTTTTAGAAACAATGGAAAAAAAGGGTATAACCGCTTATAAATTATGTAAGGATTTAGGATTTAGCCAACAAACATTTAGTAACTGGAAGACAGGAAAAATACCAGCACTAGATAAAGCAATGGCAATAATCATATATCTGGGACTATCGGCAGACGAAATTTTTGGAATTAAAAAAGAAGAAATAAATGTATCATCAGACGAAATATGTTTACTCGAAGCCTACAGACGGGCCAGCCCCAGCATGAAAGAGGCTGCCAGGAAGCTTCTTGACGTGCCGGATCAGGAGAGAGGATCATTGATTTACAACACTGGAAGAGAAGCCATGTGAAAAAATGAGCTATGGTTATACTGGGCTTAAGCCTTAGATAACATATAAAAAACCAAAGAATAGGGGAAAGAGTATGAGTACAAGTGATCAATATGCTAAAATTTTGGTTGATATGTTTGTGCAGTATGGTTCGTTTCTGATAATAGCTTTATGTGTAGCAGCAGTTATAGAACTTTTATTAAAGCTATTTATAAAGAAAACCTCGGATACAATATCTCAATCAAAACACAAAAATCTTATTATATTCCTTATAATTCTAGGAATGATCTGTGCGATTTTATGGACAATAAACTACTACAGCTCTCTATGGGGATTCACCGGAAATTGATAGATCGTGAAAAATGACGGCTGTTTTTTGGGGCCATCTGGAGGTAAAATCTATGATAATTTATGTAAAACCCGGCAGAAATAAGAGGCCTGTCTATATTATTGCGGATGGACAGAAACCAGATATGAAAGAGTCAGATGCGGAAAGAAGCGTAAAACAGCTTATGGATGCATTTCTTACGGTTTTTAAGGGTATCATGGTTTTTGCCGGAGTAATGGCTGTTATAGGCTTTATTGTTGTCGGTATAAGCCTTCCTTTGTGATCCAAGTGAGAGCGCCACCAAGGCACTGCCAGAAAGCTTTTAGACGTGTTGCTATGTAAAGAAATAAAGTATAAACTTGACCAGAACTTAAAAATATGTTATTACTATAAAACCAATACCACAAAAGGAGGGTAAGCAATGACAGAAAACGAGTTCATACTGATACTTAGAAATGAATTACAGCCCATTAAAGACGAGATTAGAACCGTACAGGAAGATTTGCATGACTTTAAATTGTATGTTGAAAATGCGATCGAGCCTAAAATAAATATTTTGGCAGAGAATTATGTACCGGCGGCAAAACGGTATGAGAGAACAACACCAGAGATCAATGACATAAAACGCGATATCGAGGTAATGAAGAAAATCATAACCGAACATAGTGAAAAACTTCAAAAGATATCTTAAATACGGTTTTAACAGGCAAAAAGGAGTGTTCCGGACAAATGGAATGCTCTTTATTTCATACAGGAAGCTAACAGGGGAGGGATCTATGACAGCCATATATCTGAGAAAAAGCCGCGCGGACAGAGAAGCGGAGGCCAGAGGGGAAGGGGAAACTTTGGCCAGGCACGAAAGCATCCTGACAGAATTGGCCAATCATATGGGGCTTGTTGTAGAAGCTGTTTATAAGGAGTTGGTTTCTGGCGAGACCATTGCCGCCCGTCCAAAAATGCAAAAACTCCTCCTTGAAGTGATGCAGGGGAAATGGGAAAGCGTTATGGTCATGGAGGTGGAGCGGCTTGCCAGGGGAGATACAAAAGATCAGGGAACGGTAGCCGAGGCCTTTAAGTTCAGCGGGACGAAGATTATTACTCCGACTAAAACCTATGATCCCAACAATGAGTTTGATGAAGAATATTTTGAGTTTAGCTTATTCATGAGTCGGCGTGAATATAAGACGATCAACCGCCGGATCCAGACGGGACGGATCGCAGCCTTTAAAGACGGATGGTATATCGCCGGAACAGCGCCCTATGGGTATGAGAAGGTTAAGCGTAAAGGAGATAAAGGTTACACCCTTCAGATCAGAGAGGAAGAGGCCAGGATCGTGAGGATGATCTTTCAGATGTATACCCATGGAGAACGTCTGCCGGACGGAACACACAGCCGGATGGGCTCCTATCAGATACGGGACCGATTAAATGCCCTACATATCCCTTCCAGAACGGGAGGTTTTTGGTCTGCTTCCAGTATTATGGATATCATCCAGAATCCCACATACACAGGTTACCAGAGATGGAGCTGGAGAAAGGTCCAAAAAAGTATAGTTGACGGTCAAATTTTGGAAAGCCGGCCTAAAAATGAAGACTGTCCCAAAGTTCGGGGAAGGTTTGAACCTATTATTCCGGAAGCAGTCTACAACAGGGCGCAAGAAATCCGAAAGAATAAGCCCACTGTTCATACAGGAACTTCCAACGCCCTCCAGAATCCATTAAGCGGCCTTGTGTATTGCGGCATGTGTCACAGGCTGATGAGCCGCCAGTTAAGTAATACAAAGACGAGTTATGCCATCTTGCGCTGTCCCAACAGCCAATGTAAAAATGTCTCTGCCCCGCTGGAACTGATTGAAAGAAAGGTTATGGAAGGTCTGGGAGAATGGCTGTCCGGGTATGAGCTGCAATGGCCGGACACGCCGGAGGAGGAAGACGGGGAAGCCATGTCTTTGTTAAAAAACGGGGTAAATAATTTAACCAGGGAAAGGGAAAGGGTACAGAAGCAGCTTGCCAATACCTTTGATCTGTTGGAGCAGGGGATTTATGATGTACATACATTTCGGGAAAGGCGAAAGGTACTGGAGGAGAAAAGCAATTCTTTGGAGACGGAGTTGGCGTGCCTGAAGGGAGAGATCGAGTTGATAGAAGCCCGTAAAAAGGCAAGGCAGGATTTTGTCCCCTCTGTCAGGAAGATTGTTGAGGCATATTGGAGTGTTGACAATATAGAACTTCGCAACGCTATGCTAAAGGAGATACTGGATCACGTAGATTACTGCAAAACAGAACGGAACCGGAAAGGGCAGAGGGACTCGGCAAAGTTTACGCTGCATTTTTATCCGAAAATACCGGAAAAACCATGAACGGGTTTTCCGGTATTTTTATTTGGTTATTAAGTTCACTGCAGATTATCAATAATCACCTCAATATCTGTTAATTGCTGGATGAATTGTATCAAAGCGTTGAACAGTTCCGGAGTAACACTTCCTAAAACATAAAAATCCGTTTTTGAGGTATCAAAATAGTAAAATTGCTCCGCTTTTATATAACCGGCTTTTCCATGGCCATTCTGTATATTCTCGTCACTGGCGGAATATTCGAAGTTGCCAGGATAAGCAAGCTTTTTCTTCCGTTGTTCTTCCGAATGAAAAGAAGACATTACATTGCATACTAAATCATAATCCAGACCCTGGATTTTTCCCTGTTCTGTATTTAGTACCACAAAAGAATGTCTGTTCAGGACTTTTCCCTGGCTGATATAATTTTTAACTACAATGATATCTCCTACTTTACACATCCGTTGTTTACTCCTCTTTTTTCTCCTTAGCAACAATAACCCGCCTGTTTCCCTCAAGCACATCTTCTTCCCATGGAATCGGAACAACATCTTTTAAGGCATCTTTGGAAGAGATTATTTTAACATTTTTTTTACTAAGAGCATGCAGGTCAAGTGCGGCGTAAGGCATTGCGCTGTTACTCATAGTATCATCTCCTTGTTTGCGTGCATTGCTTTTTTCTTCCTGATTTTTCTGAATACTTTTGTATAACATGATTATACCACCTGATTTCTTTTTTTTCTATACTTTATCTGATTTTATACTATATTTTTCTCAAAAAATATGTCATAATCAGGGAGAAGAAAAAATATACAGCGGATTACCATAACCCAACAGGGCCGTATGTATACCCCCACTCATAAGTCATCAGCACCACCCAGTTGGCCGCTGCCCCCAGCCCGGCGTAATCCATCCCTTCGTATAAAACCCCAGGCTGGTCGTCAGAGTATTTGGGGGCCAGGGCCACAGACACCTGATATCCCAGGATGTTCAGTGCATAGGTGGCGTAGGATACAAATGCCGTAAAGGCATTTTTGTCCTCCCCCAGGACGTACTCAAAGTCAATGTTCACAGTCTGATATCCCTTTTCCAGCATGACCGCAGCCAGCCCGGTGACTAATCGTTGCTGTGTGGCGCGGCTGTGTACCAGGGCGGTCACCAGGGCATTGTTGAAATGTCCGTCCGCGCCCAGAGGCGTCAGGGTCAGAGCCGGAGTGACGCCGGACTGCCGGGCCTGGGCGATCATCCACGTATCGTCCATGGCAGGAGGGATCAGGTCCCCGGCTAAGGTAAAACCGTAGGAGAACACAGCCAGTTCCGACAGATAAGAGAGGGTTTCCGAAAGGACGGGGGCCGAGATAAAGGGGTAGGCGTACCCGCTTCGGAAGATAGCTTGGGAATCAGGGGGATAGGGGGAAAATGTCTGGAGCGGCATATCGTTTGCCAGGAGAAGGGCCTGGCCCACAGCCAGCCGGTAAGGCGGCGTCAGCTGATTGATCTGGATCAGGGCGGCCAGGTCTGTGTTCTGTTCTTCTGAAATTTTGTCTACCGTATCGTCAGGTTTCACAACATATATGTCCATGGAAAATCCTGTTGTTTTTTACCAGTATATTCCTTTGGGGGGAGGGCGATCCCTCTTCTTTTTGAGGGCTGTGTTTTTTTGTCTTGAAATGGTTTGAAAAGTTCTTATAATAGAGATTAAAGTTTGGTCTTTGGTGAAGGAGGAGGGATTTTCATGTCAAATGTGAGAAGGGCGTATACCCTGCGGCTGGTGGGACGGGCTGTCATATTTCTGGGCTGTCTGCTGCTTTTCGTTTGGGCTCCCGACGAGTTGAAGATCTTGAGGGGAAACCATTTTTTCAGAAGATTTTCTGTGCTCCATCTTCTGTGGGGGATCTGGATGGCGGACATGGTTTTTCAGCTGGTCCCTGTGAAGGCGGCTGTTGCTCTTGGGTCCCAGAAGATATTTTCGGGGCGCTATAAGCCGGCGGAAGGATCAATGGATTCGCAGGCGCTGAAAGCATACATGGCCGGGGCCGCAAAGGGGGCTGGGAAGGTGTTTGGGCTGTGGCTCTTGTTAACGGCGGTTATCGGATTTTTGTATTGGAAAGGGATCTTAAACGACTCCCTCCTGTTTCTCATAACCGTCTTTTTTTATGTGTGCGACCTGATCTGTGTTGTGGTCATCTGTCCGTTTCGGCTGATCATGGGGAATCGGTGCTGTACTACCTGCCGGATCTTTAACTGGGACCATCTGATGATGTTTGCGCCTGTGGTGTACATAGACGGATTTTATACCCGTTCCCTGTTTTTCATGGCTCTGGCAGTGTGGGTGGTGTGGGAGTTTAGCGCGGCCCGGCACCCGGAACGGTTTTGGGAGGGAACCAACAGGGCGCTGCGATGTTTGGAGTGTTCGGATAAGCTTTGCCCCCGATATGATCATCTGTTAAAGTTTTATCTTGAAAGGGATAAAAAAATGTGATATAAACTTGTAAGAAATGGATCACAAGGAGGAAGGACAAGTATGACTGTTACATTGACCAGGCAGCAGGCCCTTGAGCTGCTGCGCAAATATAATAAAGAAGAATTCCACATTCTTCACGGATTGACTGTGGAGGGTGTTATGAGATGGTACGCAAAGGAGCAGGGATACGGAAAAGAGGAGGAGTATTGGGCACAGGTCGGCCTTCTCCATGACATTGACTTTGAACGGTATCCGGAAGAACACTGCAAAAAGGCTCCGGAGCTTTTGGGGGAGGCGGGGGTGTCCCAGGACATGATCCGATCCATTTGCAGCCACGGCTACGGCCTGTGCAGCGATGTGAAGCCGGAGCATGAGATGGAGAAGATCCTCTTTGCCACAGATGAGCTGACAGGGCTTATCTGGGCCGCGGCCAAGATGCGTCCGTCTAAGAGCGTGATGGATATGGAGGTGTCCAGCCTGAAAAAGAAATTTAAGGACAAGCGGTTTGCGGCCGGGTGTTCCCGGGATGTGATCAAAGAGGGAGCCCAGGAGCTGGGATGGACTCTGGAGGAGCTGATGGAGAAGACGATCCTGGCCATGCGTTCCTGTGAGGAGTCGGTTAATAAGGAGATGGAATCATTGATTCAGTAAGAGAAGGACAGAATGGAGGACACGATGAAGAAAGTGGTGAAGTTTGGCGGCAGTTCCCTTGCCAGCGCCAGACAGTTTAAGAAAGTGGGGGAGATCATCCGCGCTGACAAGTCCAGAAGGTATGTGGTGCCGTCCGCGCCGGGAAAGCGCAGCGACAAGGACGAGAAGGTGACGGATCTTTTATATGAGTGCTATGATGCCGCGGCGGCCGGGGCGTCCTACAAGAAGATTCTGGAGAAGATTAAAAAGCGGTATGAGGACATTATCGACGGTCTGGACTTAAATCTAAATCTGGACCATGAATTTGCCAGGATCGAGGAAAATTTTCAGGCAAAGGCCGGGCGGGATTACGCCGCCTCCAGAGGAGAGTATCTTAACGGCATCCTTATGGCCCAGTATCTGGGGTATGAGTTTGTGGACGCGGCGGAAGTGGTGTTTTTTGACGACAGCGGGGTTTTTGACGCCGAGGCCACGGATAAGGAACTGTCGGAAAGGCTGGAGCACATTGAGAGGGCGGTTATTCCGGGATTTTACGGGGCAAAACCGGACGGGACCGTGAAGACTTTTTCCAGAGGCGGCTCCGATGTGACGGGATCTATTGTGGCAAAGGCCATCCATGCGGACATGTATGAGAACTGGACCGACGTGTCGGGATTTCTGGTGGCTGATCCCAGGATTGTGGATAAGCCTCAGGTGATCGAGACGATCACCTACCGGGAACTTCGGGAACTGGCTTACATGGGGGCAAGCGTCTTACATGAGGACGCTATTTTCCCGGTGCGCAAGGAGGGAATCCCCATCAATATCCGCAACACCAACCGTCCGGATGACAAGGGGACCCTGATCGTGGAAAGCACCTGCCGCAAGCCCAGATACACCATCACCGGGATCGCCGGTAAGAAAGGGTTCTGCTCCATCAATGTGGAGAAAGCCATGATGAACTCCGAGGTGGGGTTTGGGAGAAAGGTGCTGCAGGTGTTTGAGAACAATGGCATCTCGTTTGAGCATATGCCCTCTGGCATTGATACCATGACGATTTTTGTCCACCAGTCGGAGTTTGAGGAGTATGAGCAGTCTGTGGTGGCGGGGATTCACCGGGCGGTGGAGCCTGATTTTGTGGAGATGGAGTCGGATCTGGCGCTGATCGCCGTGGTGGGGCGGGGCATGAAAGCCACCAGAGGCACAGCCGGAAGGATCTTCTCCGCCCTTGCCCACGCCAGGGTGAATGTGAAGATGATCGACCAGGGATCCAGTGAACTGAACATTATCATCGGCGTGAAGAACGGGGATTTTGAGACGGCTATCCGGGCTATCTATGATATCTTTGTTACGGTAGAGCTGTAAGGGGGAGGGGGAAGTTCGGCGGATCCTGAGGAGCGGTTTCTCTGTTAGTGTTCATGGGGCGGGGATTGTCGTGGGGCCAGTCAGAGAAGGAGGGACATCCCTCCTTCTCTGACTGGCATCACGACTCCCCCGCCTTTTGCTCACTCAATTATACACCAATTCAGATACCTCATAAACAGAAACATTTCTTTGCTCCGCCACTCTTCGTTGGTTTAAATTTTTGTTGCATAAATTCCTTTTATCTGCTATAGTTAATCCTGTATCAGGGATATCTTTCCCTTCATGTTTATCAAGTGGTCTTTGCAGTTTCTGCAGATGTTCCATGGACATTATATTTGATTTTTTTCTGGTGTAACCCGTTAACCCATGCTATAATAAAGAAGACAAATGGCTGATATTGCGTACCAAAATAAAGATATTGCGTCCAAAGTGGTGGGGGAGGCTCTGATAGGCCGAAGTCTGGCGCCCTTTGGACTTCCTCATTTGAGGATCCGGGACATTCTGCCCACCAATCTGCCGGCTGTGGAGGCCAATGAGCTGCGGCTGGACAATCTGTTCCTTTTGGATGACGATTCGGTGGCTATCATTGACTATGAATCTGAGTATGACAAGGAGAATTTTGTAAAGTATGTCAATTACGCGGCGCGGATCATCCGGCGCTATGCCGCGGGAAAACATCTGGATGATCTGCGAAAACTGCGCATCATTGTTATTTACACGGCGGACGTCACATCTGCCTGCCAGGTGTATGATTTAAAGGGTATAATGGTCAGGATCGAGGCTGTGTACCTTGCCGGATTTAACAGCGGCCATATTTATGAATCCCTTCGCCGGAAGATCCTTTCCGGACAGCCTCTCACAGAGGAGGAGCGGATGCAGCTGATGATCCTTCCCCTGACGGTGAAAGGAAAAAAGGGAAAGCAGGATATGACCGTAAAATCCGTGGAACTGGCCAGGAGGATTCCTGACCGGGGGCAGACCGTGGAGATATTGGCGGGTATTCTGACATTTACGGACAAGGTGATCGATGAGAGATATCGGGAAAAGATAAAGGAGGAGATGAGGATGACACAGATCGGGAAAATGATCTTTGATGACGGATTTCACGACGGATTTCATGACGGTTTCGACGACGGACAGGAATCCAAGCTTATTGAACTCATTTGCAAGAAGATGAAAAAGAAAAAGGCTCCTGAGCTGATCGCCCTGGAAGTGGAGGAGGACTTGGACATGGTCCTCTCTGTCTGCCGGGCCGCCGCCCCTTTTGGGCCGGACTATGACCATGAGAAGGTGTTTGGAGCCTGGAAACAGGAGAGGGTTGGGCGGTAGATAACCGTTCGGATAAACCTTGAACTGTTACGCATCCGGCCAATTAGAATCGCCTTTGGCGATGGGCCGGATGCCTGCTGCCATTACGTTTTCGCGCGGTCAGCGCGGCGAACGCCCGATGCTTCTTGTTCGGCGGAGCCGGACAAGAAGATGCTCCCCGTGAACAGTAACTTTCCCGAAGTTACTATTCACGGGGTAGTTGAATAAAGATTTCATAGCATACTGAAAGGCGC
>CAJUFP010000147.1 GCA_910585645.1 uncultured Hungatella sp. | reverse complement strand
CTGGTCTCATCTCCATGGCATAAATTCACCCGGACAGGACATCTCTCCTTCTCTGCCTGGCAAAAGCAGAATTCGCTGGCCAAGATTTGCTCACTTCAGGTGGTTCCGGTAGGGGACGCTGCCGCAACTTTGCAGTGAAAAAATAGCTGCTTTTTATGGCTTCAGTATATTGTTGAGTGATGTTAGGGCGGTGTTGCTGCGAATCCGAAAGGATCATGTTTATGGCATTTGCAGACTTTGACAACGTACTTTTCGGCTGGACACCCAAAATATAACAGGCAGAATCCGCTCCGATACATATGATGCGCAAACCTTATGGCTGATAAAACAGCTATCTTTCCGCTACAGAGTCGAAACCGCAACCCTACCGGAACCACCTTACGTGAGCAAACCTTGGCCAGCGAATTCTGGTTTTGCCAGTAGGGAGGGAAGGGAGGCTGTGTGCCGGGCGGGTGAATTTATGCCATGGAGATGAGACCAGGGAACCAGGAGGGCTTAACCCCTCCTGGTTCCCGCTTTAAGGGCTCATCGGAATGTTTGGCATATCTGAACCCGGACAGGACCATCCTTCCCTTCTCTGACTGGCCTCACGACATCCCTCACCCATTTGCTCACTAAACAATACACCTATATGACAAAATTAACCCTCCGGTTTATTCGGGCAAATAAAAGCCGGATCTAATCCGATTGATATAACGCCTTAGCCCCGAATCGTCACATAAGGACAAAAACAAACCGGCAGGCCCTGATCAGAGGCCTGCCGGTCTGTTTTTTGTTTTCCCGGATTCCCAAAAAAGTGTGATTGAGTTTCGTAATGTGTAATGCAGCAGGAATTTCGAAAAAATATATTGTTTATTGAATATGGTCAACAGTTGCGTTTTCAGGATTCCGGTGAGACAAAATTTGTTTTCACCCGTTCAATAGAATAATGCGGGAACAGGGATTTTTATTGCAGAAAAAAAGAATTTTACGGTGGAAAATACAGGAATCGGAAGTTTATGGGCGTAACCTGTTGACAAGGAAGAACTATATAGGTTACAATCTCATGAGAGAATGGAGGTGTTGGGGCAAAGATGGATGATCTGACCAGAGAGACAGGGGCAGCGGATGAGATGAGCGAGCAGGAGATTTTGGAGCGGGAGATAGGGGAGCTGCCCGTAGGGTACATTTCGAAGAAAAACATTCACGGAAAGACGCGGTACTACCGTCAGTGGACGGAGAGCGGGAAGATAAAGAGCCAGTATATCCGGGAGGAGGAGCTGGAGGAGGTTCAGGACCAGATCGCCAGGCGCAAGGAGCTGCAGCAGAGGTTAAAGGAGCTGAACCAGAAGGCAAAGGGAGCCAAGAGGGCCTCTTCGGGCGGCAGAGGCCGGGGGGCCGGGGTCATGGCGTTTCCGGAGCCGGACTATGAAACCAATGTGATCGTGGGCGAGGAGCTTCTTGTCATGGCGTCCAACATCCAGAGCAACCGGAAGCGGGACTGCTACAGGGAGCTTTCCGGGTATCTGTCCGGGGACGGCGGGGAGCGGGTGTGCATCGTCTGCGGCCTTCGCAGGACGGGAAAGACCACCATGATACGCCAGGCGATTCTGGATATGGAGCCGGAGGAGGCCAAGCGGGCGGCCTACATCAAGACCACGGCGGCTGACAATATGGAGGTGATGAACCGGGATCTGCGGCGGCTGAATCAGCGGGGATACCGGTATGTGTTTATCGACGAGATCACCCTGATGGACGATTTTATCGATTCGGCGGCGATTCTTTCGGATATCTACGGGGCTCAGGGGATGCGCATCGTGCTGACAGGGACAGACTCCCTGGCCTTTGCCCTGACCATGCGCCAGGAGCTGTTTGACCGGGCCGTGACGGTGAGGACCACCTTTATCCCCTTCAGGGAGTACAGCAGGCTTCTGGGGGCGGACAGCATCGACGAGTATATCCGGTACGGCGGGACTTTGAGGGCCAGCAAGCCGTCGGGGGCCGAGAGCGGGGAGGCCGGGATCATGGCCAGGGTGGACGGGTCCAACGCCAAGGAGACCTTTGCCCTGTTTAAGGACTGGGATTCCACCAAAGATTATATCGAGAGCGCCGTGTGCCGCAATATCCAGAGGTCCCTTGCGGGGAGCAAGGACAAGAGCCAGTTTGCCAGCCTGCGGGCGCTTCTGGACACCGGGGAACTGATCGGGGCGGTGAACCAGATCATGGAGGACATGAACTTAAACTTTCTGCTTCTGGTGGCTGCGGACAACCCGGCGTTCCATGAGTTTCGCCTGGCAGTGTGGAATATGCGCAACGAGAAGACGCGAAAGGAGCAGGCGGACGGGCTGACCAAGGCCCACCTGGCTCAGATCAAGGAGGCCCTGGTGGCCCTTGACCTGGTGGTGGAGTGTCCGGCGGAGACCACCCGGCCGGGGACGGAGCCTATTGAGAAGGTGATTTTCACCCAGCCGGGCATGCGGTACTGCCAGGTGCAGACGCTGGTGCAGGAGCTGGTCAACGGGGATCGGTTTGCCCCCTTAAGCCAGGTGGAGAAGAGGGAGCTTGCGGAGCGCATTCTCATGGAGGTGCGGGGGCGGATGCTGGAGGAGATGGTGCTGATGGAGACGGAGAAAGCGCTGTCGGGCCGGTATCAGGTGTTTAAGATGCAGCTGGCTACCGGGGAGTTTGACATGGTGGTCTACGATACGGAGGAGAACAACTGTACCCTGTGCGAGGTGCGGGGCACCAACGGGGCGGCCAGAAACCGGTTCAGGCGGGTGCCGGACGCGGAGAAGTACCGGCAGATCGAGAGACGGTTCGGGTCCATCCGGGAGCGGATCATGCTGTGCCGGGATCCTCAGCTCATGGGAAATGACAGGGGCAAATACTGCCGGATCGAGGATTACCTGCGGGGGCTTTCCTAGTACATCGTTCGGCAAATAACTGGACCAAACACGCAGAATGTTTTTTCGAGTGTGCAGGTCAAAAACGCAGGCGTAGTGGGATACGTTGACTGAATGAGGACCAAATATACCGCAAAGTGGGGCGTACAGATGGCGGGAATGAATTTTCAGACACGCTCTAGAGGCAGAAGGTCTGTTTGCATCGGGAGACACGGTGTTGAGGAACTATTTTCGGCGGCTGTTTTCGCGGCGGAAGGGCACAAAAGCAGCGCCCGGAACGGGACGCGAAACAGCCGGCAGGACAGGAGATTAAAAATGAAGTGGCATAAATTTACGCTGACCACCACCACTGTAGCGGTGGATCTGGTCAGCTGCATGTTTGACGAGATTGGCATTGAGGGGATCGAGATTGAGGACAAGATTCCCCTGACAGAGGCGGAGACCAAGGGCATGTTTATCGACATTCTGCCGGATGTAGGGCCAGACGACGGGGTGGCAAAGGTCAGCTTCTATCTGGAGGATGTGTCGGATCTGGACCGGATTATGGGGGAGATTGAGGAGGGGCTTGACGAGATCAGTCAGTTTGTGGACGTGGGCGCCAGGTCCATGGAGGCGTCGGAGACGGAGGACAAAGACTGGATTAACAACTGGAAACAGTATTTTAAGCCCTTTGCCGTGGACGATATTCTGATCAAGCCTACCTGGGAGCCGGTGCCGGAGGGACATGAAGACAAGCTTCTGATCCAGATCGACCCGGGGACAGCTTTCGGCACGGGGCAGCATGAGACCACCCAGCTGTGTATCCGGCAGCTGCGAACGCACACGGAGGCCGGGGCCAAGGTTCTGGACGTGGGGACGGGAAGCGGCATACTGGGCATCGCGGCCCTAAAGCTGGGGGCCGGGCAGGTCTTCGGAACGGACCTGGACGAGAACGCCATTGCGGCCGTAAAGGAGAATCTTGAGGCAAACGGTATCGGCACGGAAAAGTTTCGGGTGGTCCAGGGAAATATCATTGAGGACAAGCAGGTTCAGGACATGGCCGGGTACGGATGCTACGACGTGGCAGTGGCCAATATTCTGGCGCCGGTGATCATCCTCTTGCAGAAGGAGATTCCCGTCCACTTAAAGAAGGGCGGCATCTTTATCACTTCCGGGATCATCAACACCAAGGAGGAGGACGTGAAGAGAGCCCTTGCCTCCAACCAGGAGCTGGAGATCATTGAGACCACGTACCAGGGGGAATGGGTGTCCATTACCGCCAGAAAGCTGTAGGGAAAGACCGTGTACCGTTTTTTTGTTGAGGAAGGGCAGATCGCACAGGGCGAAGCCGTCATTACGGGAGGCGACGTAAATCACATCCGCAACGTGCTGAGGATGAAGCCGGGGGATAAGGTGACGGTCAGCGACGGGAAGGAGCGGGACTACTGCTGCCGGCTTAAGGAGATTGGCGGCGACAGGGTGGTCGCGGAGATTTTGGAGGAGAAACCGGCAGAGACAGAGCTGCCTGCCAGACTCTACCTGTTTCAGGGACTTCCCAAGGGTGACAAGATGGAGCTGATCATCCAGAAGGCGGTGGAGCTGGGCGTGTACCAGGTGATTCCGGTGGCTACCCGTCGGGCGGTGGTGAAGCTGGATGAGAAGAAGGAGGAGGCAAAGGTCAGGCGGTGGAACAAAGTCGCCGAGAGCGCGGCCAAACAGTCGGGCAGAAGCGTGATCCCTCAGGTGACGGGGGTGATGTCTTTTAAGGAGGCGCTGACTTTTGCCGGCAGTTTTGGTGTGAAAGTGATCCCCTTTGAACACGCCAGAGGAATGGACGGGACGCGCCGGGAGTTTGAGCGTATCGGTCCGGGCATGGATGTGGGGATCTTTATCGGCCCGGAAGGCGGATTTGAGGATGGGGAGATCGCCCTGGCCGCGTCCGCAGGCGTCAGGGCCGTCTCCCTTGGAAGGCGGATCCTTCGGACGGAGACGGCGGGGCTGATGGCGCTGTCGGTGATCGGGTATCTGCTGGAGACCGGAGGGTGAAGCCGGAGCCTTTGGGGATACAAGGGCAGACGGCAGAACGGGGCTTTTGGGGATACAAGGGCGGACGGCAGAACGGGGCTTTTGGGGATACAAGGGCGGACGGCAGAACGGGGCTTTTGGGGATACAGGGGCAGACGGCAGGGCCGGAGGATTAAAAAGACAGGCAGATTAGCAGATTAGCAGGTTAGTAGACAGGTAGTCTGACAGAGATAAGAGGAAGTTGACAATGGAAGCGTATTTTGACAATTCAGCCACCACAAAGGTGTTTGACTGTGTAAAAGAGATTGTGGTGAAAACCATGACAGAGGATTACGGCAACCCGGCGTCCAGGCACATAAAGGGCGTGGAGGCGGAGCGGTATATCAGGGACGCCAGAAGCGTTATCGCCAAGTCCCTGAGGGTGCTTGACAAGGAGATCGTATTTACCTCCGGCGGCTCCGAGTCCAACAACATGGCCCTCATAGGAGGGGCTATGGCAAACCGCCGCAGAGGCGGCCACATTATCAGCACCAATGTGGAGCATTCGTCGGTGTACAATACCCTGGGCTTTCTTGAGGAGCAGGGATTTGAGATCACCTACCTGCCGGTGGACAGCCATGGGCACATCAGCCTGTCCCGGCTAAAGGACAGCCTGCGGCAGGACACGATTCTGGTGTCGGTGATGTATGTGAACAATGAGGTGGGCTCCGTGGAGCCGGTGGAGGAGATCGGGAAGATCATAAAGGAATGTCAGCCTCATGCCTTGTTCCATGTGGACGGGATACAGGCCTACGGAAAGTATGAGATACGGCCAAAGCGCCAGGGCATTGATCTGCTCAGCGTCAGCGGCCACAAGCTTCACGGGCCAAAGGGCGTGGGATTTCTGTATATAGACGAGAAGGCCAAGGTGAAACCTTTGATATACGGCGGCGGCCAGCAGAAGGGCATGCGGTCCGGCACGGAGAATGTGCCGGGGGTGGCAGGGCTGGGGGCTGCTGTCCGGGAGATTTACAGGGACCATCAGGCCAAGGTGGATTATCTGTACGGGCTGAAAGCGTATCTCATGGAACGGCTTGGGGAGGTGGAGGGCTGTGTGATCAACAGCCAGCCGGGGCGGGAGAGCGCCCCCCAGATCGTCAGCGTCAGCTTTGAGGGGATCCGCAGCGAGGTGCTTCTCCACGCCCTGGAGGAGCGGGGGATTTACGTGTCCTCCGGTTCGGCATGCTCCAGCAGTCACCCGGGGCTCAGCGGGACCCTGAAAGGGATCGGGGTGAGGCCGGAGCTTTTGGACGCCACACTGCGGTTCAGCTTCGGATTATTTAATAAGAAGGAAGAGATCGACTACGCCATCCAGGTCTTGAAGGAGCTGTTGCCGGTGCTTTGCAGATATCGGAGAGGGTAGGAGAAAGGTTAAAGATTAGGAAGAGAGGACGGCAAAAAGAGCAGATGATGTTGTATCAGTCATTTTTGATTAAGTATGCGGAGATCGGCACCAAGGGGAAGAACCGGTATCTGTTTGAGGATGCCCTGATGAAGCAGATACGCCACGCCTTAAAGGAGGTGGACGGCGTCTTTGCGGTGACCAAGGAGTTTGGCCGCATCTATGTGGAGGCAAAGGGGGAGTACGACTTTGAGGACACTGTGGCAGCGCTTGGGCGGGTGTTCGGCATTGCCTGGATATGCCCTATGTATCAGATCGAGGAGAAGGATTTTGACAACCTGAAAAGGGAAGCAGTGGATTACATTGACCGGGTGTACCCGGACAAGAATCTGACGTTCAAAGTGGACTCCCGCAGGGCGGACAAGAAGTATCCGGTGCCGTCGGAGCAGATGAACCGGGATCTGGGGGAGGCGGTTTTAAACGCGTTTCCTCAGATGAAGGTGGATGTCCACCATCCCCAGGTGATGCTCCACGTGGAAGTGCGGAATATGGTGAATATCTATTCCCGGATGATCCCCGGGCCTGGGGGGATGCCTGTGGGGACCAACGGCAGGGCCATGCTGCTTCTGTCAGGAGGCATTGACAGCCCGGTGGCCGGGTATATGGTGGCCAAAAGGGGCGTGAAGGTGGAGGCGGTCTATTTTCACGCGCCGCCCTACACCAGCGAGAGGGCCAAACAGAAGGTGGTGGATCTGGCCAGGCTGGTGTCCAGGTATTCCGGCCCCATGAGGCTTCATGTGGTTAATTTTACGGATATCCAGCTGTACATCTATGACCAGTGCCCCCACGAGGAGCTGACCATCATCATGCGGCGGTATATGATGCGGATCGCGGAGATGATCGGGAGGGAGTCGGAGTGTCTGGCGCTGATTACGGGGGAGAGCATCGGGCAGGTGGCCTCCCAGACGGTCCAGTCTCTGGCTGCCACCAATGAGGTGTGTACCATGCCGGTGTTTCGGCCGGTCATCGGCTTTGACAAACAGGAGATCGTGGATATTGCGGAGAAGATCGGGACCTATGAGACTTCCATCGAGCCCTTTGAGGACTGCTGCACCATCTTCGTGGCAAAGCATCCGGTGACAAAGCCCAATGTGAAGATGATCCGCAGGTCTGAGGAGAAGCTGAAGGAAAAGATTGACCACATGGTGAGAACGGCTGTGGACACCAGGGAGATCCTTGTGTGCAGCTAAAGAGAAGGGCCTGAGCCGGGGGATATGATCTTGGCGAAGGTTACAGGTAACGGTATGTTATGCCGCCGGATGGAAAAGGGAACGGGGCCAGGACGCAGGCAGAAAGACGGGGGAAAGGGTGAAAAAGGGCTGGAATGTGAAATTCCAGCCCTGATGCTTACATTCAGCGGATGATATAGGGGGAGAGGACGCTTAAGATCTCCTCCACGCTGGTCTCGCTTTCTGTGTGGATGTTCAGATCAATGGGTTTGGAAAGGTCCAGGCTGAAGATGCCCATAATGGATTTGGCGTCGATTACATATCTGCCGGATACTAAGTCGAAATCTACGTCAAACTTTGTCAGGTCGTTGACAAAGGATTTTACTTTATCAATAGAATTTAATGAAATGCGTACTGTTTTCATGGAAAACCTCCTTAAGTGTTAATGATCTATGTAAATAGTACAGATATGAGAGGGAAAAGTCAATAGTTACTTTGCCAAAAAGGAGGAATTTTATGAGGAAAGCAGCCCTGCGCAATCTGGGATGTAAAGTGAATTTTTATGAGACGGAGGCCATGGCTCAGCTTCTGGAGGAGGCCGGGTATGAGATCGTGGATTTTGAGGACGCGGCGGATGTGTATGTGGTCAACACCTGTTCCGTGACCAATATCGCAGACCGGAAGTCCAGGCAGATGCTCCACCGGGCAAAGAGGAGAAATCACGACAGCGTGGTGGTGGCTGTGGGGTGTTACGCCCAGGCGGCCGGGGACAGGCTGAAAGAGGACTGGGCCGTGGATATTATTGTGGGAAATGACCGGAAGACAGAGCTTGTAAAGATCCTGGAGGAGTATTTTGCGGGTAGGGAGTTAAAGCGTGAGGAGTATCTGATTGATATCAGCAGGACGAAAGAGTATGAGCGGCTGGGGATCAAAAGAGGGTCGGAACATACCAGGGCGTTTATCAAGATCCAGGACGGGTGCGATCAGTTTTGCAGTTACTGTATCATCCCCTACACAAGGGGGCGGGTCAGAAGCAGGAGACCGGAGGAGATCCTTAAGGAGGCTTTGGGGCTGGTGGATTTAGGGTATATGGAGATCGTGCTGACAGGGATCCATCTAAGCTCCTACGGCGAGGATCTTTCGGAAAAGGAGACCCTTCTTGGGCTTGTGTCCCGTCTGGACGGCATAGAGGGGTTGAGACGGATCCGGCTGGGGTCTTTGGAGCCCAGGATCATTACAGAGGAGTTTGTGAAGGGACTGGCACAGATCAGGACTCTTTGTCCCCATTTTCATCTGTCCCTGCAGAGCGGCAGCGATGAGGTGCTCAAACGGATGAACCGCCATTACACCGGGGAGGAGTATAAAAGGAGCTGTGAGCTTTTGCGGACATGGTTTGACAATCCGGCCATTACCACGGACGTGATCGTGGGCTTTCCCCAGGAGACGGTGAGGGAGTTTGGGCAGACGGTGGATCTTGTGCGGGATATCCGCTTTTATGAGATGCATGTGTTTAAGTTCTCGAAACGGGAGGGAACCAGGGCCGCGGATATGGACGGACAGGTGGGCGAGCCCGTTAAATCCGCCAGGAGCGATATCCTTCTTAAGATCGGGCGGGAGATGTCATTGGAATACCGGAAAAGCCTGGTGGGGCAGAAGCGGGAAGTTTTGATGGAGGAAAAGATGACGGTTGACGGGACAGAGTATCTGATCGGACACACAAAGGAGTATGTGAAGGCGGCAGTTTTGTGGGATGAGAGCCTGAAAGGGAAGATGGTGACAGGCGTTTTGAAGGGGATGCTGACAGATGAGGTGGCGCTGTTGGAAGAGGCGTGAGAGGGGATGGGAATCCGGATAGGGGCTTAAGAAGGATTTCTTGCGCAAAATGGGGGAGTAATTAAATTGGTGTATAATTGAGTGAGCAAATCGAGGATTGTCGCAGAGCCAGTCAGAGAAGGAGAGATGTCC
>CAJUFP010000146.1 GCA_910585645.1 uncultured Hungatella sp. | reverse complement strand
GGGGGAAGGGGGAAGTCTGTCCATATGGGTCCCCAGGTAAAGTTACACTATCTTACAGCCCCAATATTCATTGACCATACAAATTTCTTGTTGTATACTGTGTATAGCGGTTTATGGAACGAAAAAGGAGGTATTTCACATGCAGACGATTCTGGTTTGTGATGACGATAAACAGATTGTAGAAGCCATAGACATCTATCTTACCGGTGAAGGCTTTCAGGTTATCAAGGCCTACGACGGCTACGACGCCCTGGAGCTTCTGGATACCAATCAGGTAGATCTGATGATTGTGGATGTTATGATGCCCGGGCTGGACGGCATCCGCACCACGCTGAAGGTTCGGGAGACCAGCAGCATCCCCATCATCATCTTATCCGCCAAGTCCGAGGACAATGACAAGATCCTGGGGCTTAATATCGGGGCTGACGACTATATCGCCAAACCATTTAACCCACTGGAGCTGGTGGCAAGGGTCAAGTCCCACATCCGCCGCTATACCCAGCTTGGCAACCTGACCCAGCACGCCACGGAAAATGTGTACAAGTGCGGCGGCCTTCTGATCCACGATGACAACAAGGAGGTCTTTGTGGACGGTGAGCCTATTAAGCTGACTCCCATTGAGTACAACATTCTTCTTCTCCTGGTGAAAAACGCGGGAAAAGTATTTTCCATTGATGAGATCTACGAGCAGATCTGGAATGAGGAGGCCATCGGAGCCGATAACACTGTGGCTGTACATATCCGCCATATCCGGGAAAAGATCGAGATCAATCCCCGGGAGCCCCGATACCTGAAGGTGGTGTGGGGAGTAGGCTATAAGATCGAGAAACAGTAGGCGCGGCCATGAAGAGAAACGCCTGGCCTATGAGCCTGAAAAAACAATTTTCTCTTTTGCTTCACGGCTTATTCCTCTGCCTGTTCTTTACCGGCATCGCGTTTATCTATTTTAATGAGAATTACGGGCGCGGGTTAAGCTGGCTTCATGAGGAGTCTTATGCTGACACCCTGTCCTGCACCCAGCAGCTGGAATCGGACGTGGAGATGATCTTCAAATACGTAAAATACAAGGACTTGTTCGAGACGGACGGAAAGCTGGACTACAACAAAGACATGGTCTGCGTCACGTTCAATTCCGGAAAGACCCTGATCTACAACCTGAACGATATGATACGCCAGGCAAAAAGCTGGGGATATTATCTGACCGATACTTTTGAGGTGGCAGGCGGACCTGCCACCCATGAGCGAGACACCAGGAACGCCACCATCCCTCTGATCGAGTGGAAAGCCTATGACCCCAACGCGGCGGACCATTACACGGAACCCGGCGACGCCTACGCCACCAGGGAAGAGCTGTCTTTGGAGGTTCTCACCATTCTCGGTGAGTATTATCAGATCCAGTACAACTATATGGACCGCCCCTCCAACCTCTATTTCCAGGTCTCCTACATGGACGAGAACGGGGCGGAAAAGCTTTACACCAATGCCAGCGAGTACCCCATAGAGGATATGAAGAATCTGGGGCGGTATCTGTACCTGTCCGGGGATTCTATCTTGATCGACACCAATTTAAAACATATCCCCAACAACATTACCTCGGAGCTGGAAAACTACAATCTCTACGGAAATAATGACTACTACATCATGCTGGCTCTGGATACCAGGTATCCTCACACAGACCCTTATTCCATTGCCCACAACGCCTACACAAAGGTGCGGGTCAACTACATTACAGGACTGATATTTTTTGCTATAGGGGCTGTGGGGCTTCTCGTTACCTTAGGCTGGCTTATCTATCTGGCCGGCTATCAGACCCCGGAGCGGGCCTCTGTAACTCTGAATTATTTTGACAGGATCCCTCTGGAGTGCAGTCTGGTGACGACGCTCTTCTTCCTGTGGGCCTGCGGCAGTTTCCGCGAAAATGTGGGAACCCGTCTGGTCCGGCTTTTAGTAAACCAAAGCCACCAGGACTTTTATCTTACGTTGATCGAGATCCTGGCCTTTTACCTGATCTGCCTTGGGGAAGGGTTCAGCCTGCTGCGCCAGTACAAAGCCCGGTCGCTGTGGCATGACAGCCTTGGCGGCCGCTTCTGGCGGTGGTCTGTGACTGCCCTCAACAATACTACGTTTCCCGCGCGGCTCACTGCCTGCTTTCTGGGATATCTGGGGACCAATATGGCGCTGGTCTACACGGTTTACTACCTGTATGAGAACCGGACCCTTTTATCTGTACCTTACCTGTACCTGGTTCCCGGGATCGTCCTCACCGGCTTCCAGCTGTGGACATTTCTTCTCCTCTACCGGACCGCGGGAGAGACAGAGAAGATCTCTTTTGGCATCTTTAAAATGTCAGAGGGCGAGACAGGCTATAAGATCGATACCACAGGGTTCTCCGGCAAAGCCGCCGAACTGGCCCAGACCCTTAACAACCTTGGCGACGGCCTGGACACTGCCCTGCAGGAAAAGGTAAAAAGCGAGCGTCTGAAAGCTGACCTGATCACCAATGTGTCCCATGACATCAAGACGCCTCTTACCTCCATTATTAACTATGTGGATCTGTTAAAGCGGGAGAAGATACAGAATGAAAAGATTCAGGGGTATCTGGAGATCCTTGAGCAGAAAGCCCACCGTCTGAAAAATCTGACGGAGGACCTGGTAGAGGCTTCCAAAGCCAGTTCCGGCAATCTGAAGCTTGACATCGCCAACATTGACCTTGTGGAGCTGATCCACCAGACCAACGGGGAATTTGAGGAGAAATATGAGATACGCCATCTGGAGCTGGTGTCCGATCTGCCCCCAAAAGCCATTCTCATCGCCGCTGACGGGCGGCGGCTGTGGCGGGTGCTGGAAAACCTGTACAACAACGCGTTTAAGTATGCCATGGAAAACAGCCGCATCTATGTGGACGTGGCCCAGAGGGAAGACTATGTATATTTCACCATTAAAAATGTGTCCGCCAACCCGCTTAACATCAACGCCGACGAGCTGACCGAGCGTTTTGTCCGTGGGGATGTGGCCCGGGCCTCGGAGGGAAGCGGCCTTGGCCTGTCCATTGCCAAGGACCTGACCCATCTTCTGGGCGGAGTGTTTGAGATCTATATTGACGGGGATCTGTTTAAAGCACAGGTAGGTTTTCCTGTTCTGGATAAACAAAAATAACCAGGGCTGCTGTGGAATCGCCCAGTTCCACAGCAGCCTTTTTTTGTCTGCCCTTCCGGCGGCCTCCTACATCTGCCTTAAAAGATTCACCATCTCAATCGCGGACAGCGCGCAGTCGTAACCCTTATTGCCTGCCTTGCTTCCGGCCCGGGCTATGGCCTGCTCGATGTTTTCTGTGGTGATCACACCAAACAGCACCGGCACTCCTGTGGACAGTCCAACCTGAGCCACTCCCTTGGACACTTCGTTGCACACATAATCATAGTGGGTGGTATCGCCCCGGATCACGGCTCCTACGCAGATCACAGCGTCGTAGCTACCGGATTTGGCCATCTTTGCCGCTGTGACGGGAATCTCAAAAGCCCCAGGCACCCAGGCCGCGGTGATATTGTCCTCCTCCACCCCATGGCGTACCAGTCCGTCCACAGCGCCGCCCAACAGTTTATTGACAATAATCTCATTGAATCTGGATGCCACAATGCCTACTTTCATCCCTTCCGGCGCTACTACTTTTCCTTCTAATACATGGATCTCTTTCATCTTATTTTCCTCTCTTTCTGATTTTTTCGGTTTTCTCACCTGTTAGGACCTTAAGAACGATTTCTTGCGCAAATTGGCAAAATTGGGGTTCCGGTTTATCCGGGTTAGGTTACGCCTCTACACGCAGATTTTCTGGAAAATATGTCCCATCTTTTCCTGCTTTGTCCTCATGTAAAAGGCGTCATATTTCTGTGGGGCGATCTCAATGGGAAGCCGTTTTTCAATAGTCAGCCCAAAGTCTCCAAGGCCATAAACTTTTTCCGGATTGTTGGTCAAAAGCCGGAGAGACTTGACCCCCAGATCGGATAAGATCTGGGCTCCAACCCAGTATTCTCTAAGGTCCGGGGCAAAGCCAAGGCGGATATTGGCCTCCACGGTATCCATGCCCTGTTCCTGCAGCTCATAGGCCTTCAGCTTGTTGATCAGACCGATCCCCCGCCCTTCCTGGCGCATGTACAAAATAACGCCTCTTCCCTCATCCTCCACCATCTGCATCGCTGTCTGCAGCTGATTGCCGCAGTCGCAGCGCAGGGAACCAAAGGTATCTCCTGTAAGGCACTCGGAATGTACCCGGCACAGGACGCTTTCTCCGTCCCCGATCTCTCCCTTTACCAAGGCGACATGGTGCTCTCCCGTAATATCATTGACATACCCGTAGATCCGAAAATGACCGTACTTGGTGGGCATATCCGCGCAGGCTTCACAGACCACGTGCTTTTCATGGATGCGGCAGTAGTTCTGCAGATCTTTTATGGTAATAAATTTCAGTCCGTATTCTTTTGCCATCTTCCACAGATGGGGAGTCCGCATCATAGTCCCGTCCTCCTCCATGATCTCGCAGCACACGCCGCACTCTTTGAGCCCAGCCAGGCGCATCAGATCCACGGTGGCCTCCGTGTGGCCTCCCCGCACCAGCACGCCGCCTTTCTTGGCAATAAGAGGAAATACGTGGCCCGGTCTGCGCAGCTCTTCCGGCTTTGTGTGTTCATCCACAAACTTCATCATGGTGTAAGATCGCTCCGCCGCGGAGATCCCGGTGGTGGTGTCCACGTGATCAACAGACACCGTAAATGCCGTGTGGTGATTGTCCGTGTTCTCCGCCACCATAGGAGGCAGCCCCAGCCTGGCCGCGATCTCCCCGCTCATAGGCGTGCAGATAAGCCCTTTACCGTGACAGGCCATAAAATTAATGTTGTCCTGTGTGGCAAATTCTGCCGCGCAGATCAGATCTCCCTCATTCTCTCTGTCCGGATCATCTGTCACTAAGATCATGTTCCCTGCCCTTAGCTCTTCCAGGGCCTCCTCAATGGTGTTATACTCTGTATTCATGGTCCTTTCTCTCCTTTCCTCTTTTCCCGTGGCCGCATCGGCCTGTCTATAAAAATTCTCTCAAAAACTCCATGGTCATTCCGCCTGATTTTTCTTCCGGAGCAATTGGTTCCTGGTGTTTCAAAAGATGATCGATATATTTTCCCACCATGTCATTTTCCAGATTTACCACATCGCCGGCATGTTTTTTCAGCAAAGTGGTTTCCGCCCCTGTGTGGGGGATTATGGACACCTGAAAAAAGCCCTTTCCCACCTGCGCCACGGTAAGGCTGATCCCGTCAATACAGACAGATCCCTTTTCTATGATCAGGCGCAGGATCTTAGGCATTGTCTCAATGGTGACCCAAACGGCGTTTTCTTCTTTTTTCATGCTTCGCACCGTCCCTGTTCCGTCAATATGGCCGGATACAAGATGGCCTCCGAATCTGCCGTCTGCCGCCATAGCCCTCTCCAGATTTACCAGATCCCCTGGCCCCAGACGGCCAAGATTGCTTCTCCTTACGGTCTCTGCCATAACGTCTGCCGTAAAACCGTCTTTTTCTATGGAGATAACGGTGAGACAGACCCCGTTTACCGCAATGCTGTCCCCAAGTTTTGTTTTCTCCAGCACTTTTGACGCCGATACGGCAATTTTTCCTGAACTTCCTCCAATGGTTACACTGCGTACCCTGCCCATCTCTTCTATGATTCCGGTAAACATATGTCCTCCTCCCTGTAATCGCCCCCAGCGCGGGGACTGTCTTTTACCCGGTATTCCAACAATACATCCCCGCCTATGGGTGATATCTTTTCAAGCTCCAGGCAGGCTGACTGTTCGGGTGTTTCCACTCCAATACCTGTCACCGGGCTCTTGGCTCCCGCCCCGCCAAACAGCTTGGGGGCGATAAACACCTTTACTTCTTTTACGATTCCGGCTCTGAGAGCGCTGTCATTTAACTCTGCCCCGCCTTCCAGCAGAATGCTGTCCATTCCCTGGCCGCCCAGATATTCCATCAGCTTTTTCAGATCTACCTTTTTGCCGGAGTCGGGCAGGGAGACTACCTGGATCCCCAAACGCTCCAAACACGTTATCTTTTGGGCTGTCTGTTCCCCTGCGTCTTCCTTTTCTACAGCACAGGCAACTATGGTCCTGTACTCTTTTGCTGTCCGGCAGATCCGGCTGTTTAAGGGGATCCTAAGAGCGCTGTCGCATATGATCCGCACCGGGCTTTTTCTCCCCTGGAGCCTTACATTGAGCATCGGATCGTCTGTTAGCACCGTGCCGATACCTGCCATGATCCCCATATACCCATGGCGCATCTGATGGACAAAGTTCCTGGCTTCCTCCCCTGTGATCCACCTGGACGCCCCTGTTTTGGTGGCGATCTTTCCGTCTGCGGTCATGGCGTACTTCATGACCACATAGGGAGTTCGGGCAGTGATGTAGTGAAAAAATACGGGATTCAGTCTGTCGCATTCTTCTCTCATAAAATCTTCCACAACCGTAACCCCTGCGTCCCGAAGCAGTTTTACGCCTTTTCCCGCCACCTTTGGGTTAGGGTCCCGGGAGCCAATGATCACGGTTCCTATCTTCTGCTCCAGGATCGCCTGGGTACACGGCGGGGTTCTCCCGTAATGGCAGCACGGCTCCAGGGTCACATAGAGCGCTGCTCCCCGGGCGCTTTCTGTCAGGGAAGCGATCGCATTGCGCTCCGCGTGAAGTTCCCCGCATCTGGCATGGTAGCCCTCCCCGATGATCTTCCCGTCTTTTACAATGACCGCTCCTACCATTGGGTTGGGGTTTACCCACCCTTCTCCCTTCCTGGCCAGCTCAATGGCCCTTTTCATGTATTGGCTTTCCGGCATGATCGTTCGCTTCCTTTCCTGAAATTTCTGGCATGGGCCGGTTGATCCCTGAAATTGATCCCAGAAATTGATCTCTGTAATACCCGAAAAACATCTGCTGATCACCAATCTCCATAAAAAAATCCCTTCGGAATCTCTCCTCAGGGATTTTCACAGCGCGAGATAAAACGTTCCCAGGCCTTACAAACAAAAAACTCTGAAACAGGAATATCCTATCTCAGAGCATCTGTCAATCTTATATCTTATGGTCTGCGGCCACTGATATCTCAAACATCTTCTCTCATCCAGACTATACTGTCGGCCCCGGAATCTCACCGGATCATGCCTTTCGGCTTGCGGGCTTTACCGCCGGTAGGGACTTACACCCTGCCCTGAAGATCTATTTATTTTCTGTTTTGGATTATAACTCATTCTGATCTATAATTCAAGTATATTTTTTACCAAAAAATCTTATCCGAAAATTCTCCAGCCGCAGATAAAGCTGTTTCTCCACCAGGACCCTAACGACCTGTGTACGACCCGGCCGTTGCTGGAAGACGCGTCGATCACAGTTCCACCCCCTGCGACAATACCTACATGGCCGCTGACCACAATGATATCGCCTGCCTGAAGATTGTTAAAGTTGGTGATCTTTGTATATTTTCCCACGCTCCTCCATCCTGATGAGGTGATGTAGCTCTGCTTTACCCCGGCCTGGTTCAGACACCAATACACAAAACCGGAGCAGTCAAAGGAATTGGGGCCTTTTGCTCCATAGACATAGGGGCAGCCGATTTTGGAACTTGCAATGGAGATCAGGGTGCCTGCTCCTCCCTTTACCCCGGATGTGCCGCTTCCCGTTTTCCCTCCAGAACCTCCGGACGTCCCGGATCCTCCTGTTGCCGCGCCGCCAGTGGAACGCCGCACATCGCTGCCAGTCAGCTTTGCCATGGTCTGCGTCCCCACGGAACCGTCGCTGGACAGGCTGTTATTTTTCTGAAAATTCTTTACTGCTGTTTCCGTCACCTCGCCGTAGTAACCTGTTACATGGGATGAGGAAAGGTATCCGTATTTGTTCAGCAGCTCCTGGACTCTCTGCACGCTGTCCCCCTGATCGCCAAGGGACATGCCGTTGGGCGTGGCGTCTGCGCTGTTCAGGACCGCCCTGGTAGAGGGACCTAAATAACCGTCTACCACCAGGTCGTTTCTGGACTGAAATTGTTTTAATGCAATGGAGGTATCAAGGCCATAGGCTCCGTCCGGTTCCGTGGTCAGATATCCCAAGGCCTTCAGACGCTCCTGGGCTGCCTGGACAACCTCGCTTCTGTCTCCGTAAACCAGCATATTGGGTTTTATCTCATCACTGTACAGCAGATTCATGGTCTGCCGTCCTACGCGCCCATCCTGCTCGATACTGTTAACCTCCTGGAGCTTGAGGACCGCCTCCTGAGTCTTATCCCCAAAATTCCCTGTCACCAGATCTTCTGTAGCCAGATATCCCAGCTCGTACAGACGAACCTGTATCCGCTGAATGTCGTCTCCCTGGTCGCCATTTCCAACCGCGTAGTATTTTGCTTCGGGATTCATGATGGCTTCCCATGTAGATGGGCCTATGATCCCGTCCTGCGCCAGACCATTTTGTCTCTGAAAGGATTTTACCGCTGCCTGAGTCACTGGCCCATAATACTCCGTGGGCTCATCATTGTCCATGAATCCCAGTTCCATAAGGCGTTCCTGTAGTTTTGCCACACGCTCATGTTCCACGCCCACCCGATAGTATTCTGGAACCGGTTCTGTCTCAGGCACCGGAAGATTCTTTAACCTTTCATACTCCGGCCCGTCAGGAGTCATCTGGCTGACCCCTGGCAGGATCTCCTCTTCCTGTTCCAAACTCTCTTCTATTACAATATTTTTCTCCTCCGTCGGCTGTGTAGGCTGATACACCTGTCTGCGGTATCCGGCGCTCTCACACCCTCCAAGGCTTACCCCTGCGAAGATCACCAGCCCGCCCAGGACAGATTGCCAGAGCCATCTATTCTGTATTTTCATTAAATCATTTCCTTCCTTTGTTGGATGTTGTTTATTTTATCATATTTTTAGGGCTCTGACCAGAAATTTAAACAGCCATGCTTGTAAGTGTTAAGCCAAAAATTTACACAAAGCAAAAACCTCGAAAAATCAACGTTTTTCGAGGTTTTCTGAGAGGCGCAGACCGGATTTGAACCGGTGAATCAGGGTGTTGCAGACCCACGCCTTACCGCTTGGCTACTGCGCCGTATTTAATTATAGCTTAATGACCCCAACGAGATTCGAACTCGTGTTACCGCCGTGAAAGGGCGATGTCTTAACCGCTTGACCATGGGGCCCTCTTTCTTCCTGCACTGACAGTAACCTCTGCCTTCCTCCCGTGCCTAACTCCCTGAGTTGGACTCGAACCAACGACACTGCGGTTAACAGCCGCATGCTCTACCGACTGAGCTATCAAGGATTATTTCTCTCTTTTCTTATGAGGACACATACCCTCAAAACCACATACTGCACTATATCTTCTCTCCGTTCCTTTTACTTCTATCCACCTGCCTGCGTTTTCTTGCGCTTCCATTCTCTGGTCAAGCCC
>CAJUFP010000145.1 GCA_910585645.1 uncultured Hungatella sp. | reverse complement strand
ATGGGAGGTTTTTTTATAAATTTCTAAAATTATTTTTTAATCGTCAGACCTGTTTAAAAACTCCCCCTTAAAAACCAGAAAACCTTTGACAAAACATCCGTCTTACGCTATACTAACTATAATCTTCGCCGGAGATTCTCTTTGGCAGGATTTTGCAGGTCAGAGTATCGTACTGTAATTTCTGCAGATATTCCATAGCAGATAAACATGTAAAAAATGGTTGAGTTATATGGGAAAATTGCGTATAATCAGTGGTAGTAAACAAGTTTTGTCCACCGCCTTTCCCATAGAGAGAAAGGAGGAGTGGTCCAATCATTATTTCGCCCAGAGTATCTGCCTTCTGACAGCCAAAATACAAGATGACTGAAGCATGAAACAGCCGTCACCCCGGAGTGTATCTAAAAAACGCTTTCTGCCAGATGGACGTCACATTTTCCATGACATCCGGCCCGAATCATATTCAGACACACTCTGGCAGCACTGCGGCAGAAAGGAGTAAACATGACATTAACCAATGACGACTTAATGGCGATTTCTCAGCTTTTTGATGTGAAGATGGAATTGGCATTGAAGCCTGTAAAAGACGAAATTTGCATATTGCATAGTGAAATCCATACATTAAAAGACGAGGTATACACTTTAAAAGACGAAGTACACACGCTAAAAGACGAGGTATACACCTTAAAAGACGAGGTATACACGCTAAAAGACGAGGTACACACGCTAAAAGACGAGGTATACACCTTAAAAGACAATTTCCACGCCTTAAAACTTCATATCGAAAACGTAACCGATAAAAACATAGCCATACTGGCGGAAAACTATGTCCCGGTAGCCATCCGATATGAGAAGGCAGTTCCCAAAATAGAAGCCATGGAAGCAGATATTGACATCATAAAAAAGGTCATAACCGACCACAGCCAAAAACTGCGCGCATTGGCATAAGAGATACCCCAAGACACATAAAGCCGTAGAGCAGAGCCCACACCTCCACTCACGGCTTTATAAACCCAGGCCGGAAACCTCTCTGAAAGACTCTCCTCAACTTCCCGTCAGCCACCTCTCCCACTGCCTTTTTGTACCAAAGAACACATTCAGATCCACAAACTCCTCCTCCCCCGAAAATCCGTCCAGCCGCCCCCTGTTGGTATACTGCCAGAACATCCAGCCTTCCGGGCGATTATCTCCATCCATCCCCTCAGCCCCCGTTTCCCTCTCCGATCCGTCCCCCAGATCCGGCTTTGTCCAGATATCCCGGATCCACAGCGGATACTCCTCAAACCTGCCCCTGATATAAAGCTCCCACGCCTCCCTGGTAGCGTAGATCACCGGCTTTCTCCCCCAGGCCGCCTCCACCCTGTCCAGAAAATCCCCAAGCTCCCTGTCCACCCCATCCGCATCCGGCGGATTTTTCTCCTTATCCCCATAAAACTCCACGTCCACCGCAGGAACCATCCCGCTCCCCACCGCCCCAATCGTCCCCAGAAAATGCTCCGCCTGTGACGCCCCGGGACTGTCAAAGCTGAAAAAATGGTAGGCCCCCGCAAACACCCCCGCTTCCCTGGCTCCGGCCATATTCCCGGCAAACCTCTCATCCACATGAGAACTGCCCTCCGTGGCCTTCACATAGGCAAAATCAATCCCCTGCCCTGCCACAGCCTCCCAGTCAATCTCCCCCTGATAGTGAGACACATCAATCCCCCTAACCGGATACCTGCCCGCCGCCGGTCCGTTCACATGCACAAACCCTCTGTACACGCCGTACCCACACGCCAGCGCCAAAACCAATCCTCCAACCGCCGCTCCCCCGATTCTCTGCCAAATCCTTCTGCCAGTCCTCAATCCGCCGCTCCGCCTTTCCCCATATCCGCCCAAAATGCCGGCGTCCTGCCGTCTCACATCGCCTCTGCTTTCACAGCCCTTCCTCAGATCCACCCAAAATGCTTACACGCGTTGTAAATTCCGTCCTTGTCGCAGTCGTCCGTCACATAGTCCGCCAATTTTTTCAGATCCTCTATAGCATTCCCCATGGCAATGCTGGTCCACTCCTTCCTGAACATGGAGATATCATTCTTCTCATCCCCAAACACCACCACATCCCTGTAATCCCCTCCAAGACGATCCACCATAGCCTTGATCCCCACAGACTTATCCGCCGGCTCCACAAACAAAAACTCCTTAAAAAACCGGCACCACGGCAGCTCCCTCAACGTCTCAAGCCGCTCCTCCTCCGGAGAAAAACAGGCCACATAAACCTTGTAAATCTCCTTATAATCCCGCACATTCAGCCCCGGGACCACCTCCGTCTCCATATACGCGTCCCTGGTAAACGCATTAAACCGGCCGTCAGGCGCCAGCCTCCTCTTAGAATTATCCGGCGAAAACGCCCAGATAAACCCTTTCCTCTCACACTCCTCAATCAGCGCCGCACACTTCTCATAATCCATAGGCTTAATCCCAATAAGCTTACCGTCAATGGTAATCCCGTTCCCCCCGTCGCTGACCATGTTGGAAAATCCCATGTCCCTCATATGATCCACGGCCATGGCATAGCTTCTCCCCGTAGCGATGGCCACAAAATGCCCGGCCGCCCGCAGCTTTTCAAGAGCCAGCCTGGTAGACTCCGGAATATACTGACTCCGCATCTCACCTGCCGCCAAAGTTCCGTCAATATCAAAAAAGAAATATTTGCGTCTCATCTTATCCTCCCTGAATCTAAATACAACGGTAGCGAATCTCTATCCGTCCTCACTTTCAAAGCAGTTTGCCTAATTGGCGTTATAAGCCGGAAACTGTCTTAGAAAACTCTGACTAATATAACCAAAACAATTACAACAATACCATTAAAGATCCATGTCCACTTATTTCCCAAATTCATTGTATAGCCAAATCCACTTCGTGGTCTCTTGACAATTACTCTTTTATTCTCCCTATTGAAATAGAGTCTTCCCGTTAACCAGCCATCATTCCTGTTGCATAACTTCATAAAATTCTCCTCTGTAACTCCCGGTTTTATGTTTGTTACAACTTCCCCACAGGCTGAACGTTATTTATGCGTTATCATTTAATTTAGCATATACATAAGTATCTTTCCAAATTGCCTGTTCAGCCTCATCCCTCCAAAAATACACATTTTTTCTAAAATAAGCTTCCCGCTGAAATCCTAAAGTCTCAAGAAGTCTCCAAGACCTCTCATTGTCGGGGGCACATTCGGCATATATTCTATGTATGCCATCAGAAAATGCCCGCGTAATCAAAGCTTTGCAGCTTTCGGCAGCATAACCATATCCCCAATAACTCCGATTAAATACATATCCCATTTCCAGTGCTTCAAAATCACGCTTTCCCATATATACATTTCCAATCATTTTATGGGAATTTTTCAATTCAACAGCAATCATTTCATCTGTACCAATACGCCATTCAAGATTTGCCTTTGTTTCATCAAAAGTCTGCGGTTTATACGGTTCATATTTAACAACTTCCTCATCCGATAAATATTCAAATAGATCCTGAATATCCTCTTTTTTGTATCTTCTTAAAATTAACCTCTCCGTTTCCGCTATAATTATTTTGCTCTCCATGTCACACCCTCCCCGTCTAAAATTGAACCTTCTTTTCACACCTTTCAACTTCCATCCTTTTCCCCCTCAAACGATTTGTCTTTTATTATACCATGGTTCGTACAATTCCAAAAGCAGAATATACATTCGCTATATTCGCTATATTCAGTGCTATATTCAGGGAGACCACAAAGCTGTCCGACTTTTGGCTGCGCGGAATAGAAACTGCTGTTTTGTCCACTGCCAGAAGCCGGGATCCCCATCATGTCTCATCATTGGTTTTCCTTCCCTTCTTTTTTCATCCGCCGGACGAAAAAAGAACGCCAAAAGCAAACCCCAAATTAGGTATATGCCTGACGTTCCTGTTCACTGCTATTTATGGACTTTTACTTTTGACTTCTCATTCCTATGGGAACCGTTTGCCGCAACGGTTACTATGCCGCTGACTCTTACTGCACAAAAAGCTCACAGATTTCCCTTTCTCAATGACATTGTCCCATTCAGACAGCCCCTGCAGTCCAGTCTACACCGTTATCTCAATCTGATTCCCCTCAAAATCCAGCACGCAGCTCTCATAATACCCGTCCCCTGTCGTCCTGGGCCCGCTGACCACCTGATACCCGTCGCCCCGCAGCCGCCCGGTCAGCTCATCCACCCTCTCCCTGCTTCCCACAGAAAACGCCATATGAATCAATCCCGGCCGAACCAGAGCCTCATCCCTCTCCCCCAAAGCCTCCTTATTCATGATCTCCAGCCTAGCCCCGTCCTCAAACGTCAGAAAATACGACCGAAACCCGGTCCTCTCATTATGATACATCTCATTGGGAACCCCGCCGAAATACGTCACAAAAAACTCCTTAGCCCTCTCCAGGTCCGCAAAATACGCGGCAACATGTTCAATCCTCATCGTCTCTCCACCCTTTCCTTAAACACAGCAACACCCTCAAACGCCAAACCGGCCAGGCCCAAGTAAGCAGCTCCCTCAAACGCCCTGATCTGCCAGGCCCCAACATCCAGGCGCCGCTCTCATCCCCTGACCCGCCAGGCCCAAGCAGCAGCTCCCTCAAACGCCCTGGCCCGCCAGGCCCCAACATCCAACACCACTCTCATCCCCTGAGCCGTCCCCATGCCCTCACACACTCACCCAAGCCCACCCTCCAGGTCCGGCCTCCGGCCCCTATCCCATATCCGCCCCTCCGGCGCTACAGCTTATGAAACATTGGTTTCATCTGTTCAAACGTACAAAACTCCTCAAATCCCAGGGACTTTAACAGCTCCTTTGCCTCCCGGACATAAGCCCCCAAATGCTCCTTCTTGTGGCTGTCACTGCCAATGGTCACGATCCTGCCGCCCAAGTCCCGGTAAAGCCGCAAAATATCCTTAGAAGGCGTAGAATCCCCCAGCCCATACCTGTGGTAGGAAGTATTCACCTCAATCCCTTTCCCGTCCTCAATAACCTTTTGCAAAATCTTCTCCGCGTAAGGCCTTACCTTCTCAAAAGGGTAAACCCCGGCCTCATCGTACCGCGCAATCAGATCCATATGGCCCAGCACGCTGTAATCGTGAAAACCGTTGACCAGACCAAGCATCTCCTCATAATACCGCTTATTGTACTCCTGCTGGCTCCTGCCCGCCTGAAAATCCCCGTTCCAGAACTCCTTGTCCTCCACCTGATGGACCGACAGGATAATAAAATCAAAAGGATATCTCCCATAAAGAGCCTCAAACTGGGGGATCGTGTGCATCTGCGCCCCAAACTCCATCCCCATGCGGATGGTGATCTGACGGCCGTACTGCCTCTGAAGCTTTCCGATCTCCGCCGCGTACTTTGGGTAATCCACGTTGGCCATAGGCTCCCCAAAGCGGTACACGATCTCCTCCCCACAGTCCCAGTCCACCTTTACACCGTAATCCACATGATCCGTAAAACAGATCTCCTCCATGCCCATGGCAATGGCATCCCTCACCACATCCTCCATGGGATAAACCGAATCATCGCTGAACTCCGTATGTACATGGTAATCCGCAAACATCTTTCTTCTCTCCTCCCCCAGTTAAACCGACGCCAGCCCGCCCGCAAAACTGCTAATCTGCTAATCTGCCAACCCGCAAATCTGCCAATCTACAAATCTGCCAACCCGCAAATCTACAAATCTGCCAAAACAGATCTCTCCCAATATCCTCACAGACCGCTTTCCTCCGGCGCCAGCCCAAATAATTCCTACGCGCTATGTTTCCATACGTTTCATTTCCTCCATCATAATACAAAACCCCCGCCATATCTATCAAAAAACAGTCGCAAACTATAAAAATCCGGCCAAAAACAGTTACAACCTCTCAGCCCCCAAAACCCAAAATCCCCAAAATGAATTACCCCGCTGCAAGCAACGGGGTATCAAAACCCGCAAAACCAAAATCGAGCATGTTGCGCAGCAAGCTGCGGGGAATTGAACCCGGAGAAATTAAAAAACGCCGCCGACCATCCAACACCCCCTAAATCCGACATTCTCTAGGAATTGACCCTTTTCTCCACCCGGATCACGTACCTGCCCAGCTTCGCCTCCCCGCCTTTTTGTGCCTTAACCGGTTCCTCCCATACCAGGTTCCGATACCGGTAGATGCTCAAAAGCACCCCCAAAAGCACATAGACCGCCAGCGTATGCACCTTCCCAAAAGAAAAAAACGGAATCCCCGCCGTAGACCCCAGCCCAATGCCGAAGTTGTACAGCACATTGCGCACCGTCTCCACAGTCAGCATCAGCGCGCATCCGAATCCCATTATCTTCCCCAGCCGGTTTTTCTCCCGCGCCGTCATCCGAAACAGATAGAAAAAGAAAGCCCCAAAAAGAACCAGGATTCCCACGGCCTTTAAAAGTCCCAGAGTCACCGCCGTCTGCAGGATCATAAACTCCCCGTCGTTTCCCCCACCATATAAAAACCACTGAAGCCCGCTCTCCTCCAAAGCCTCAAAACAGTTCCCATTGGCAGCCAGGCTTGCCACGATCCTGCGGATCGTCAAAATGCTGTACCCCCCTGTATCCGCGTAATCCTCCGGGCGGAGCCAAACCTGCAGTCTCCTGATTTGGTATGAGCTGAGACCGAGTTTAAAGAACAGGCCCATCACAACCGCCAAAGCCGCCGTCAGGCCAATAAGCGCCCCAAGTCCCCTCTTCCTGTCCAGATGAAACCACCCTCTCCAGGCAGCCCCAAAGACCATGATCAGACACACCACAATCACATCCAGAGTCACTCCGAAACCGCCTCCGATCACCGAGGCCCCCACATAGAACACGGCTCCGATCCACAGACAGCAGACCGCCATGCCCAGACGCCCTTTCCCCCGCATCCGGTAACAGATCCCCCCGAAAAGAGGAACAAACAGATACATCAAACTCTTCAATGTCCCGTAAGCCCCGTTAACCTTCCTGACCAGGCCAAAGGTACATAAAAAAACAACCGCCGCCAGCAAACAAACCGCCAATACCTCCGCGTGCTTCCCGATCACACTGTAATCCAGCAGACAGATCACAGCCATAATCCCCAGCCCCACAGCCGTGTAAACGCACTGCCGCACAAAACTCCCGGTAGAATCGCCTAAAATCCACTGGCTCTGGCCATTGACCCCCGGCGTCACGCACACACAGTAAAAACAGAGATACTGAATCACAAGCCCCAGCGCGCTGAACGCCACGATCCATCCGAAAAGACGCCACTCCATGTCCGGCCGGTGGATCCGGTCCAGCTCCACCCCCGCGGCCACCGGATCTCCCATCTGACGCACCGCCTCCTTCAGGGCGTCGCCGCCGCTCATGCCCTGGCTCTCATAGAAATCCGCCTGGTCCCTTATGTGGTCCTCCATCTCCCTCACCGCCACAGCCCTGGCCTTCTGGCTGCGTATCTGGCCTGACATCGTGTCAAGAAACTCCCTAAACTCCATAAAGCTCCCCTCCCTTCTCATGACTGCCGCCAATCCTCTGCCACAGGTTCCCCCACGAAACGCCATTCCATCTCATGCCGCCAAGTTCCGGCAAGCCATCCCTTCTCACCCCGCCAGGTTCCGGCAAGCCATCCTGTCTCATCCCGCCAGGTTCCGGCAGACCATCCCGCCTCACCCCGCCAGGTTCCGGCAAGTCATCCCTTCTCATCCCGCCAAGTTCCGGCAGACCATCCCACCTCATCCTGCTAAGTTCCGGCAGACCATCCCCGCCTCCGGCTGTCATCACCTGGGCCACAGCCCCGCTGTAGACCTGCCACTCCTCCTTTCTCCGCTCCAGCTCCTTTCTCCCCTCCTTGGTGATCCGGTAATACCTGCGCGTCTTCCCCCCGGCTTCCTTCTCATAGGAGACCAGCTGATTCCTGGCCTCCATGCCGTGCAGAAGAGGGTAGAGCGTCCCCGCCTTCAGATCAAACACATGGTTGGACCTGCGCAAAAGCTCCTCAATCATCTCATAACCGTACATATCCTTCTCCGACAAAAGCCTCAAAAGCAGCATAGCCGTATTCCCCGACACCTGATTCTTATCTCCCGCCAAAATCCACATCTCCTTTCTTATATTGGAAATCTATGTATCGACTATCTACATATCGCATTATATATCGGCTATCTATATAAGTCAACCATTTCTTTTGCCCATAGAGCAATATCCACACAACAAAAACCGTTTTTCAATCCCGCCCTCTGCATCAGACAGAATTAAAAAACGGTTTTTCCCACACTCCCCCGCAAAATAACGGTTTACTCACTTCTTAATCTTACTCACTTCTCAAAGCATCAATCGGATTCAGCCCAGCGGCTCTCCTGGCTGGCATATAGCCGAAAAACAGTCCGATGAACACGGAAACAGAAAAAGAGATTACTACCGCGGACGGTGAAGGCGACGCGTCCAGCCCAACCGCCGTCCCCACGGCGGCTGTGGCAGCGCTTCCCAGCACGATTCCGATGACTCCGCCCATAGCGCTCTGGACAGCCGCCTCTATCACAAACTGCTGCAAAATAACGCCTTTCCTGGCTCCCAGAGCCTTTCGGATCCCAATCTCCCTGGTCCTCTCCGTCACGGACACAAGCATAATATTCATGACCCCCACTCCTGCCACCAGCAGAGAAATCCCCGCAATCCCCCCAAGTCCGGCGGACACCATGGCAATCATGGAATTCAGAGAATCCAGCATCTCGCTCATGGCCGTCACCTGGTACAGATCCTCATTCTTAAAGATTTCCTGAAGAAAATCCGAAATCCGCTTTGTAGCCTCCGAGGCTGTGTCCAACTGGCGTATGGTAAAAACATAGCTGCCGATATTGGCGTTTCTTGACATCTTCACCCCGCAGCTGTAGGGAATCCAGACAAAATCATCCGCTCCTCCGTCCTTCTGGGCCTCCTCATCCTGCCTTCTGGCCACCCCTACGATGCGGAACCCATAGCCTCCGATCTTTATGGTCTGGTCAATGGCCTTCTCCGGGCTGCCGTAAAGTTCTCCTGCCACATAATACCCTGCCACACATACCTTCTGCCTGGACACAATATCCGAATACTGGATGTTTCTCCCCTGCTCCAGCTCAACCCCCTTAATATCCAGATACTCCTCGCTGACCCCGGCAACGCTGGTGGAAGACATGGAATCATTGCCATGCTTTACCACTGTGTTCACATTGACCACAGGGCTCATATGATCAAACAACTCCCCCTGGTCCTCATAAAACTCATACATCTGGTCCGCGGACACAGAGCGGGAAGAAATGTTAGTCACGCTCACATTGATCTGGTTGGTGCCAAGGCTGGCAAAGCTGTCTGTCATGTAGGACATGTACCCGCTGACCAGGCTTACCAGGATAATCACCGACGCAACGCCGATAATAATTCCAAGCATCGTGAGAAATGACCTCATTTTATTGCTCCGTATGCTTTTTAACGCCAGTTTAAAGGATTGCAGCATATTCATTTACGTCTCCGTCAAAATTAATCTTCCCGTCATGAACCCGCACCACCCGTTTCGCCTCCAGGGCGATGGAACTGTCATGGGTGATGATGACAATGGTATTGCCCTCTTCATTTAATTCCTTCAAAAAATCCAGCACCTCCCTGCTGGTTTTGGAATCCAAAGCTCCCGTGGG
>CAJUFP010000144.1 GCA_910585645.1 uncultured Hungatella sp. | reverse complement strand
GCCTTTGGCGATGGGCCGGATGCCTGCTACCATTACGCTTTCGCACGGTCAGCGCAGCCGCCGGCTCCGCCTCTGTTTCTAAAAAACAGCAGAACCCAAGCCGCGTGACATGGCAGGCCCGGGCCTGCCATGCCCTCACCCGTCCTCCTCCCCTGGTCTCCAGGCATTGCCGAACTTCACATCCTTAAACAGCGCCGCCAGCCCTGTGATCTGCTTCAGCCGCAGGATCTCGTCCCGATCCATGCCCAGATGTCTGGATATCCAGGCGTCGCTACGCCCCAGGTCGTGCAGTTCCTTGATGATATTGCTCATCAGGTCCACGCTGTGGCTGCCTCTGGCCCGGTTATGGCGGACCGTGCTGGCCATCCGCTGGTCGATAGGCTTGTCGATCACCGACACGGGAAGCATGCCCTTCTCCCGCTCGTAGATATCCGGGTACTCCTTTATGATGCGGTAGCGGTGAAAACCGTCCACGATCTCATAATAGTCCTCTTCCTTATTATAATAGCACACCACAGGCATGGTATATCCGTCCGCCTTAATGCTCTCATACAAAAGCTTCATCTCCGGAGGCGCCACATGGTTGGGATTGTAGGAATTGGGCCGTATCTTCTCCACCGGAACCGGGATCACCCCGTAAGCCGGACTCTTGCCTTTTGGATTCTTATGCTCCATACTCTACCTCCTCCAGACTCTTATATTTTTTGCGGATCTCATCCACATACCTTTGCTGCTGCCTGGTGATGCCAAACCCCATAAGGCGGCAGGTGTGGTCATTTTTCAGGATGCAGTAGCACATCCTCTTCCAGCTTGGGATATCCTTGCTTGACCGGATGTCGTCCGTGTCGTCGGGGATCTTCCCCACAAACACCACCCTGGACTTTTTGCTTAGGGTATAGTTGGAAACCCCGTTTCTGCGGATCTTGTAGCCCCGCTCCTCTAACTCCTTTATGGTCTCCTCGTCCAGCCCGCCCCCTGTCTTGTGCCAGAAATCAATGGACGTGTTAAACTTTTTTATGTAGTTATTGCGGAGCCTGGCAGGCAGCGTGTCCAGAAGAAACATGGTATAGCTCTTCCAGGTGTGTCCTTCCGGCAGGGAAATATTCCGGTATCCCATAGCCTTGGTCTTTCCGTAGATGCTGGTAAAATTCGCTCCCTGGACCCGCCCCACCAATTTCACCCAGATCTCCGGGTCAATGACCCGGTACAGATTCAGGGCGTCCTTGGAATAATCGTTAAATGGCGACGCCACCCGCATCTGGGAGATCTTCAGCCCTGCCATATAATACAGATCGTAGAGACGGTTATAATCATAGTCAAACATGTAGTTGGCGTGCCACACATCCCTGGAGGACCAGTCATACAGAGGCGATCCGCACCACACATCCTTAAACATATTGCCGATCCAGCACTCCCCCTGATACCCGTATTTTTTATTGAGAAATCCGCTGTAGCGCTGCAGGGATTCCTCAGCCCTCATACCCAGAAGGCAGATGGTCTTCTTCCCGCCGTGGGATATCCGATACCACCGGCCAAACTGCTTGGCCAGATCCTCCTGGTGCATCCGATAGCGGTAAGTAGTCATAGGGTTGTTGTCCAGATTGATCACATACTCTTTCGCGGGCATGGGCCGCACCCACAGCTCCTGTTTCTTGTCATCCCAGGGATACCAGTACATCTCATAGCTGCTAAGAGCCGTTCTGGTGGCCATGGGCAGGCACACCCAGTAACACTCCGCCTCGTCCCGTATCCGCTCAAACGTCCGCTCCACATACTCCGTGGTCACCGTGTATTGGGCCTCAAAATCCTGGTGGAACACCCCGATCACCCGGTCCGGATAATACCTCTTTCTGTAATCCAGCACCAGGTTCAACAAAAGCCCGCTGTCCTTTCCGCCGGAAAATGAGATGTAAATATTGTCAAATTCCTCAAAAACCAGCCGCAGCCTCTCCTGGGCCGCCGCGTATACATCCTGCTCCAAATATTCCCGTACCATGGTCTCACCTGCTTTCCATTATTACCATTTTTTTCCAACATAACCAATCATACACCAAATCTCGACAAAAGAAAAGCACCATGCCGGTAAAAAAGCTTAAGGGACTCTGACAGTCCGACGATATTTCGTACAGAGGAAACCGGGGACTTCATGGCTTACACCGTGGAGTCCCACAATTTTTTTAAGATCCACCATAAATTTCCCATTCTCATCCGTATCGTTTATATCCAGGCAAACACATGGATATCCATAACAGAGTTGGCGGGCGTTTGTAGTTCTCAAATCCCCGCTTAGACGAAAGAGGGCATTGCCATGAATGACCAGCGGTTTCAACAGTCCATGCGCCGCATCTGTGAAAATGACAAGGAGGGCCTGCGGGAGGTCTATGAGGATTACTGCCCCATGATCTATTCCGTGGTTCTTGACATACTGAAAAGCCGGGAAGACGCAGAGGATATTACCTCCGACTTCTTCATCCGTCTGTGGGATATCGCAGGCTCCTACAAGGCAGGAAGCGGACACCGGGCCTAGCTTATTACCATTGCCCGGAATATGGCCATAGACCATTTAAGAAAGCGGGGGAGGGAGCAGCCTTTGCCGGAAGCTCCCGACCATCTGCGCCAGACTCCCTCCCCGGAAGATGGAATTGTAAAAAATATAAGCCTTCAACAGGCCTTAAAAACCCTTAAGGAAGAAGAGCGGCAAGTGGTGAACTTAAAGATTATGGGGGAGTTGACCTTTAAGGAGATCGCCCTGGTGCTTAAAAAACCACAGGGTACCGTGGCCTGGCTCTACCGAACTGCTGTGGAAAAATTAAAGAGGTGCTGCTATGGACAATAGATCAACATTAGAACAAGAATACAGAAAATTAAAGTGCCTGGAAACGCCGGATCTGTGGAGCCGGATTGAAAAACAGTTAGAGGAACGCCCCGCCCCCGTCTCCCCCGGGACGCCTACGGACGATCTTTCCCCATTGCCGGCCTCCCCTTTTGCCCCAGAAACCCTTTCGCCAAAAAGCGCGCCCCGCTCCCCCAGATCCAGGTCCGGGCTGCCCAAGATCCTTTCCGCCTACGGGGTCTATAAAAAGGCCGCCGCCGCTGCCGCCGTGATCCTGCTGGCAGTCCTGGCCCCGTGGAACCGGCCGGATCTGGCCCCCCACCCCGACGGCGTGGAGGAAACCACAGCCATAGCCGCCGCTGAAACCACAGCAGGCTGTGGGGACGGGATTGCCTATGAGACACAAGGCCCTGGCAGCAGCAGCGATGGCGTTTCCCATGAAGGAGAAGCTTCCGGAAAAAGCGGCGGCGTTTTCTCCCATGAAGGAGAAGTCTCCGAAGAGAACCAAAAAGGCGCTTTTTCATCCCCGCCCCAAGACTCCGGACCCGCGTTTCTCATAACCCCAATCTCCTACAGCCGGCTGTCCCTGACGCCCTACACGCCCATGACCGTTCCCGCCCAGGCTAAGACCATGTCCTATGACGCCGTACATTTTTCCGAGGACATCCTGAAAGACACGGAGTTTTTGTGTCAGGGAACCGTGACCCGGGCCCGGCTGGAGACAGACCAGGAGGGGAACGCCGTGATGATCACCTACGACATAGCCCTTGATCAGGTGTATTACTCCCAGGATTATGTCTCGGGCGCTGACAGCATTACCGTGGCCGCCCCCATTGTCCCGGCCCAGGCAGACTCCGGATCCGAAAGCCATGTGCTCTACCAGCTGCAGCCCGGCGCATCCTATCTTCTGCCTTTGAAACGGCAGGACCAGGACTGGCAGCTTTTGTGTGCCTCTGCCCCTCAGGTCCAGGTAACCCGGGAGGGCGCGTATCTATTTCACTCCGGCTACGCCACCCTGGCCGACGACCACGCCCGGGTCGTGGTCAAAGACAGCGAGGGGACCAATGACTACTACTACGACAGAATGCTCCTTCGGGAGGACGACAGCTTTCTTTTAGACTTTCTTGCCCTGACCCGACGGTGACAGAAACTTTGCAGGCAAAAAATCAAAGATAAAGGGAGGAAACTATTATGAAGAAAACCATCTTAAATCCAAAGCCAGTTCTCTGTGTCCTTATGGCCGCGTCTCTTCTGACAGGATGCGGGGGCGCCCCGGATCACGCCGACAGCGGCCAGCCGGTGGCAGAGACCACCGCGGCAGCGGCCTGGGAGGCGGACGGGGCGGCGCCTGCCGGCGATTCCGGGTCAACGCCCCAGGAATCCCTGGCAGCGCCGGGCAGCAGCTTTGACGGCAATGTCTACAACTCCACCACCATGGCCGGAAAGTACCAGGCCGCCTACCGGACCGACTTCGGCTCCGCGGAAGAATACAGCCATATTGAGGAGAGCGGCTTCAAGTCTGTGGACCAGGAACCATTGTCCACCTTCTCCGCCGACGTGGACACTGCCTCCTACACCAACATCCGGCGGTTTATCCGCTCCGGCCAGACCGTGCCAAAAGACGCGGTTCGGATCGAGGAGATGCTGAATTACTTTAACTACCAGTACAAAGAGCCTCAGGGTCAGGATCCCTTCTCCATCACCACGGAATACGCGGCCTGCCCCTGGAATGAGGAAAACCGGCTTCTCCTCATCGGCCTCAAGGCAAAAGAGATCGATTTTCGTGACCGCCCCTCCTCCAACCTGGTATTCTTGCTGGACGTGTCCGGCTCTATGTATTCTGACGACAAACTGCCTCTTGTCCAGAAAGCCTTTACCATGCTGGCCGAGAACCTTGACGACAGAGACCGGGTGTCCATTGTCACCTACGCCGGATACGAGTCTGTGGTTCTGGACGGCGTGCCGGGCAGCGACACCGCAAAGATCGCCGCTGCCATCGACGATTTGGAGGCAGGCGGCTCCACCGCAGGCAGCGCGGGGATCCAGAAGGCCTATGAACTGGCCCAGAAACATTACATCCCAGGGGGCAACAACCGGGTCATCCTGGCCACGGACGGGGATCTGAACGTGGGCCTGACAAGCGAGGAGGACTTAACCCGCCTTATCGAGGAAAAGAAAAAAAGCGGCGTCCACCTTTCCGTCCTGGGCGTAGGTACCGGCAACATCAAGGACAACAAGATGGAGGCTCTGGCAGACAACGGCGACGGCAATTACAGCTATCTGGACTCTGTTTTTGAGGCCAAAAAGGTTCTGGTAGACGAGATGGGCGGAACCCTGATCACGGTAGCCAAGGACGTAAAGGTCCAGGTAGAGTTCAACCCCGCCTATGTGGCAGGCTACCGGCTGGTAGGCTATGAAAACCGGCTGCTGAATAAGGAAGACTTTCACGACGACACGGTGGACGCCGGTGAAATCGGGTCCGGCCACACCATGACCGCCCTCTATGAGCTGATCCCCGCCAAAGGCTCTGCCCGGAACGCCGAACCGGAGCTGAAATACCAGCCCCAGCCCAAAACTTCCACGGAAACTTCTAACGAAACCATAAGCACCGAGCTTTTGACCGTAAGCCTGCGCTACAAGGCCCCAAACGGCGACACCAGCAAGCTGATCTCTCACCCTGTGGAATCGGCTGACTACACGTCGAAACTTTCCGATGATCTGGCTTTTGCCTCGGCTGTGGCTGAATTTGGCATGGTGCTTCGGGACAGCGAAAATCGGGGAAACGCGGACTATGACACGGTCCTGGCCCTGGCCGAGTCCTGCATCCGAAGAGATTCTGATCCGTATCGAAAGGAATTTTTAGAGCTGGTGCAGGAAGCGAAAATGCTTTACGGAACCTCTCAAAGATGATGCGGGAAATGTCCTATGGATTGAAAGCACACATGAGCGGCACTCCAGATCAGAGTGCCGCTCATGTTAATTAAAGATATTTTTTAAAACCAAATTCTTTTCTGCTTTCAACGTATCTAACCGGGCATTCAATTGAGTGATCTGATCCTCAGCTTCCTGAATGAAGGTGACAATCTGTTGCTGTTCACTAAGTGTGGGAAGTGGAATCAATAGTTGTTTATAAAATCCAATCGGAACCCTTCTGTGCCCACTTGACCCCGTCATTACCTTCTCAGCCTCTTGGCGAATCACCTGACGGTTAAGGTAGCCAAATAGATATTGGGGTAGAATCTCGGTTCCACACCGAAATACATGAAATTCCGAACTTCCCATGCCAATTCCGTTTGTCAGACCTGTTGCAAAAGCGCACTTCCCATTTTCCATACAAGGAGTAATCTTTGCAATAATTATGTCATTTTCCTCAAAATAGGAATAGCCTCCTTTTCGGACCTCAATCATTGGGCGATCAACAGCACCCACAATATGACCATCATTTGAAACAGCAGCCATCTCGACAAAGCTAACTAACATATCATTTGGGACATCCGCTTTGGTTGGATTGCACTTCACCAACTTGCCCAACAATTCTGAATGGGACACATCAATTTGATCAAAGATATGCTCAATCGCGCGATACTGCACTTCGATCTGGGTAAATATGGTGTTCTCTTCTCTTTCTGCCTGCTCAAGAATCTTAACAATTTTCCGTTGTATATCCAAAGAAGGCAATGGAACTTTAATGCTTCCCAAACTACTTCCTAAATTGTTAATATTCGTCCCCGTACTTCCTTGTCCTAACACCTCTCTGTATTGCTCAGAGGCAAGTACAGCCCATAGATACTTCATCAGAACGCTGTCCGATTTCTTTCGCAAAATTCCCATAAATCCACCTGCAAAGTAAGGAATGTCCTGCTTAATTATTGCACATTTTCCAACATGCTCTTTACTTCCACTGGACAGACAAATAAATATATCATCCTTGTACAAACGCTTTTCATCATTTGCGGGAAAATCTTCTCTTAAATAAACTTTTTTAACGATTTTCAACGCGCCTTCGCTTGTAATATTGTCTGCTGTCAAAACCACTTTACTTGTTTCTTCCATTACTTGGTTGGCTTTGTCAAATGTCACACCGTTAAGTAGTTGAACAAGCACATTTAAGGCAACCATTGGGTAGGAAGAATTAATCTTGATTCGTTTCCCTAAATTTACTTTCTTGTCAAACTTATACGTCCCATATTCAATAAATCTGCTCATATGTCCATATGATACATTTTTTGCCAAACTTTCGACAATCTCAGCCCGCTCGCCCAAAAACGCTCGATAAATATAGCTACTGGCTTTTTGTGGATTCAACGGATCAGCCTCATCATAAAGCTTTGTTCCACTGGTCAGATGATGCAGGCCTTCGTGTCCACGGCGCTCGCTGAATTCATAACCGAGAAATTTCTTTTCTTCTTTTCCCTTCCCCGTCTTGACCAAAACAATGTTTTGATTGTAAGTTAACAAAAAGTATAATAACTTCTCTTTTTCAACCTCAACTGCTTTGGAACGAAAATTGTCACCGTAAGTTTTTACATAACCCTCATAAAGCTCATGGGCTTCAGCCGCTTTACTGGGAGTTCCTTTGAACAAACTAATATAATCCTCAAAACTCAGCCGATCATACACATCCAAGACATAGGTGGAAAAAGCATTCTCAATGTCAGAAACAGCAACATCAATATATGAAGTAAAAAACCGTTCAATAGCTCGACCGATATTTAGATGATCATCGTTACTACGACGCTCCAAGAACAAGATAACCGTGCTTGTGTTAGTTTTCATAAATGTATTGGAGCCTGCTTCAACAATCGCTTTCACTTTGAAATACTTTAAAAGGATTTCCCTTGCTTTTGCATGGATACCGCTGTTTGTCAAAATGGAACTGGGTAAGATGACCGCTGCCCAGCCGCCAACCTTCAAAAGCTGTTTCATGCGCTCTACAAAGAGACATTCAATCTCAGAACTGTTGTCAGAGAGAGCCGAATACAGCTCAAAAGACTCCTCCCCATATTTAATTGTGCTTTTGAATGCGTCAACGGAATACGGAGGATTGGAGATCAATATATCAAATTTCCCATTATCCTGTCCGCTTGCCCCAACAAGCTTACCTCTAAATACCTCTGACTTTGTAAAACTATCCAGGCCATTGGCCCAAACAATATTTGCCTCGCCATCGCCATTAAAAAATGCACTGACCTTTGCAGTTTTGACCAGGCGATTGTCCAAATCAATACCATATACACTGTCTTTGGCCCAGAGGAATTTCGTGAAACCTTGCCATGACTGAATAAGGTTTCTGATCCTCGGTGAAGTGTGGGAAATATCAATTTTGCTGTCAATAATTTTCTGCATCTGTGCCATATATTCAGTCAGAAAATGACCGCTTCCACAGGCATAGTCAATTACCGTAGGCAACGGTTCGTCCTGCCTGCCCTCAACACGATTTTGGACGAGTTCGGCTAACGGTAGGGAGGAAATAATAAAACGAGTAATTGGAACAGGAGTAAAAAATTGCCCCGCTTCCTGCTTCATACTGGTGTTCAATAAAAGCTCAAAGAAGTTCCCTAAAAATTCATGCTTCTGCTCATAACGGAACTTGTATGCCTGAAGTAGCTCAACAATTTCACGAACAACTTTTGCATTTAAGGCAAAAGTTCTGTCATCCTGAACCTCCACAAATGCAAAATTGGGGCTTTTCTTCAGGCGAGTGTCCGTATACATTTTCATGATCCACTGTTTTGTAAGAGAATCTTCAATACTTGCTAATTTGTCGGACACTTCACGTTGTTCATAATCAATTACTTTAATCTCAAGAAAACGCCACATTCCTCTTTTGTATAGGTCATTTAGGCGTAACTGTAGGCTTTCGTCTGTATCCCTCTCTAACCACTGAAAATCCAGTTCATCTTCCGGGTTTTTATCCGCTTCGTCAATAATTTTGCAGACAAAAAGATTAAGCAACTTATTAAAGGCATTAGGTTTATCGGAAATAGCGTTATGGCGCAGTATCTCCATAATCTGGTTAAAGATCTTCCCACTATGTTCTTCCTTTAGGGTTTCTAATTTCCCATATATAAGAGCTCTATGCTTAACATCATACGGTGCAGCATAACTGTCGAAGATACCGTTATCTTTAAAATTTTTGTTCCAATGATCATAAATTTCTTTGACGCCAGATAAACTTGCCCACGCAGGGTCAACATCAACAATGACATTCTTACGTTCTCTTGCACTGTCTATTCGGGAAGTATAGAGACACAAAAACTTAGTATCTCTATCATTCGCATAATATGTAAATAATTGGCCGCCATCTTTTAGCATTTTGGACTGTTCTCTATCAAACTCTGTGCCCCAGGTTTTACATTCAATCATCAAAAAAGGCGCACCATCAACAGACTTGACCAAAACGTCAAGTCTGCCTGAACGCCCATGCCCTGAAGGATAGGTCTTTTCCAACTCAATACACGATGGAGCATAGCCCTTTTCTAACAGGCTATCCACACACTCCAAAACAACAAAGTTTTCCGTCTGCGAAAAATTGCTCGTTGTTCTTTCCCATACTTTTATAGCGATACCAGATGGATTTTCATCAGAATCATAAATGATCTTCTGATTATTAAAATCCAGAAAAATACAATACCCACCATGGTTTTGATAGCTTTTAAAATAAATCCCGTTTTTCCCATCTTGGGGAATATATCCTATTGCTGTAACCAGCCCTTTGATGGCATCCTCACTAAACCACATAGATGTCCCTCCTCCCCAATTATACGGAATAAGTATATCACAATTGCTTTAGGCTTGCCAATACATATTTACAAAAAATTCGGGAGTTTGACACCTCCAAACCAATTCATATCCCTTAAAGCCTGCAATAGCTTT
>CAJUFP010000143.1 GCA_910585645.1 uncultured Hungatella sp. | reverse complement strand
TTATTTGGAATTTTCAGGGTCTTACATACTGTTCAATCTTCGATTTTCAAGGTCCGTGTTGTTGTCTGGTGTTCAGCAACAACTCATTTACTATATCATATCGTTTCTGCTTTGTCAACAACTTTTTTATTATTTCTATATTATTATTAGAAATAACTGCCGTATTTCTTACGGCGGAGTTAACTATACCATTTCATGCAGGAAATGTCAAGGGATATATGCCACTTTTTTTGAACAATTTTTAGAGCCTCTTTGGCATCAGAATATCCCTTTTATAAACCCAAGCACTAATCTGGACAAAATATTATAGTGATATAAAAAGGACAGCCATTTGCTGGATTCAATCTGAGCTGTCACCTGGCTCGCCCAGCCGCTTCTGGAAAACGCCATTACCAACAAAAGGAACAGCCAGACAAAAAATAATCCCTGAATTCCCCCCAGCAAAGCGCCTGCCAGTTTATTTACACCGGATACAATAGGAAGCCTGGCCATCACATCCAGCCATCGCATGAGTACATGTACAACCACGTACACTACAAAAAATAAAATAACAAAGCCTGCTGCCCTGACGATCAGTCCAGTTACATAATCGCTTACATACTCTGCAAAGGTACTTATCCCCAGGGCCTGGTAAAGATCAACCTCATGATGTTCCAGCAAAATCTCCTGAACTTCCCGGGGCAGATTCAGATTACCCAGAATCTCGCTCTCATCAAACAGCTGTTCCCCATGTTCCTCAGATATCAAGGCTTCTTTAAGGCTCTCCTGTATCCATCCATAAACCGGCGTCTGATTTTTTACAAATACCGTCACAGAAGGCATCGCGATGTGAACAAGAAGGAAGGTGGCAATAAATGCCACCATGGAAACCGCCATACGTATGGCCCCCCTGTAATGGCCATATAGGATCATCCCCAGCAAATATATTCCTATTATTATCTCAAACCAATTTTTCATAGGCTCCTCATCATTGTCAGGAAAGGACCATCTTTTCCAGCATCTGCGCTACGCCGGCATCGTTGTTACATGGCGCTGTATAATCTGCTTTTTCCTTAATAGATGCCTCTCCATTTTCCATAGCGATACTGATTCCGGCTTTCTCCATCATAGACAGATCGTTTTCTCCGTCTCCAAAAGCCATCGTCTCCTCTGGTTTTACGCCAAGGATCCTGGCCAGACGGAGAATCCCTTCTCCTTTGGAAGCTCCGGGACCATTGATCTCCAGGTTAAAAGGAAAGGAAGAGCTGACCAATATGTCCTCTCTCTCCGCCAGTCTCCCGCGAACCTGAGCTCTCTGGTTTTTGTCATCAAAAAACAGATTCAGTTTATCTACCATGCAGTTGCGTTTTCTGATATACTCTTTCATATTATCAATAGGTACCCGGGTTTTTTTGACCAGCTCCTGCACCAGGACGGGGATCGCGTATTCATCCATATGCTCAAAGCAATACCGTTCAGAAAATCCGTCTCCCTGAATATATGCGTCGCACATAACATGATATTCCTCTAAAAGCTCGTAAATCTCCACCACGATCTGAGGGGCAAGCAGTTTTTCATCCAAAATCCGGTTTTCCTGCATATCTACCAGCATACCGCCGTTTACTGTGATCCCGTAGCGTATACCCGGAATCTCCCTTACAACCTCCGGTATCCCGGCTGCTGTACGCCCGGTACAAGGGACTACGTAGATCCCTTTAGAAATACATGCTTCCAAAGCTTTCCTGTTCCTCTCCGGCAGACGCTTCTGGTCATCCAGAAGCGTGCCATCCAAATCTAACGCGATCAACCGAGTGTTCATCTGATCCTCTCTTTCCTACACAAAATGCTCTTCTTTTAAAATCAACAGACCATCTTTATCATATTTAGAAGAAAACACTCCCTTTATTAATCCGCCAAGGGATGGTTTCTCAGCTTTATCCGCAGCCTCTTCGATCATATCCTCCGCATTCGCTCTGGTCAGAGGGATTCCGTCCTCTTCCATGACCTCCACCCGTTCGTACAGGGCAAGCAGGCTCTTCCCGGTGATACTGCAATCTATATCGCTGGCATACTGCACCGCATAATCCGCAAACGCGTCAATTCCCAGCTCTTCGTCATCATCCACAGGTTCCGGCTCTTCATACTCCTGGTCGTCGTATGCCTCTTCCTCAAAGGATTCGTCATATTCTTCGTCGTCCGGCGCCACATCCTGGAATCTGTCCTCCTCCTGATATTGATCCCCATCCGGATAATCTTTGTCCGGGTAGTCCTCATCTGGATAGTCCTCATCTGAATGTTCTTCCTCCAAATATGGCTCTTCCTCATATTCGCCTGGAGCATCCAATGTTTCTTCTGGCCCGCGGACTTCCTCCATGCTTTCGTCTTTCCCGTCTGCATGTTCAGGCAGATCCTCCGCTTCCTTTTCTGGCTCCTCCTCCCCATCCTGATTATCCCCAGATTCCGGCGTCGTCTCCTCTTCCTGGGGTGTCGGGGGAGTTGTATCCCCAAGGGCATCCTGGTCCAACTGCGATGATGATGTCTCTTCTTTTAGTTCCGGTTCCGGCTGGGAGCTTATCTCCGGGTCTGGCTCCTGAAGAGTTTGTTCTGGTTTTAGTTCTGGTTTTAGTTCTGGTTTTTGCTCCGGCTCTGACACAGGTTCCCCAACAGGGCTTTCTTCTATGGCGGACGGTTCTTCCTGAACCTGATCCTGTGCCTGCTGTACTGGCTCTTCCTCATATGTTTCCGAACCAATGCATTTAAACAGATTTATAAAGCCAGGGTTCTGCTGATGCAGTTCCGCGATCTGATGGGGAGTATCGATGAGGACTACAATCATGCCTGTCTCATCCCGCTCCAAAAGCATCTGCAATTCTTCCAGATCCCGCTGGGTCAGGTCGCCGGCCTCCTCCACGATCAGGTCTTTTCCTGACAGCTTGTCAGAGACATTAAAAACTCCTCTTTTACTCAGCTTGCTTCCGGAGATCTTGATGACCGCGTTGTTTACGCCGGTTTCCTGATGAACCTTTTTCAATTCCTCCACAGCCATCTCAAACCCTTCCCTGGCAGTTTCGGCTTCAATTATCATGTGGTGAATCGTATAGGAGCGGGGATAATAAATTTTCTCCTCTTCCTCTCTTGGCCGGAGAATCCTTATATTATTCTTTCCCCGAAATACTCTGGTCTGATTGGACACCGGCTGCGGCTCTACATACTCCTCCGTGGAGATTCTGGACATCTCTGCCGCAAGTTCCTTTTCAGCAGCCGCCTGATGCAAGTTTGCCATCATCTCTTCATCCACAACATAGGGTCCGGCCTGGGGATAACCTCCATGGGGATTGGTATACCCGTATTCTCTATGCCCATACCCGGCCTGTCTCTGTCTGGTCATCCCCTCCTCTGATTCCTGCCACAGTCCCTGGTCATCTTTTGGGCCGTACCCTGCTGCTCCGCCATATGGCTCTTCCGTGTCATAGGCATCCTCTCCGTCATAGGGCATATACTCTCTGTTGCCATAATGGGCATCATCATATCCCCCTCCGGCTCCGTAACCGTTTTGAGAACCATACCCATAGCCTGTCTCTGTCCTATAGCTGTCGGGGGACATATAATCTGTTTCTGCTCCATAATTTTCGGAAGGCACATACCCCGCTTCCGGTCCCGGGTCGCCCTGAGAGCCATAACCTACGGATCCCCCATACTCCTCATAATCCTTTTGGGAGCCGTAACCGCCTTCCACCCCGTAGCCCTCCGGGGAGCCATAGACGCCGTCGGCTCCATGGCCTTCCTGAGAGCCATAACGATTATCTGTTCTATAACCGGCCTGAGAGCTATAACCGCCCTCCGCCCCATAGCCCTCCGGAGAGCCGTAGCTGTTTTCTGTTCCATATCTCTCCGCAGAACCATAGCCATTTTCCGTTCCATAACCTGCAGGGGTTCCATAGCCGTTCTCCGTCCCATAGCCCGCCGGGGAGCCATAGCCGTTCTCCGTCCCATAACCCGCTGGGGAACCATAGCTGTTTTCCGTCCCATAGCCTGCTGGGGTTCCATAGCCGTTTTCCGCTCCATAGCCCGCCGGGGAGCCATAGTCATTTTCTGTTCCGTAACCCACGGGGGAGCCATAGCTGCTTTCCGTCTCATAACCCGCCGGGGAGCCATAGCCGCTTTCCGTTCCATAACCCGCTGGGGAGCCATAGCTGCCTTCCGTCCCATAACCCGCTGGGGAGCCATAGCCGTTTCCTGTCCCGTAGCTCTCAGGAGAGCCATAGCTGCTTTCCGTTCCATAGCCGGCCTGGGAACTATAACCGCTTTCCGTTCCGTAACCTTTCTGGGAACCATAACTGTTTTCTGCCCCGTAACTTACCTGAGAGCCATAACCTGTTGTTCCCTGGCTATAGTCCTGGTTCGTGCCATAGCCGGTTCCTGAATTGTAATCTGCCCCCTGGCCATAACTGCTTTCAGAGCCATAGCTCTGGTCCCCTCCATAACTGCTTTCAGGGCCATAGCTCTGGTCCCCTCCGTAACTGCCCCCGGAACCATAGCCTGCCCCTGTATCATAACGATTGTCGGGACCATACGGCGTCCCATAACCACTATCTGCCTCATACCCCCCAGAGCCAGTCGTTCCCTGCTCACTGCCGGAATTCTGCCAGTTTCCGCTGTAAGCAGATACCCCAGGCATCTGTATAACGTTTCCGCCGTAAGGATTGCGCGCCGGCGTCTGAGCTGTCGGTCTCTGAAAGTTGTTTGACTGCCCATACTGCTGCTTTAATTCTGTGGCCTTATCCACATAAGTCCCAACGCCAAACAGCAAGATCATCTTATCGCACAGCTGAACACAGGCGTCGGTCCTTCCGGCCTTGGCATAGAGTTTTGCCAGCTCATACATCCATTTCTCGTCCAGTTCCGCGTTGGTATAACGCTCCAGAGCCTGGATCAGCTGGTCTGAGGACGCCCGTTTTTCCTTTAATATCAAATACCGCAGAATATACTGCCTGGTATCCTCCGGCGCCAGCTCGCAGAATTCCCGGTAGTAATCCTCCGCCTCCCTTATACTCCCCTCCTTCAAAGCCAGCTCCGTAAGTTTATAGAGAAATCTTTTTCCAATGGGAGCCCTCTCAAACGCCAGAAGCAGCACTTCCTTTGATTCCTGATACTGCCCGTTCTTTTCGTATACCTGGGAGATGGTTGACAAGAGGTTGGCGTTTCTCACCCGCCGCCAGTCTATGGTGTCCGCAATCTTCATGGCGGTTGCGAAGTCCTCTTTGTTGACCATTTTTTTGATCTGTTCAACTTTTATGTTAAACTCGTATTTATCCATCGTTTCCTCCGTCAGCGCAGAAACCGCGCCCCTTCTTGCAAGGCGGCTGCCGCTATAGTTGGACTCTCCCTTCCAGCGCCCGAAGCAGCGTCACCTCGTCTATGTACTCCAAATCTCCTCCCACCGGAACACCGCTGGCGATCCGGCTGACTGTGATCCCTGTTGGCTTTATCAGCTTGCTGATGTACATGGCTGTAGTTTCCCCCTCCAAACTGGAGTTGGTAGCAATGATAACTTCCTTTACATCGCCCTGAAGCCTCTGCATAAGCTCTTTCAGCTTGATCTCTCCCGGCCCGATTCCCAGCATCGGGGAAATAGCTCCATGGAGTACATGGTAAACGCCATCGTACTTGCCCGTCTTTTCGTAGGCCGCCAGATCCCTTGGATTCTCAACCACCATGATCGTCTGATGGTCCCGTTTCCCGCTGCTGCAAATAGGGCATAAGTCCTGGTCTGTCAGAGTAAAGCACTCTTTGCAGTAGCGGACCTGGGCTTTTGCGTTCACCATGGTATTTGACAGCCGCTCTACCTGCTCCTTGGGCATATTGATGATGTGGAACGCAAGCCTCTGAGCCGATTTTGCTCCAATACCCGGAAGTTTTGACAGTTCTTCAATTAATCTGGTAATCTGATTGCTGTAATAATCCATAATTAGAACGGAAATCCTCCGCCCAGTCCTCCGGTCAGCTTTGCCATGGCGCTGTTTGACTCCTCCTCCATCTGACGGAACGCCTCGTTGACCGCAGCCATGATCATATCTTCCAGCATCTCCACATCATCCGGGTCCACAGCCTCCGGGGCGATCTTAACGGATGTGACTTCCTTCTTGCCGGACACGGTCACCGTCACGGCTCCGCCTCCTGCTGACGCCGAATATTCTTTGGCTTCCAGTTCTCTGGTGGTTTCCTCCATCTGCCTCTGCATCTTCTGGGCCTGCTTCATCAAATTGTTCATATTGCCAGGCATACCGCCCGGGAATCCGCCTCTCTTAGCCATAATGATCTCCTCTCATCTACCCGATATCGTCTTCTATAGTAATATCCATATGGATATGGTTTTTCAATTCCTCGTCACTTACATACACGGTATCGATCCGCTCCCCGGTTCCTAAAAGCCTGGTTTTAAAATAAATCTCCTTGTTGTAAGTGTTCTTCACATATTCTTCCAGCTCCCCCATGATGGTGGGACGCCGCCCGATCTCGTAATTATCTATATTGGCAAATACCACTGTAAGGCAGCTGTCGCCGCTTGGCTCCACAATGGTATCCCGAAAACTGGAGCGAATGACGCCGCCCAGATTTCGAATTATCTTCCCCCACTCATTGCGTATCATCTGCAGGTCCTCCAGCTGGCCCTTTGGCAGGGTAACCGAAGCCGGAGGCGTCGCCTCATAGGACGCCGCGCCCTGGGAGGATGAGCCGGGCATCCTGACAGACGCCCCATCTACCCCCGCACTGCTTCCATTCTCCCCCGCTGCCGCTCCTGCCTGCATGGGAGCCATCCGGCTCAGTGCAGCCGGATTCACAGGAATTCCCTCCTCCAGCTGTTCCTCGATCTTATTCAGCCGCTCTATAATGGAGTCATAATTGTGCTCCATCTGGGGTTTTGTCAGTTTTATAAATGCCAGCTCTATGAGGACTCTTTTCTGGCTGGCATAGCGGATCTGATTGGACAGTTCGGAAAATACACGGATATACCGCATCAGAGTCTCTCCGTCTGCCAGCTTGGCGTCCTCTTCCAGCGCCTTTTTGTTCTCCGCGGACATGTCCAGGACAGCTTCTCCGCTGTCCGTAGTCTGAGTCAGCAAAAGGTTTCTCATATACCAGATAAAATCCGTCACAAACTGCCCCAGCTCTCGTCCCTGTATCACCAGTTCCTCCAACTGATAAATGCAGTCTGTGGTGTTCTGCCCTGTCACTGACCGGAACATCCTGCTGAAGATACTCGTATCAACGGCTCCCAGTATATCCAGCACATGGTCATAAGTCAAAAGCTCTCCAAAGTGGAAGGCAACACACTGGTCCAGCAGACTTAAAGCATCTCTCATGGCTCCGTCCGCCGCCCTGGCAATGTATCCCAGGGCCTTTTCCTCCACCTGGATGTTCTCGGCCCGGGACAGCTCCGCAAGCCTGTCAACAATGGTCGCCACCGTGATCCGTTTAAAATCGTATCTCTGGCACCTGGACAGCACCGTAACCGGAATTTTGTGGACTTCTGTGGTGGCCAGGATAAAGATCACATAGGAGGGCGGTTCCTCTAAGGTCTTGAGCAATGCGTTAAACGCCCCTGTTGACAGCATATGCACTTCGTCGATGATATAAACCCGGTATCTTCCTTCTGTAGGCGGATACTGCACCTGTTCCCGGATATCCCGGATGTTCTCCACGCCGTTGTTGGAGGCGGCGTCAATCTCCACCACGTTTAAAGAAGAGCCGGCAGCGATATTTTTACAGATCCTGCAATGTCCGCAGGGACTTCCATCCACCGGCTCCTCACAATTTACCGCCCGGGCAAATATCTTGGCAATACTGGTCTTTCCGGTGCCTCTGGTGCCGCAAAACAGGTAAGCGTGACCTATGCGTCCTGATGTTATCTGATTTTTCAACGTCTGAACAATGTGGTCCTGACCTTTTACATCCTCAAATCTGGCAGGACGCCATTTGCGGTAAAGCGCCGTGTAAGACATGGTTTCACCTCTATAATGGTTTTACTCGTCTCCAAAGCAAATGCCGATAAGCTTTGCTTCTTTTATCATGGAACACTTGGGGTCTACGGTTTTTAACTTGCCTGCCACTTCCTCCAGAGGAACCTTGTCTACTTCCCCGTCCTTTATGCAGACCATATACCCGTATGTCTTGTTCTGGATCAGTTTCGCGGCTGCCGCGCCGACTCTGGTGGAAAGAACCCGGTCGTAGGGGCAGGGCTCTCCGCCTCTCTGCATGTGGCCCGGAACCGTGACCCGCACCTCCTGGCCTGTCAGCTCCTCGATCTGAGCCCCCAGCTCGTAGGCAACGGACGGATAAACTACACCGTTTTTCCTCTTCTCTTTTAATTCTTTTTTGCTAAGCTTGGCGTCCTCTTTGGAAATGGCGCCTTCTGCTACCGCCAGTATGGAGAAACGTTTCCCTTTTCTGTTGCGCTCTTTTAAGGCGTCCACCACTACATTGATATCGTAAGGGATCTCCGGGATCAGAATGATGTCCGCGCCTCCGGCAATTCCCGCGTGAAGGGTCAGGGAGCCTACTTTGTGCCCCATAACCTCCACAATAAATACCCGCCCGTGGGATGCCGCGGTGGTGTGAATGCAGTCAATGGCATTGGTGGCTACATTGACCGCGCTTTGAAAACCGAATGTCATCTCAGTTCCCCAAAGGTCATTGTCAATGGTCTTTGGCAGGGATACGATGTTTAGGCCTTCCTCCCTTAAAAGGTTCGCCGTCTTCTGGCTGCCGTTGCCTCCCAGAACTACAAGGCACTCCAGCTTCAGCTTTTTGTAAGTATGCTTCATGGCCTCGACTTTATCCAGACCGTTTTCATCAGGCACCCTCATCAGTTTAAAGGGCTGCCTGGATGTACCCAGGATCGTGCCGCCTTCTGTCAGGATCCCGGAAAAATCCGACTGCTTCATCACGTGGTAATCAGCATAGATAAGCCCCCTGTAGCCGTCCTCAAAGCCGATGATCTCCACATCATCGCCGTACATCCTGTAAAGTCCTTTTGCAACTCCCCTCATGGTGGCGTTGAGGCTCTGGCAGTCTCCTCCGCTGGTCAACATTCCTACTCTCATGTTTTCATCATTCCTTTCCCCCAAAGATATGTTACAACAAAGTTACAAATTCCATTCTGTAATTATAATACAAAGGTTTTACGGGGGCAAGGGAAAAGTCTTTTCCTTAACAAAAAACTTCCGGGGGACAAAAACGCCTTTGTCTCCCCGGACGATATGCTTTTTTATAAAATTAAATCCGTGCGTCTCACTTTGTGCAGATACCACAGACGTTACCTGCGCAGTTAACTCAGTCCAGGCTGCCTCGCGGCACACAGAAGATTCCGCTTAGTGCTGCTGCATTCCTGCCCTGACACGGTTCACAGAGTTCTGTTGCGCAAGACCCAAACGTCATCGCCACTTACACAGGGCAGCTCCACAGTAAACTGCCCGGGGTGAGACATCACCCCTGCTAGAGCGGATTGCAGGTACAGGGCACCGCTATCTCCCCGGCTGCACGGAAGCTTTATGACTTAGGTAGCCTGTTAAGTATACCCCGGACAGATGATTTTGTCAAGGTGCAGATTGTCCGGCTTCTTTGACTGCTGGGTCCGCTTAACGTTTATGGGGCTTTTGATATATAATTGAGTGAGCAAAAGGGCGGATTTGGTCGTGGGCCAGGGAGGGAAGGGAGGCTGTGTGCCGTTCGGGTTCAGATATGCCAAACAT
>CAJUFP010000142.1 GCA_910585645.1 uncultured Hungatella sp. | reverse complement strand
GTGGTGGTTTCATGTAACTGGGGCTAGCCGTCGCGCTAGCGACTTGGTACAATAAGATTAAAATAATGTGTGGCTGTTAGGATCGAGAGAGCTTATAAAAAAGCGACAAAGGCTGACGAAAGGAAAAGAGTACAAAGGAAGCATATGCAGAAAAACTATCACATATTGATGGCAAAGACAGGCAGAGACACACAAGAGGCATGGCTGCCTCTGTGGATGCATTTAAGAGATACTGCGGGCGTGATGAAGAAGCTGGTGCCAAAGTGGGTTCCAAAATCCGTCTTTTCCGTTGCTGAGATGGAGTATGAACCGTTTTTGTCGGCAGCCGTATTTCTGGCGGCTGCCCACGATATAGGAAAGGCGACCTCCTGTTTTCAGAGCGTCATAACAGGAGCCTGGGCAGATAAGTACGCCGAGATTGCAGACAGAGGTTTTGCGCTGAAAAAATCATACAGGGCGGCAGGAAAGACGCCCCATGCCCATGGAGGACAATGGATTCTCCAAAGCGATGTCACAGGCTTTGGTGTCCATGAAAGCCTGGCCATGGTTGTAGGAGCCCATCACGGCAAACCCATAGGCGCGGATTCGATCATGGGAGAGCCGGATTTGGTCCGGTTGTATCCCATGAATTTCTTTGGCACAGAAAAAAAGGATGAAACAAAAGCACTGTGGAAGGAAGCCTGGAAAGATATTGTGGATGAGGCGCTGAGACTGGCAGGGGTTCAGTCAGTCGGCGATCTGCCGGTTCTGACACTGGAGGCCCAGGTACTGCTGTCAGGGCTTCTCATTGTGGCGGACTGGATTGCAAGCAACACGGCGTTCTTTCCGTTGATTCCGCCGGAAGAATATGGGGATGAAGGCGTATATCCGAAAAGAATCAACAGCGGGTGGAAGCAGGCGGCTTTTCCGGAAGGGTGGCATTCCGAAGTGAAGTGGATGGATGAAGAGGAATTTGGAAAGCGATTCGGTTTTTCGCCCAATGAAGTGCAGAACGCTATGCTGGAAGCCGTGAACAATGCCAGGGACCCGGGCATATTTATTTTGGAAGCCCAGATGGGAATCGGAAAGACGGAGGCCGCTCTGGGGGCAGCGGAGATATTGGCATGCAAAAGGGAGGCGGGAGGTATTTTCTATGGACTTCCCACCCAGGCGACCAGCAACGGTCTTTTTGACAGACTGTACCAATGGGGAGCAAAAGTTTCGCCGGAGACGGTGAACGCCATCCGGCTTGCCCACAGCTCTGCGGAATTTCATGAGGAGTATCACCAGCTGATGATGAAAGGCAGGGCGTATGTGGACGATGACGGACAGGACAGGGGCTGGCTGGAGGTGAATCCCTGGTTTCAGGGAAATAAGAGAGCACTTTTGGCGGACTTTGTTATAGGCACTGTGGATCAGTTTTTAATGGCTTCCTTAAGACGGAAACACTTTATGTTAAGGCATGTAGGCCTGGCGGGAAAAGTGGTGGTCATTGATGAATGTCACGCATATGACGCTTATATGAACCAGTATCTGGAACGATCCCTGCAGTGGATGGCAGCATACCATGTGCCGGTTATTTTGTTGTCAGCAACCCTGCCCTTTGACAGGCGCAAGGCGCTGGTGGATTGTTATGTGAAGGCATACGCAAGATACCATTTAAAGAAGAAAAAACCGGAGATTACATACCAATGTCCTCATTGGGAAAAGAATACCGGATATCCCCTTCTCACCTGGACTGATGGGGAAACCGTTGAGCAGACGGCTGTTGAGCAGAACATTCAGGATAAGACTGTAACGATTCAGTGGGCGGACGGCATCGAGGATATGGTCCGGCTGTTGGATGAACGGCTGGAGGAAGGCGGGTGCGCCTGCGTTATTGTAAATACGGTCAAAATGGCCCAGAAGATTTATGAGGAATGTAAAAGAGGGATGGAAAACGTAAATCTGGTGCTGTATCACGCCCAGTTTACGATACCGGACCGCTATAAAAAGGAGCAGGCCCTGTTAAAGAAAATGGGAAAGGACTCCCATGACAGGGACAGGCATCGATTTATCCTCATTGGCACACAGGTGCTGGAGCAGTCTCTGGATTATGACGCGGATCTGATGGTCACACAGCTATGTCCCATGGACCTGCTGCTGCAGAGAATCGGACGGCTTCACAGACATAGTAAACGGGACGGAAAAGAGGAAGGTTATACCAGACCCCCCAGCCTGCAGGCTCCTTGGTGTATCATCCTGGGGGAAGACGGACAGGCCTATGATGAGGGCAGCAGGGCAGTGTACGGCGAATATCTTTTGATGAGGACAGAGCGGATTCTGCCGGGAGAAATCAAGATACCCGGAGACATTTGTGCCCTGGTGCAGAAAGCCTATGATGAGGAGGACGACCTTGGGCTGTCCGGCAGCCTGTATATGGATGCTAAAAATCAGCATAAAGAAAGGCGAAAAGGGAAAAAACAGGAGGCCAAAAGCTATCTGCTGGAGAAGCCGTCGTCTAAAACCATACAGGCCATTCTTGACAATCTGGAGGGTTCAGGGGAAAAGGCAGCGGAGGCGGCTGTCAGGGACGGCGTATCTTCCATTGAGGTGCTGCTGATGAAAATGGGGGAGGAAGGCAAAGTCCTGTTTCCGGGAGAGTCTGGGGATGAAAGCATTGGGCTGTCGGTTACGGAGGTGCCGGACAGCGTCCAGGGGCGGAAAATCGCCATGGAACGGCTAAAGCTGCCCCATACCTTCTGCGCTGTCTGGAACCGGGATCATACCATCAGGGAGTTGGAGGAGAAAAACAGGAGACAACTGGCCCAGTGGCAGATGTCCCCATGGCTGCAGGGAGAATTGATTTTGATGCTTGATTCGGACGGACGGGGGGAGCTGAACGGCTATACCCTTCAGTACACGTTTGAGAAGGGGTTGGAATACGAAAGAAAGGAGGTCAAGGATGGAGGAGAGGGAGTTTAATCTCTTGGACGAGCCGTGGATCAAGGTGATAACGCCGTCAATGGAACAAAAAGAGGTGTCATTGAAAGATGTTATGATTCATGCCCATGAGTACAAAGACCTGGCCGGGGAGATGGCCACCCAGGATGCGGCGCTGTTTAGAGTGCTTCTGGCAGTGGCTTTGACGTGTTTTTATCGGTATGGCGCCGACGGGCAGGAGGAACCGCTGATTTCTGAAGACGACATGGAAGACGATGCAGAGGAGGACGACGAGGACGACGACCAGGAGGATGGTGGCGCAGGAAAAAATATAGTGCTGAGGCGCTGGAAACGGTACTGGAACCAGGGAAGGTTTCCAAAGCAGGCCCTGGAGGGCTGCCTGGAGGCATGGCGTGAGCGGTTTTGGCTGTTTCATCCGGAGACCCCGTTCTGGCAGGTGAAAAATCTGAACTATGGGACACAGTATGATGTGGAGTGTCTGTTTGGCAATGTCAAGGAGAGCAACAATGTGAGGACCAGGCATCATTTCAGCATGACAGAGGGGGAGGAAGTAGACCAGTTAAGCTATGGCGAGGCGGCCCGCTGGCTTGTGCATCTGAACGCTTACGCAGTGAATCTGAAAACCGATAAAAAGGCTCCGGGTCCAGGGTTTCCTGTGGGAGTGGGAAGACTTGGACGGCTTGGTTTTATCATGGTGAACGGGGAGAATTTGTTTCAGATTCTGATGCTGAATCTGTGCGCTTACAATACGGATAAAGAGCTTTGGGGAGAGCCAAAGCCTGTGTGGGAACAGGCGGTTCGGACGGAGCAGGGCTGTGAGAGGGAGACCTTTGACAATCTTCCGGAGCTGTATACCATGCAGTCCAGACGTATTTCACTGGAAAGGGATAAAAACGGGCGGCTGACAGGATTCCGGGCCATGGGCGGTGATTTTTGTCCCCTTGAGGATGGTTTCAACGAACCAATGACCATCTGGAAAGAGAAAAAAGGGGATAAAAAGACAGATCCCTCCTGTTTTCTGCCTCAGACTCACAACCCGGCGGTTCATGCGTGGAGGGAGTTTCCGGTTCTGTTTGGGCAGAAAGAACATATCCCCGGAGTTGTGCAGTGGATTCAGACATTGCATGGTGAAAAGATGCTTCCCCCGAATTTTCTCCTTACGTTTCGGATGATTGGGATGGTATATGGGGATCAGATGAATTATACCTATGGGGATTGCGTCAATGACGGGCTTTCCATGTCGGCAGACCTTCTGGCGGATTTAAGCAGGGCGTGGAGAAGCCGTATTGCAGACCAGGTTGAGAAATGCCAGAATACGGCATCGGCCGCGTTAAGCCATGCCGCCTTAAAACTGTGCAGGCTTTTATACGGAAGCGGATCCACGAAAAACGGTATAAAAGATGCCCTTGTGAGACAATATTATTTTTCTGTGGACGGACTGTTCAGGCAGTGGCTTGTGAGCATAGACCCTATGTCGGACAGCCCGGACGAGAAACAGGCCCAGTGGGAGAGACAATCCTATTACTATGCCAGAAAGACCCTTGAGGACTATGTGGCTGACCTGGGGACGGATATTTACATGTACCGGGAAGATGAATCTAAGGATGGGCCAAAAAGGCTGCTGACGATTCCACGCATTGTCAACGAGTTTTTGGGGGAACTGGGCAGGATTTATATTTTGACAGAGGATGAGGAGTAGAAAGGGGAGAACATGGGCAGAAAAGCACAGATAGAGGCCTTTGTGGGAAGAAAAATACATATCCTTCAGGCAGAATCGGATTTGGGCAGCGGGAAGGCGATGCTGGCCAACCTGCGGCGGGGCATAGGGCGGGAACCCGGAGAGCTTCCGCAGCTTTTTGGAATCCTCTTATTGGACATGCCGGAGGAGTTCTGGAGCAAAAACGGGACGGCCACAAAGGAGGAGTGGGTGTGTTACACTGCGCTTACGCTGTACGCGCTGCACCAGCAGGGGTATGACGCCAAAAGCCAGCATATGCACACAGATGAGGGTGTGAGTCTGGGAAAGGCCATGTACAGGCTGGCAGCCTCCTATGACGGCGATCCCAATGCAGAGCAGAGAGTGGTGCAGAAAATGCGGATGCTGGCTACGTCGGTGGATGTAAAGGAGCTGTCCCACCATTTGCGGGGCATTGTACAGCTGTTTAAGGCTAATGGCATTTCACTGAATTATAAGCGGCTGGCAGGGGACCTTTATGAGATGCAGTTCCCGGAGGGAAAAAGAAAAGTGTGTCTTAGATGGGGGCAGGATTTTTATGGGGGAAGAGATAAGAAGGAAAACCAGGAAAACAAAAGGGGAGAGGAGAAAACCAAATGAGCAAAAATATGTATATTGATTTCCATGTGATTCAGACGGTTCCGCCCAGCTGCGTCAACAGGGATGATACAGGCAGTCCCAAGACGGCGGTGTACGGAGGGGGGATGAGGGCCAGAGTGTCCTCCCAGGCGTGGAAAAGGGCTATGAGACAGATGTTTAAAGAGCTGTTTACGTCGGAGCATATGGGGTATCGGACGAAAAAGCTGTCAGAGCTGGTTGTCAATCAGATATACGCAGACAACGAGGATCTTACGGCTGAAGGTGTGGATGATAAGACGGTAAAGGAAGTGCTGGAGTTAGCCGGGGTAAAATCCGGCTCTGACAAGAAGGACGCGCTGTTCTTTGTGAGCGCCCGCCAGGTTAAAAATCTTGCGGACCTGACCGTAAAATATTACAGAGACTCTGCGTCAAAAGATGCCAAAAAGAAAAAATATAAACCCGATCTGGAAAAGGCGGTGAAGGAGGAGCCCAGCGCAGACATCCTGCTGTTCGGGCGTATGGCGGCAAGCAATCCCAGTTTGAATTACGATGCGGCCGCCCAGGTAGCCCACGCTATTTCTACCCATGGGGTGAGCAATGAGTACGACTATTTTACGGCAGTGGATGACTGCGGAGGAGAGGACAGTGCCGGCGCGGGACATCTGGGAACAGTGGAGTTTAACTCCTCCACCATGTACCGGTATGCCACGGTCAATATAAGAGAACTGGCGGAAAACCTTACCTGTGAGGAACTGAAAATGGCGGCAAGAGGTTTTGCGGAGGCGTTTATCCGATCAATGCCAACGGGAAAACAGAATACGTTTGCCAACAGGACTCTCCCCAACATGGTCTATGTTACGGTGCGCGGGGACCAGCCGGTTAATCTGGCCGGGGCGTTTGAGAGGCCGGTTACGGCTGTGAACGGCGGTTATGTGGAGGCGTCTGAGGCTGCTCTGGCAGCTTATGCAGGCAGGCTGTATGAGGATTACGGAAACAAACCGGTTGAAGCCTGGGTGATTGGAAAAGACTGTGGGGAGTTTGGGGAAAAGGTAAATTTGACAGAGCTTTTGGAACGGATTGAGCAGGTGACGGAGACATATTTTGATGAAGGGAAGTGATGGTTTGTACACATTGCTGCTTAGACTCAGCGCTCCGCTGCAGTCATGGGGCTCCGAATCCGTATATGACAATCGGGAAACCGATTACATGCCTACTAAAAGCGGGGTAATCGGAATGGCGGCAGCAGCCCTTGGGAGAAAGAGGGACGATCCGCTGGATGATCTGGCAAACTTAAGATTTGGTGTCAGGGTTGACCATCAGGGAGTAAGGCTTAATGATTTCCAGATTACCCAGATGGGAGAAAAGCTTAACGCAAATCTGTCTAACCGGGTTTACTTGAGCGATGCCATTTTTCTGGCCGGCTTAAGCTGTGGGGATATGGAGTTTCTGAAAGGATTGGAGGACGCCCTTACGCATCCTAAGTTTTCCGTGTTTTTGGGCAGGCGTTCCTGCCCTCCGACCCAGCCTTTGGTCCTGGGAATACGGAACCGGGATTTATACCAGGCTCTTCTGGAGGAGGAGTGGCTTGTACCGGATTGGAGGAGGGGCGTGCAGTTTCGTTTTTCGAAAGAACTGCATCTGAGGATTGTGGTGGACGACACACAGGGGGGAGCCGTCAAAAAGGATGTGCCCAGATCTTTTTCGCCCTTTAAGCGGGAATACGGATACCGGTACTTAAGAGAGATGCCGGGAAAAGTTGTGGTCAAGGGGCAGTGTCCTGTTTCAACGGAACATGACCCTATGATGGAATTGAGGTGAGGTTTATGTATCTTTCGAGAGTTGGGCTGGATGTATCGAGAAGAAAGACACAGATTGCACTGGTTTCCCCAAATAAAATTCACGGTGCTGTGGAGGAGGCGTTTGCCCGGAAACAGGACAGGAATCTGTGGCGGATTGACAGGCTGAGGGGCCAGACGTATCTGCTGATTGTAAGCGCCGAAAAGCCGGATCTGTCAAAAATAGCCGCTCAGTTTGGCTATGACAATGACAGTGGGGAATCAAAGGAGTATGACAGGCTTTTAGAGCGCATCCAAACAGGTTCAAACTGGCATTTTCGTCTCACAGCCAATCCGGTTCACAGCATTCAGGGCGGGAAGAAAAGGGGAAAGGTCGTGGCCCACACTTCGGAAAAATATCAGCTGGAATGGCTGGAGAATCAGGCGGCGAAGAGAGGGTTTCGCATTCCTCCGAATGGGGTATGTATTGCGGAGTCAAATTGGCGTATTTTTTCCAAAGGTGATTCCAATAAAAAGGTACGGATTCTTGAAGTGGTGTTTGAGGGAAATCTGTGTGTTGAAAACGCAGATATTTTCAGAAACACGCTGGTTAACGGCATAGGCCGGGAGAAGGCTTATGGCATGGGAATGCTTACAGTGGTGAGAACAGGGGATTAGATGGAAAATAACGAGAGAATCGAAAAGCCTGAGATCCAGGCACTGCCCCGTGTGCAGGACCGCATGACTTTTATTTATCTGGAGAGGTGCAAGATCAACAGAGACAATGGAGCCATCACGGTAAAGGATGAAAATGGCGTCACCCACATACCGGCAGCTGCGATTTCCGTGGTGCTTCTTGGTCCGGGAACGGATGTAACCCACAGGGCAATGGAGCTGATGGGCGATGCGGGGGTTACGGTTATCTGGGTAGGGGAGCATGGGGTTCGGTATTATGCATACGGGAGGGCGCTTACCAATCATGCCACGCTTTTGATGAAACAGGCTCAGCTGGTAAGCAATGAGAAGAAACACATTCAGGTTGCCAGGATGATGTATCAGATGCGTTTTCCCAATGAGGACGTCTCAAAACTGACCATGCAGCAGTTAAGGGGACGGGAAGGCAGCAGGGTTCGCGCCGTTTATCGGGAACAATCCAGGAAATGGAATGTGCCATGGAAAAGGAGGGATTACCGTCCGGAGGACTATGAGGGCGGCGATCCGGTCAATAAGGCGCTGTCAGCGGGAAATGCCTGTTTATACGGACTTGCCCATGCCGTGGTATGCGCCCTTGGCTGTTCCCCGGGACTGGGATTTGTCCATGTGGGACATGAACTGTCTTTTGTGTATGATATCGCTGACCTGTATAAAGCTGCCACAACCATACCGATTGCGTTTGAGATGGCGGCAGAGAATCCGGATGATATAGGCAGCGCCACAAGACGCAGGCTGCGGGAAGAATTTAGGAAAGGGCGTATTTTGGAGCGCATGGTCCATGACATAAAGTTTCTGCTGGCCGACGGAGAGTGGAAGGAAGAGGATTATAAGAGCACTCTTTATCTTTGGGATAATATACAGGGGGAGCTGGAGCATGGGATCTCTTATGCGGAGGCGGGTGATGTAGAGTGATTGTTATTTGTATTTCTAATTGTCCGCCGGGACTGAGAGGGGATTTGTCCAAATGGTTAAGCGAAGTGAATACAGGCGTCTATATAGGAAAACTGAGCGCAAAGGTGAGGGATGAACTGTGGAAGAGGGTCTGCGACAGCATAAGGAGCGGACAGGCAACCATGGTTTATTCTACAAATAATGAGCAGGGGTATGCATTTCAAACCCATAATACAACATGGATTGCTACGGATTATGAGGGAATCACATTGATGAAAAGGCCATTGCTGCCAGATAATGATTCTGTCAACGGCAGTCCTATAAAGCAGGGTTTCAGCAAAGCTTCAAAGCATAAGAAGCAGTGGGCTGGTTCAAAGAACAGAGGATCTGGCAGTTATGTTGTTATGAACATAAAGACAACAGGCGCAGATTATGACAAAGACAGGATTTTTGAAGTGGGTTTGCTGAAAATTTATGGGGATGGAATAGGTGATCAGCTTCAGTGCCTTTTGCAGTGTGGCAGAGAGATACCGGAGTCAGTGACAAGGCTTACTGGGATTTCTAATGAGATGATGGAAAGAGAGGGGATCGGGGAGGAAGGGGCATTTGATAAGATTCAGGAGTTTATCGGAGAGGATCTGGTTGTTGGCTATAATGTACAGGCTGATATGAAATTTATTCAAAGGCTTGGAGAGCGGGTGGGGAAGCAGATATTGATTAAAAAAGTAAGAGATGTTTTGCAGCTTGTCAGGCGAAAAGTTGATGATTTGGAAAACTTTCAGTTGGAGACGGTTGCGGCGAGCCTTTTTTTGGATGTTGATGGTGTGCGTGGGGCGTTGGCGGATTGTGAGCTGATCTATAGGATCTATTTGGAACTAAATAAATTGTGATGATTTGGGATGGAGAAATCCCGATATTTTCGCGGTTTTTTTAGTGTGTTCCCTGCGGGTGCAGGGGTGATCCTAATTGGCCGTCCAAATGAACTATCAGAGTGGGGTGTTCCCTGCGGGTGCAGGGGTGATCCCAATAGCGGGCAAGGAAGGAATGGCAGGTCTGTGTGTTCCCTGCGGGTGCAGGGGTGATCCTTTGCCAGGATTGGGATCCCTCTGATTGTGCTAGTGTTCCCTGCGGGTGCAGGGGTGATCCTGGCTTGAA
>CAJUFP010000141.1 GCA_910585645.1 uncultured Hungatella sp. | reverse complement strand
ACCCGGACAGGACCATCCTTCCCTTCTCTGACTGGCATCACGACTCCCCTCGCCCCATGCTCGCTAATACACCAAAAAACACTTGACAAATCCTTCCTAAAGGTTTATAATTCGCAACGAAAAGGCAAGGGCGTCTTTGAGTCACAGACTCGGAGACGCTCTCTCTTTTTGGGACAGATAAGAATAAAAAAGGCAAGGATGTCTTTCATGTATCCCCTTCACATGAGAGCTTTCCCTGCCTTTTTTTATTCAACCTTTTGTTCAGACCCGCGCCGCGGCGGCTTTTTGGGGGCGGGGAAACCCTAACAGGATGGTGAGGAGGAAGAGATTATGCAGGATGTATCAGGATATTTTGGAAGCATGGTATTTGACGACAGGGTGATGAAAGCCAGTCTTTCGGCGGGAGTGTACAGATCTTTGAGAAAGACCATTGACCAGGGAGCCAAGCTGGATATCGGCGTTGCCAACGCGGTGGCGGCTGCCATGAAGGACTGGGCCGTGGCGCGGGGAGCGACCCATTACACCCACTGGTTCCAGCCTTTGACCGGGATCACGGCGGAGAAGCACGACAGCTTTATCTCCCCCTCCCCTGACGGAGGCGTTATCATGGAGTTTTCCGGGAAAGAGCTGATCAAGGGGGAGCCGGACGCCTCCTCGTTCCCGTCGGGAGGGTTGCGGGCCACCTTTGAGGCCAGAGGGTACACGGCATGGGATCCTACCTCCTACGCGTTTATCAAGGGAAAGACCCTGTGTATTCCCACGGCGTTCTGCTCTTACGGCGGGGAGGCCCTGGATAAGAAGACGCCTCTTCTGCGGTCCATGGAGGCGCTGAATAAGCAGGCCATGCGGATCTTGCGGCTCTTTGGGAATAAGGGCGTGAAATGTGTCCGCACCTGCGTGGGGCCTGAGCAGGAGTATTTTCTGATCACAAAAGAGATGTACGACAAGAGACCGGATCTTAAGTTTACGGGGCGGACCCTGTTTGGAGCTAAGCCGCCTAAGGGCCAGGAGATGGATGACCACTATTTTGGGGTCATCAAGCCCAGGGTTGCGGCCTATATGGAGGAGTTAAACGAAGAGCTGTGGAAGCTGGGGATCCTTGCCAAGACGGAGCACAATGAGGTGGCTCCGGCTCAGCACGAGCTTGCCCCCATCTATACCACCACCAACATAGCTACGGATCAGAACCAGCTGACCATGGAGATCATGCAGAAAGTGGCCTCAAGGCACGGGTTGGTGTGTCTGCTTCACGAGAAGCCGTTTGCCGGGGTCAATGGCAGCGGCAAGCACAACAACTGGTCCCTGGCCACGGACACCGGGGTGAATCTTCTCTCCCCTGGGGATACGCCCTATGAGAACGCCCAGTTCTTGCTGTTTCTGTGCGCGGTCATCAAGGCTGTGGATGATTATCAGGATCTGCTGCGCCTGTCTGTGGCCACGGCGGGCAATGACCACCGGCTGGGGGCCAATGAGGCACCGCCTGCGGTAGTGTCCATGTTCCTGGGGGAGGAGTTAAACGATGTTCTGGAGGCCATTGAGACGGGAAAGCCCTACCGGGGAACGGCTAAGACCCAGATGAAGCTGGGGGTGGATGTGCTTCCCAAGTTTAACCGGGACACTACAGACAGAAACCGCACGTCGCCCTTCGCGTTTACGGGCAATAAATTCGAGTTCCGCATGCTGGGGTCTTCCAACAGCATTGCCTGCGCCAACATGATGCTCAACAGCGCGGTTGCGGAAAGCTTAAAGATCTACGCGGACCGGCTGGAGGGGGCGGAGGATTTTGAGTCAACCCTTCACGAGATGATCCGCAAGACCATCAAGGACCACAAAAAGATCATCTTTAACGGAAACGGGTATGACGAGGCCTGGATCAAAGAGGCTGTGGAAAACAGAGGCCTTTTGAATTATCGGACCACGCCGGACTGTATGCCTCATCTGCTGGATCAAAAGAACGTGGATATGCTTACAGGCCACAAGGTGTTCTCGGAGGCGGAGTTAAAGTCCAGATGCGAGATCATGCTGGATAATTACTGCAAGACCGTATGGATCGAGGCCAACACCATGGTGGACATGGCAAAGACAGACATCCTCCCCGCTGTGGAAGCCTATGCCTATGAGGTGGCCAGGACAGCCGCGGCAAAGAGGGCGGTGGATGAGAATCTGGCCTGCAGGTATGAGAGCGGGCTGGTGAGAAAGCTGTCAGAGCTGACAGACGGCATTGCGGAGAGAGCCGGGAAGCTGGAGGAGGCGGTTGGGTCCTTGCAGGAAATCGGGGATGTGATCGGACAGAGTGAGTTTATCCGTGATGTTGTGTTAAATACCATGGAGGATCTTCGGAGTGTGTGCGATGAGGCGGAACAGGTTACGGCAAAGAAGTATTGGCCTTATCCAAGTTACGGGGATCTGTTGTTTGGGGTGAGGTGATGGCAAAATTCATCTTTGTGACCGGAGGCGTGGTCTCCGGTCTTGGCAAGGGGATTACAGCCGCCTCCCTGGGCCGCCTTTTGAAAGCCAGAGGGCTTAAGGTGGCGGCCCAGAAGCTGGACCCCTACATCAATGTGGACCCGGGGACCATGAGCCCCTACCAGCACGGGGAAGTGTATGTGACCGGGGACGGCACGGAGACGGACCTGGATCTGGGCCACTATGAGCGGTTTATTGACGAGGATCTGAATCAGTATTCCAACTTAACCACAGGAAAGGTTTACTGGAATGTGCTGAACAAGGAGCGGCGGGGGGAGTATCTGGGTTCTACAGTCCAGGTGATCCCCCACATCACCAATGAGATAAAAGAGTTTGTGTACCGGGTGGCCAAAAAGACCAGGGCGGACGTGGTGATCACGGAGATCGGAGGAACCATCGGGGACATGGAGTCCCAGCCCTTTATCGAGGCGGTGCGGCAGATTTCCCTGGAGACAGGGCGGGAGAACAGCCTGTTTATCCATGTGACTCTGGTGCCGTACCTGAAAGGGTCCGACGAACACAAATCAAAGCCCACCCAGCACTCGGTAAAGGAGCTGCAGGGAATGGGCATTCACCCGGATATGATTATCCTGCGGTGCGACCGGCCTTTGGAGGAGGGGATATTTAAAAAGATATCCCTGTTTTGCAATGTAAAGCCGGACTGTGTCATTGAAAATCTTACGATTCCCAACCTGTACGAGGCGCCGCTGATGCTGGAACAGTCGGGATTTTCCGTGGTGGTGTGCAGAGAGCTGGGCATTGAGGCCCCGGAGCCTGATCTGGACGGGTGGCGGGATATGGTGGAGCAGAGCAAGGCCTGTACAGGGCAGGTGCATATCGGCCTTGTGGGCAAGTATGTGGGGCTTCATGACGCCTACCTTTCCGTGGCGGAGGCTCTGCGCCACGGGGGATTTTACTGCCGGGCCAAGGTGTGCATCCACTGGATCGATTCCGAGGAGCTGACAGAGGAAAACCGCGGGGAGAGGCTTTCGGGCCTTGACGGTATTTTGGTTCCCGGAGGGTTTGGCAGCCGCGGGGTGGAGGGAATGATCCTGGCGGTGAAGACGGCCCGGGAGAAGAAGCTTCCTTTTCTGGGCATCTGCCTGGGGATGCAGGTGGCGGTGATCGAGTTTGCCAGAGATGTGGCCGGGCTTTGTGAGGCGGATTCCGGGGAGTTTGACGAGCTTTGCAGGTGCAAAGTCATTGACTTTATGCCAGGGCAGAGCGGCGATATCGACAAGGGGGGAACCCTGCGGCTGGGGGCCTGTCCCTGCGTCATAAAAGAGGGAACCGTCATGGAGCGGTGCTACGGCAAAACGTTAATCAGCGAGAGGCACCGACATCGGTATGAATTTAACAATGATTACCGGAAAATCCTTGAAGACCATGGACTTGTGGTAAGCGGGACTTCACCGGACGGCAGGCTGGTGGAGACTGTGGAGCTGGGGGACAGGCCGTTTTTCGTGGGGGTCCAGTACCACCCTGAGTTTAAAAGCCGGCCCAACCATCCCCACCCTCTGTTTCAGGGGTTTATCCGGGCGGCAAAAGAGTGTTCTCTGGGAGGGGCGCGATGAGTTTGCATGAGGAGTGCGGGGTTTTCGGGGTCAGAAGCCCCGTAGTGTCTGACGTGGCGTGGCTTGCCTACTATGGGCTTTATGCCCTGCAGCACCGGGGGCAGGAGAGCTGCGGCATCGTGGTAAATGACGACGGGGTGTTCTCCTCCCACAAGGATCTGGGGCTGGTGGGGGAGGTATTCTCCGGCCATGTTTTAGAGGGGCTTCCCCGGGGGACCATGGCAGTGGGCCATGTGCGCTACGGGACCACGGGAAGCTCCAGCCGGAACAACTGCCAGCCTATTGAGGTGAATCATCAGAAGGGGAAAATGGCCCTTGCCCACAACGGGAATCTGAGCAACGGGGGAACGCTGCGGGATGACCTGGAGATGGCCGGGGCGATCTTCCACACCACAAGCGACACGGAGACCATTGCCTACATTATCACTCAGGAGCGGCTTAAGGCCCCGTCGATCGAAGATGCCGTAAGCCGGGCCATGGACCGGTTAGACGGAGCTTACTCCCTGGTCCTTATGTCCTCCCGGAAATTGATCTGCGCCAGGGATCCTTATGGCTTTCGGCCTCTGTGTGTTGGGCAGACGGAGGACGGGACCTGGGTGGCGGCCTCGGAGAGCTGCGCCCTGACGGCTGTGGGCGCTTCCTTTGTGAGGGACGTGGAGCCGGGGGAGATCCTGGTGTTCGGGCCGGAGGACGTGGTTTCCAGGAGGGAGCACTGCCGCACAAGAGAGAAACGGCTGTGTGTGTTTGAGTACATTTATTTTGCAAGGCCCGATTCGGTCATAGACGGAGTATCGGTTCACCAGGCCAGGGCGCGGGCGGGGAGAATCCTGGCAAAGGAGCATCCGGCGGATGCGGATCTGGTCATCGGGGTGCCGGACTCGGGGCTGGACGCGGCCCTGGGGTTTGCCGCGGAGTCGGGGATCCCCTATGGAATGGGGCTGATAAAGAACCGCTATATCGGCAGGACGTTTATCGCCCCGGGGCAGAGCGCAAGGGGGGATCTGGTCAGGAGAAAGCTGGCTGCCGTGGAGAGCAGCGTCAGGGGAAAGCGGGTGGTTTTGATCGACGACTCCATTGTCAGAGGCACCACCAGCGGCCGGATCGTGGGGCTTTTGCGGGAGGCGGGGGCAAGAGAGATCCATATGCGGATCTCGTCGCCGCCGTTTCTCTATCCCTGCTATTACGGGACGGATGTTGACTCCAAAGAGCATTTGATCGCGTGGCGGCATACGGTGGAGGAGACGGCCAGGATCATCGGCGCAGACAGCCTGGGGTATCTGCCTACAGAGCGGCTGTGGGAGCTGGCCGGGGGATGCGGCTACTGCAGCGCCTGCTTTGAAGGGAGGTATCCCACAAAGATCTGCGGGGATGCGCGAAAGGACCGGTTTGAGAGGAGATTGTCGGAGGTAAATGGAAGCCATGAGGGAGTTTGACAGAAAGCTGATTCTGGAAGATGGACAGGAGTTTTATGGGTATGGGTTTGGAGGACAGGGTGAGAGGATCTGCGAGATCGTGTTTAACACCTCCATGGTTGGCTATCAGGAGATCCTTTCAGACCCCTCCTACACGGACCAGGCCGTGGTGATGACCTATCCCCTCATAGGAAACTACGGCATGGCCCATGAGGATTATGAGACCGCTATCCCTTCCATGGGGGTGCTGATCGTGAGGGAGTACAATGACGCGCCCTCTAATTTCAGGAGCGAGGCCTGTCTGGGGCAGGTGATGGAGCAGTATGGCATCCCCGGGATCTGTGGGGTTGACACCAGAAGGCTGACCCGGTCCATCCGCGACTTTGGCAGCAGGAAGGCCCTGGTGACAAAGGCTTCCACGCCTTTGGATCAGGGGCTTGGAATGTTAAATGAATACGAGATGAGGCAGGACCAGGTGGCCAGGGTCAGCTGCAAGAAGCCTTATTGTCTGCCTGCAAAGGGAGAGCGGTTCCATGTGGCGGTCATTGACTGCGGCGTCAAGAGGGGAATCCTAAGACAGTTAAACCGGCTGGGGTGCAGGGTGACGGTGACGCCGTGGGACACTTCGGCAGAGGAGGTGGAGGCTATGAGGCCGGACGGGATCCTGATCTCCAACGGGCCGGGAAATCCGGAGAGCGCGAAAGAGACCGTGGACACCGTGAGAAAGCTTCTGGGGCGCTATCCGCTTTTCGGCATCTGTCTGGGGCACCAGATCATCTCCCTGGCCTGCGGGGCCAGGACATACCGGCTGAAATTCGGCCACAGAGGCGGCAACCATCCGGTGAAGGATCTGGCCACAGGGAAGATCGAGATCACGTCCCAGAACCACAGTTACGCCGTGGACAGGGAGAGCCTGGCAGGAACCGGGCTTACGGTCACCCACGTAAATCTGCTGGACAACACGGTTGAGGGCGTAAAATGCCGCAGGGACCGGGTGGCGGCAGTGCAGTACCACCCGGAGAGCGCCCCTGGGCCTTTAGACAGCGGGTATTTATTTGACCGGTTTTTGGAGATGATGGAGGAGGGGAAACATGCCTAAGAGAACAGATATCCACAAAATACTTGTGATCGGCTCCGGGCCTATTGTCATCGGACAGGCAGCGGAGTTTGATTATGCCGGAACCCAGGCCTGTCTGGCTTTGAGGGAGGAGGGGTATGAGGTGGTCCTGTGCAATTCCAACCCGGCCACCATCATGACGGACACCGCGGTGGCGGACAAGGTGTACATGGAGCCTTTGACCCTGGAGTACATGGCAAAGATCGTGCGGTATGAGCGGCCGGACGCCATCCTGCCGTCCATGGGAGGACAGACCGGGCTGAATCTGGCGGTGCAGCTGGAGAGAAAAGGGGTTTTAAGGGAGTGCCGGGTTAAACTTCTGGGGACGAGAAGCGGCAGTATCGAGCAGGCAGAGGATCGGGAAAAGTTTAAAGAGCTGTGCGAGAGACTGGGGGAGCCGGTGCTGCCGTCGGGGGTCTGCCAGTCTGTGGAGGAGGGTGTCAGGGCGGCAAAAACCATCGGCTACCCGGTGGTGCTCCGCCCGGCATTTACCTTAGGGGGAACCGGCGGAGGATTTGCGGACAATGAGGAGGAGCTTAGGGCTCTTATGAAAAATGCCCTGGACCTGTCCCCTGTGGGTCAGGTGTTGATCGAGAAGAGCATCCGGGGATACAAGGAGATCGAGTACGAGGTGATGCGGGATAAAAACGACACGGCCATCACTGTCTGCAACATGGAAAATCTGGACCCGGTGGGGATCCACACCGGGGACTCCATCGTAGTCTGTCCATCTCAGACCCTGACCAACAGGGAGTATCAGATGCTGCGGGACAGCGCGTTAAAGATCATCCGGGCCCTGGAGATCGAGGGCGGCTGCAATGTGCAGTTTGCCCTGGACCCGGGCTCATTTCAGTATTATCTTATCGAGGTAAACCCAAGGGTCTCCCGGTCCTCGGCCTTGGCGTCCAAGGCCAGCGGCTATCCTATCGCCCGGGTTTCTGCCAAGGTCAGCGTAGGCATGACCCTGGACGAGATCCGGATCGCCAACACTCCGGCAGCTTTTGAGCCTGCCCTGGACTATGTGGTGACTAAGATGCCCAGATTTCCCTTTGACAAATTTGCCGACGCCGCCAATACCCTGGGGACCCAGATGAAGGCCACCGGGGAGGTGATGAGCGTGGGAAGAACCTTTGAGGAAAGCCTTTTAAAGGGGATCCGCTCTTTGGAGACAGGGCAGTTCCACCTGCACAGCCCCAGATTTGACTCTATGGACCGGGAGACCCTTCTTTCCTATATAAAGGAGGGGAGGGACGACCGGATCTATGCCATGGCCCGGCTTTTGCGCCTGGGGTGTGATCCGGCCGAACTTGGAAGGATCACGGGGATCGACCTGTTTTTTATCCGGAAGATGAAGAAGATTGTGGACTGGGAGGGACAGCTCAAAGGAAAGCCCGGGGACCGAAACCTTCTCTTGGCCGGAAAAAAGATGGGGTTTTCGGACCGGGAGATGGGCCGTCTCTGGGGCATGGGGGAGGAGGAGATCTTTGGGATGCGGAAGGCGTGGGGGATTTTTCCGGTCTATAAGATGATCGACACCTGCGCCTCGGAGTTTGACAGCTATATCCCCTATTTTTACTCTACCTATGAGGAGGAAAATGAATCCGTAGTCTCTGACAGGAAGAAGATCGTGGTTCTGGGCTCCGGCCCTATCCGCATCGGCCAGGGGGTGGAGTTTGACTACTCCACGGTCCACGCGGTAAAGACCATCCAAAAAGCAGGGTATGAGGCCATTATCATCAACAACAATCCGGAGACCGTGTCCACGGATTACACCTGCTCGGACAAGCTGTACTTTGAGCCTCTGTGCGCGGAGGATGTGCTGAATGTGATCGAGCTGGAGCATCCCCAGGGCGTCATCGCCACTCTGGGGGGACAGACGGCCATCAATCTGGCGGAGGTTTTAAGCCAAAGGGGCGTGACCATGATCGGGACCGGGTGTGAAGCCATTGCCAGGGCGGAGGACCGGGATCTGTTTGAGAAGCTACTGATGGATCTGGGGATCCACAGACCTAAGGGACAGGCGGTAACCACGGTGGAGGAAGGCGTGAAAGCTGCCGGCCAGATCGGCTATCCGGTGCTGGTGCGGCCCAGCTTTGTGCTGGGAGGCAGGGCTATGGAGATCGTGGCAAAGGAGGAGCAGCTGCGCCATTATCTAAAGCACGCGGCCCAGGTCAATGAGGATAAGCCGGTTTTGGTGGACCGGTATATCCGGGGCCGGGAGGTGGAGGTGGACGCTGTCTGCGACGGAAGGCAGGTTTTCGTGCCGGGGATCATGGAGCTGGTGGAGAGGACGGGGATCCATTCCGGGGATTCTATCAGCGTGTACCCCAGCGTCACCATTTCTCCCAAGGTGAAGGAGGTGATCCTGGACTACACAAGGAGGCTGGGCCTTGCCATCGGCATTGTGGGGTTGTTTAACATCCAGTTTATTGTGGACGAGCAGGACCAGGTGTATTTGATCGAGGTGAATCCCCGGTCTTCCCGGACCGTCCCGTTTCTGTCCAAGGCCACAGGCTGCCATCTGGCCGACATCGCGACCCTGGTGATGCTGGGGAGGAGCCTTGAGGACCAGGGGATCCTGGAGATGTATCCAAAGGAGAGGGGCCGCTATTACGTGAAGGTTCCGGCATTTTCTTTTTCAAAGCTTGACGGCATGGACGCCTACCTGTCGCCGGAGATGAAGTCCACAGGGGAGGCCATCGGGTATGACAAAAAGCTGCACCGGGCCATGTACAAGGCTATGATCGCCTCCGGCATGACTCTGAATAATTACGGCACCGTGATGGTGACGCTGGCGGACGAGGACAAGGAGGAGGCGCTGCCTCTGATCCGGAGGTTCTACCAAATGGGATTTAACATCGAGGCCACGGTGGGGACGGCGGATTTTCTGAAGGAGCGGGGGATTAGGACCAGGACGCGACGGAAGTTAAGCGAGGGGAGCCAGGAGATCCTGGAGTCCATCCGGGCCGGGTATGTCAGCTATGTGATCAATACCAGGGCCATCCTGTCAGGGATCCATTATGAGGACGGGGCGGCTATCAGGCGGTGCGCCAGCCAGAACGGGGTTACCATGCTGACGAGTCTGGATACGGTGAAGGTTTTGCTGGATGTGCTGGAGGAGGTGACGATAGGGGTGAGTGTTATTTAGTGAGCAAAGGGCGGATTTAGTCGCAGGGCCGGTCAGAGAAGGAGAGATGTCCCGTCCGGGTTCAGATATGCCGGACATTCCGATGAGCCCTTAAAGCGGGAACCAGTCGGGTATCAGCCCTCCTGTTT
>CAJUFP010000140.1 GCA_910585645.1 uncultured Hungatella sp. | reverse complement strand
CTGGTCTCATCTCCATGGCATAAATTCACCCTGCCGGGACATCTCTCCTTCTCTGTCTGGCAAAACCAGAATTCGCCGGTTAAGGTTTGCTCACTTCAGGTGTTTCCGGTAGGGGACGCTGCCGCAACTTTGCGGTGAAAAAATAGCTGCTTTTTATGGACTCAGTATATTGTTGAGTGATGTTAGGGCGATGTTGTTGTGAACCCGAAAGAATCTGTTTCCCTATAATGGAAAGAAATATGAAGATTCCGTTCTTCCATAGATCAGGAGATTCGGGTTTTTATCTTCGTATACACCCACTGACACTCCAAATATGGCAGGCAGAATCTGATCCGATAAATATGATGCGCAAACCTAGCGGCTGATAAAACACATATCTTTCCGCTACGAGGTCGAAATCGCAACCCTACCGGAACCAACTTAAGTGAGCAGATCTTGACCAGCGAATCCTGCTTTTGCCAGGCAGGGAAGGGAAGGATGGTCCTGGCAGGGTGAATTTATGCCATGGAGATGAGACCAGGGAAACAGGAGGGCTGATACCCGAGTGGTTCCCGCTTTAAGGGCTCATCGGAATGTTTGGCATATCTGAACCCGGACAGAACCATCCTTCCCTTCTCTGTCTGGCTTCACGACAACCGCCGATTTACTCACTAAATAATATATCCTTTAAATAACTTTACCATTTCGCGCAAAAAACATTCTTAAGCTCCAAAAAACTGCCTCTCCGTCCCTACATCCCCATACCCATACGAAAATACAGCATAGCTCCCAGCATCTTCCCCAGCCCGATGGCCAGGATCACATACTGAAGCCCCACAGACAGATGGATCCTTCTGTTGATCACCGGCAGAGTCTTCAGTGTCTCCGCCAGGGACATGACCAGACAGCCCACAAAGATCCCCACCGCCGCGCCAAATATTGCCAATCCCCATGTTCCTCCAACGGGTATGGGAAACTCAAACAGGTCCATCCCATTTCCCGCGATGCCGCCCAGAATGATCACCGTCTCATACAGCATGATATGTCTCTTGGTGCCGGTCTTTCCGATCAGTCTTGGGAACACGCCGATGATGGCCAGAAACGCAAAAACGCCGGCAGCGATGATCCCCCCGGCGCAGAGCCCAAACATAGCCAGAAAGGCCAGCTTAATCCACATCAATACCAGACTCCTTTCTTCCGTCATTCTGAATCACGGTCTTGGAGATATTATCCTCATACAGACGCATTTCCACCTCAAGAGGCGTAGGATCTGTGTTCACCTTCCATGCGCAGAAATGGTTAAAGAACAGGATAACGCCCAGAGCCAGCCCTATAGAATAAGACAGTTCCAGCACCGTAACCTTCTCGGCCTCATGGCCCAGAACCATCCGGTAGATCTCCCGAAACACATCCGTCACGCTGGCGTCATTGTTAAACGTCATAATGGCAAATGCCGCGCCGCAGAAGCAGATCACGCACACAAAAGCAGTCTTTATCCACTCCCAGCCAAGCCTTGGCTGCCTGGGTTTCTGATAATCAATGATAAAATCCTGTTCCCCCATATTTTCCACCTGGATCGAAGGGTCCAGCTTGGAGATCAGCCCGATCACATCCAGCACGCTTCCCACATACCGGTGATCCCGGTCCGACGAGATCTTTTTCACCTTAAGGGCCAGACACTTGGCAAGAATGGCCGGATCATCGCTGTAAAGCTCTGCCACATCCTTCAGATACACATCCTTTTCATGAACCTCGGAAATCTGGTTCAATTTCAGATACAGGCTTTTGCTCATCTCACACCATCCCCTTTACCATATCCGAAATCCGCACCAGCATCCCCCCGGTATAGTCCCTCGGTCCGCCGTAAAACAACAGATACCACACCACGCCGCCCACAATCAGGATCATGGCCACGACAAATAAAAATCCCCACAAATGTTTTAAAAATCCCATACGATCTCACATCCGTTCCTCTCTCTTGGATCAAGCCATGCTCTCCATGGCCTGTCAACAGCTTACATTCCGCAGGCATAGCAGGCATAACAAACTTCCCCTTCACTAAGAAAATTTCCCCGCAGCGCCGCTGTCAAACATAGTATGGCATGTTCCAAAACATCCTATGCGTCAAAAATTAAAATCTCTCCCGCATCTGTTTTAAGATCCGCTTTTCCAGCCTGGACACCTGAACCTGGGAAATATTCAGGGCTTTGGCGATCTCCGTCTGGGTCTGATTTTCAAAATACCGCCGTAAGATGATCTCCCGGTCCTTCTCCTCTAACCCCTGGATCAGTTCCTTTAAGACCATATGGTTTAACAGCCGCTCCTGGTCCTGGTTCTCATCCTCGATCTTGTCCATAAGGCACAGACCGTTTTCATCATCCCTCTGGATGGTCTTGTACAGGGATTCCACCTCCGCCCCCGCCTCCATGGAAGCCGCCACCTCCTCCTTGCTGGCCCCGATCTGTCTGGCGATCTCCTCCACCGTAGGTTCCCGCCCCAGAGAGCTAATCAGGCTCTCCCTGGCTATTTTCGCCTTCATGGCCATCTCCTTTAAGGAGCGGCTCACCTTGATCATGCCGTCGTCCCGAAGGAACCGCTTCACCTCCCCGGCGATCATAGGCACCGCGTAAGTCGAAAACCGCACCTCATAGGACAGATCAAATTTGTCAATGGCTTTCATCAGGCCGATACTCCCGATCTGAAACAGATCCTCCATATCATACCCCCGCCCCGCAAATCTTCGGACGATGCTCCAGATCAGTCCCATGTTGTCCAGTACCAGCCGATCTCTGGCCTCTTTATCCCCCTGGTGCGCTCTGTCGATCAAGTTCATCGTCTCGTCCATACCGTTTACCTGCCTATACGCTTCTTCATCATCACACAGGTTCCCTGCCCCGGCGTAGAGCGTACCTGCACCTCATCCATAAATGCCTCCATAAAGGAAAATCCCATGCCCGACCGCTCCCCTGTAGTGTCTGTGGTGTACATTGGTTCCATGGCTTTCTCCACATCCCTGATCCCCACTCCCAGGTCCCGGATCTCCACAGACAAAAGCTGCCCTTCTATAGCCACCTGTATGTAAATGATCCCGTCCTTTCCCTGATACCCGTGGATCACCGCGTTAGTCACAGCCTCCGACACGGCGGTCTTCACATCATCGATCTCCTCCATGGTAGGGTCTAAACGGCTCATGAAAACAGCCACAGCCACCCTGGCAAATTCCTCATTGGATGACCGGCTCTCCACCTCCATCCGCAGAATCTCCCGCTCCATATGCTTCTCCACTTCCTCCAGCTTCCCTCCGCCTGTCATAGGCTGCCTAGCCTCTCCTGTCATATCCATTCCCCTTTCCTACTCTGCCATGGCCGCTTCCATGGAATCATACCTGCACACCAGCTTTCCTATGCCGCCGATATTTAAAACCCTCTGGACCTGAGGTCCCGCCCCGCAGATGGCCACCTTCCCGCCGCTGCGCTCCATCTGCTTATACCGGTTCAGCAAAACCCCGATTCCCGAAGAATCCATAAACACGGTCTTTGAAAAATCAAATACGATCTTTTTAACATAATTTTCCGCCAGCAGCAGATCTGTCTCAACCTTAAGATCCCTGCAATTATGGTGGTCCAGCTCCTTTGGCAAATGGATCACCAGGGCATGCCCTTTGGCCTCATACCGAAACTCCTGCTCCTTCATATCCCTCTCCTCGCTTTCTGTGCCCGCGCAAAATACGCTCCTGTTTTAAAAAAGAAAAAGACACCACAAAAAGTCGTCTTCTGTAGTGTCTTATGTTTACTCCCGCCTTGTGGGACACGCTCTAATAGCCCCTTGCCGTCTTCGCCAAAGCCGCCAGCTCCGTATTGGGAAAGTTCATGATCACCTGGCCAAACAGCTCATTGGCCTGATCCCGCTCTTCCCTGGCCTGGTAGATCATGGCCATATCGTAGATCACCTGAGGGTTGTCCCCTTTTATGTTCAGGCTCTTCTGATAATAGTCCAGAGCCGCCTCCTGGTCTCCCCTGTCCCTGGCCTCATTGCCAAGGCCAGCCAGCACCTGAAAGCCTTCTGTCTCCATGTAGGTGCGGATCTCCGCCACCGCGGCCATGGACGGCTCATCCGTGATCAGTTCCCCGTTCATATCCGAATACACCAGAGCCACTGTGTTCATATCCTGGGCCTCCCTGGCCTTTAAGATCTGCACCAGCCGCTGGTACTGAAGGATGACCCCCTCCTCGTTCTCCTCCATGGACCGGAGACTTGTGACAGCGTCGTCGCGCTCCGCCTCCATGGCGCTTTTCTCCTGTTCCAGGGCGTCGATCTGTTGGCTTTTCTGGTTTACCTGCTCTAAAACCTTTGTCATCTCCTCATTGTGCCTGTGGTTCAGCTGCCGCTCCATGGCAGGCATCACCAGAAACCAGATCACCGCCGCGCCCAGGGCCAGACCGACCATAATATTGATGATGGTCATCCACCCTGTAGTCTCCTTGTATGTGGGAGGCAGGATGATATCGTCGTCCTGCATCTGCCTGTGGGAAAACGCGTTGTTCAGCTTTTTCCGCTCCACCTCCGCCCGGCCTGTGTGGGCCTTGGCAATGGACATGTACCACAGCGCCTTGGGATGGCTTTTGTCGATCTGCAATACCTTGTACAGCGATTTTCCGGCCTTGGTGTAATCTCCCCGCCGCATGTACAAAAGGGCCAGCACCAGATGGGCCTTCACAAAATGGGGATTCACCTCCACCACCCGGTTCAGCTGCAAGATAGCCAGGTCGTCATTGCCTGCCCTTGCAAGTCCCAGGGACTGGTTGTACTTTTTGATGTTCTGACTCTCCGCGTCCAGTCTCCCCAGCTTTCCCTGTATCCTGTTCATGTACTCCGCCGCCCGGTTGTCCCCGGGCTGTAAGTTCAGGCTGATGATCCACTGCACCAGGCTCTCCGCAGTCTCCCCCATCTCATAGTAAATAAGCCCCAGAAGATTTCTGGCGTCTGTCTGATATTTGTGAAAATGGAGACTTTTTTTCAGACATTCCGCTGCCCCTGACAGGTCCCGTATCTTGGCCTTCTCCAGCCCCTGGTTGTAATAACCGTTGGCTATCCGCCTGCATCTATTTGCATAATCCATACATTACTCTTTTCTCTCTTTGATCAGTTCCATCATAATATCCGTCATATCCGTAAGATCGCTTTTTACAATGGCATCCTCGATGGCCTCGATCTCCAGGCTAGGTTTATAATAGGTTAATTCTTCGTCAAAATCAATCATAATTTTTTGGTTTCCTCTTTTGGGTGTGGTTATTAGTTGCCGCGTTACCTCTCGTCCTGCAGCTGATCTTGGGCATGCTCCAGCAGAGCCTCTACTTCTCCTACCAGATAGAGGGACCCCGCGCAGAAAGCCAGACCGTCTCCTTTTGTCGCGAGAAGGCGCTCCCAGGCTTCTTTTACTGTGTCGAACGCTTCTACCGGGCAGGTGAGTTTTTGGGTAAACTCTCTGGCCAGGACATTTGGCGACGCGCTGCGTTTTGTGTTCATGTGGGCCACAATGACGCGGCTGACTGCTATGCGGCCGCAAAGCTCCCCGATCATCTTGTGGTATTCTTTGTCCTCCGCCACGCCGAACATCAGGGATACAGGGCGCCCGTCTTTCTTTTGCATCTCCCTGATGGCGCGGGTCAGGGCCTCCATGCCCCCTGCGTTGTGGGCTCCGTCCAGAAAAACGTCCGGGAGGACCTGCTCCATGCGGCCGGGCCAATAGCTTGTCCTTATGCCCTCGGCTATGGCCCTGGGCGGGATACGAAACCCGGCTGTATCCTTTATAACCTGGGCAGATCTTATTGCCAGTCCGGCGTTTATAACCTGATAGTCTGCCTGGGAGGGAATCGTAAGCTGTATGCTGTCTTTGTCCAGATTCGCGGTTATATGGATCCCCGCCTTATCCCGGCTTATAACCTTTAGCTGCCCCGGCTCCACCGGGTACATGGCGCAGCTAAGCCTGCGGCCTGTATCCTCGATGACCCGGCGGCTCTCCTGACAGCCCGCGTCGTAAACCACAGGCGTTTTGTATTTTAAAATTCCGGCTTTCTGAGCCGCGATGTCCTGAATCGTATTGCCAAGATACTGCATATGGTCCATGCTGATGGACGTGATCACGGAAAGCAGGGGGCGCTCTGCCACATTGGTGGTATCTTTCAGTCCGCCCAGACCTGTCTCCAGGATCACCACATCCGGCTTCCAGCGTTCTCCCATGTCCATAAACATATAAAACAAAAATTCAAAATAGGTGGGCCGGGCATACCCTTCATCCGCCATAACCCGGGCCAATTCCTTCACCCGCTCAAACGCGCCGAGAAACTCCTTTTCCTCTGCCGGCCTGCCATTGTGAAGGAACCGCTCTTTTACACAGATCAGATGAGGGGAGATAAAAGCCGCCGTATGGTACCCTGCCTGTACCAGGATGGAAGAAAGGTAAGAACACACAGAGCCTTTCCCGTTGGTCCCGGCCACGTGAATGATCTCCATCCCCCTGTCCGGATTCCCCATTCTTCCCAGAAAATCCCTGATATCCTGAAGGCTGTTCTTCTTCGACGCCCACATGGGGATCTCCTCCAGATACTGCCTGGCTTCCTGCCCTGTCATACTCATCCGCCCCCTGTCCGCGCCTGTCTTTCTATGGTTCCGGTTTTCCTTTCCTGTCTTTACAGACAGCCTTTCGGTCACAAACCGCTGAAAACCGGCTATGTTTTATTATAATATATGTAAACCAATATGCAACCTTTTTTTTTCGAAGAATAACCACATAAACTGACATCTTGTAACCCTTTTGACGTCAGAAAAACGGCAGGGATCATACCCAAACGATCCCTGCCGTCACATCTTCCAGTCTTTTTGCAATACGTCCGAAAAGCCCCGGCCTACTGTCCCAGCTGCGCCAGCCGTTCCTTCACCTGCTCCATCATCTGCCGGTACTTGGCCTGTTTCTCCTTCTCCTGATCAATCTTGTCCTTAGGCGCCCGGCTGACAAATTTCTCGTTGTTCAGCATCCCGTCTACCCTGGCAAGCTCTTTGGAAAGCCGCTCCTCCTCCTTCTTAAGCCGCCCGATCTCCTTGTCCAGATCCACCAGCTCCGCAAATGGCATATAGATATTGGCCTGATGGATCACCGCGGATACCGCGTCGTCACCGATTCCCGCTTTATCCTTCTGAAGCGCCACCTCGCTGGCATACCCCAGCATGGCGAAAAACGCCTTGCCTCTCTCAAAGATATCCAGAACCTCCTGCTTCTGGGAGACCACATACACCTTGGCTTTCTTGCTGGGCGGCACGTTCATGGAAGCGCGCACATTGCGGATGCTCCTGACCGCCTCTTTCATGGTCTCAACCTCATGCTCCTCTGTTGGAAAATCCCACTCCGGACGGTAACCCGGCCATGCGGAGATCATGATGGACTCCTCTTCCTCCTGGAGATTGCAGAAGATCTCCTCTGTCACAAAGGGGATGTAGGGGTGGAGAAGCTTTAAGGACTGGATCAGCACCGTCTTAAGGGTCCACACAGCCGCCTCCTTGGTGGTATCCTCGTCGCTCCACAGCCTGGCCTTCACCATCTCAATATACCAGTCGCAGAACTCCTCCCACACAAAATCATACACCTTCTGGAGAGCGATCCCCAGCTCATACCGGTCTATGTTGTCCGTCACCTCTTTTGCCAGGGCATTGGCCTTGGACAGGATCCACTTATCCGCCATGGTAAGGTCCGTAAGTTCAGCCCTGGCATTTGGAGCCTTCTCCATGTTCATCATAATAAACCGGGAGGCGTTCCAGATCTTGTTGGCAAAGTTCCGGCTGTTCTCCACACGCTCCCAGTAGAACCGCATGTCATTGCCAGGGGCATTTCCCGTAAGCAGGGTCATGCGCAGGGCGTCCGCCCCGTATTTCTCGATAACCTCCAGAGGGTCAATGCCGTTTCCAAGGGATTTGCTCATCTTCCTCCCCTGGGAATCCCTTATAAGGCCGTGGATCAGCACTGTGTGGAAGGGAACCTTCCCTGTCTGCTCAATACCGGAAAATACCATGCGGATGACCCAGAAGAAGATAATGTCATACCCGGTCACCAGCACATCTGTGGGGTAAAAATATTCCAGGTCTTTCGTATTTTCAGGCCATCCCAGGGTGGAGAAGGGCCACAGGGCGGAGCTGAACCAGGTGTCCAGGGTGTCCTCATCCTGAGTCAGACGGCTGCACCCGCATTTTGGACAGTCTGCCGGCTTCTCTTCCCCAACCACGATCTCCCCGCACTCATCACAGTAGTAGGCCGGGATCCTGTGGCCCCACCACAGCTGCCTGGAGATGCACCAGTCCCTGATTCCCTCCAGCCAGTGGAGATAGGTCTTGCCAAAGCTTTCCGGCACAAATTTTAACTCCCCTGTCTTTAAGGCCTCGATGGCGGACTTTGCCATCTCCTCCATCTTCACAAACCACTGCGGCTTTACCATAGGCTCCACTGTGGTCTTGCACCTGTCATGAATTCCGACGGCGTGGGCGTGGGGAACCACCTTCACCAAAAGTCCCAGCTCTTTCAGATCCTCCACCATAGCCTTTCTGGCCTTATACCGGTCCATGCCGTGGTACTTGCTGCCGGGCAGATTGATGGTGGCGTCGTCGTTCATGATATTGATCTCCGCCAGACCATGTCGTTTTCCCACCTCAAAGTCGTTGGGGTCGTGGGCCGGCGTGATCTTCACGCATCCTGTCCCAAACTCCTTGTCCACGTAAGAATCCGCGATCACCGGGATCTCTCTGTCTGTGAGCGGCAGCTTTAAAGTCTTCCCCACAAGATCCTGATACCGCTCGTCCTCCGGGTTCACCGCAACCGCCGTATCCCCCAAAAGTGTCTCCGGTCTGGTGGTGGCGATCTCCACAAACCGCCCCTCTTCCCCGGCAATGGGGTAATTGATATGCCAGAAGAACCCATCCTGGTCTTCATGGAGCACTTCCGCGTCGGAGATGGAAGTCTTACACACAGGACACCAGTTGATGATGCGGGAGCCTTTGTAAATATACCCCTTCTCATACAGCTTGATAAACACCTGCTGAACCGCCCTGGAACAGCCCTCGTCCATGGTAAACCGCTCCCTGTCCCAGTCCGCGCTGGAGCCTAACTTGTGAAGCTGGTTGATGATCTTCCCGCCGTACTCCTTTCTCCAGTCCCAGCATTTCTCCAGAAATCCGTCCCGGCCCAGGTCCTCCTTCTCGATCCCCTGTTTTTTCAGGCTCTCGATGACCTTTACCTCCGTGGCGATAGCCGCGTGGTCTGTCCCCGGCTGCCACAAAGCCTCATATCCCTGCATCCTCTTGTACCGGGTCAGAATATCCTGCATGGCGTTGTCCAGGGCATGGCCCATATGCAGCTGCCCTGTAATGTTTGGCGGCGGCATCACAATGGTAAAAGGCTTCTTGTCCGGGTTGGGCTCCGCGTGAAAGTATTTTTTGTCCAGCCATTTTTGATACAGCTTTCCTTCAATGGCAGAAGGATTGTAGGTTTTTTCCAGTTCTTTCATCTTGTCTTCTCTCTTTCTTTTTATTTGTTCTTAAACTAAGATTGTACCATCGGCATCCCCGGCATTATGGCGTGCTTTCCCTGGCACGCCGCAATCCGGACCGATTTCACATCTGATGGCGGACCACCAGATATTCGTCCCCTGAGTGGTAATAGGGACAGTCAAATCTGTGATCAAGCAAAAACCTGGCCATCTCATCCTCGTCCAGATCTGCCTCGCACACATAGTAATCATACTCCTCATCATATACATAGTTTGCGCAGCTTTCGCATCCCGACGGTCCTTGTCTGCTCTTTTTGTCCATGTCATCACCTGCCTCTCGTTTTCCCTGAGTCGGATAATTGGTGTATTGTTGAGTGAGCAAAGGCGAAGTTAGTCGTGGAGCCAGGGAGGGAAGGGAGGCTGTGTGCCGTTCGGGTTCAGAT